>JAYWDK010000364.1:0-10200 GCA_043779845.1 Betaproteobacteria bacterium | reverse complement strand
AGCGCTTCACGCTCAGCCTGTTTGCCCAAGACCGCCGGGTGCATTGCACGCTGCCGCTGGCCGCGCTGATGGCCACCGACCTGGCGGCCCTGCAGGTGTTGCAAGTGCGCCCGGCCAGCCGACGGCCGGCGCCGGACGCCGCTGCCGCCAGCGCTTTGGCCGAGCCCGACCACTACGGCGTGCTGCAGCCGCTGCTGTGGGCGGTGGCGCTGCGCGGCGCCCGCACCGCCTTGCTGCCCGAGCTGGCCGGCCAGGCCGCCTACCGGGTGTCGCCCAGCCTCGACCTGGCCGGGCTGGACGTGCCGGCGGCGATGGCGTCCTGCATCAGCCGGCTGCGCCGCCAGACCTGCAACCTGGCCGACATCGCCCGCTGGCTGGACATCGGCACACCGCGCGCCATGCGCCTGCTCAACGCGCTGTACCTGCAATCGGGCCTGATCGTCAGCCGCAGCCACCCGGCGGCCACCAACGAGGGCTGGACGGGGTATTCCAACGCGGTTTGACGGCCGCGCGGGCGGGCCCCGGCCCCGGCTTGTCAGCTTGTCAGCCTGTCAACCGCCGAGCAGCTCCCAGCGCTCCATCGCTGCCAGCAACTCGTCGTCGATCCGGGCGTGGCGGGCCTGCAGCGCCGGCACCTCGGCCGGCGCGTCGGCATACAGCCGGGCATCGGCCAGCCGGGCATTGAGGGCTTTTTGCTCGGCTTCCAGCGCCTCAATGCGGCCGGGCAGTTCGTCGAACTCGCGCTTTTCTTTGTAGCTCAGCTTGCGGGCCTTGGCGGCCGGCGCCGCAGCGGTGGGTGCTGCGGCAGGTGGTGCCACCGGCTTGGCCGCCACCGGTGCCGCAGCCACCTGCGCGGCCAGCATGCGGCCGCGCTGCACCCGCCAGTCGGCGATGCCGCCTTCGTACTCCCGCCAGCAGCCAGGCTGTAAATCGCCTTCCCACGCAATCGTGCTGGTGACGACGTTGTCCAGAAAGCGCCGGTCGTGGCTGACCAGGAACACCGTGCCGGGGTAGCTCTGCAGCAGCTCTTCCAACAGCTCCAGGGTGTCGATGTCGAGATCGTTGGTCGGCTCGTCGAGCACCAACACGTTGGCCGGCAGCGCAAACAGCCGCGCCAGCAGCACCCGGTTGCGCTCGCCACCCGACAAGGTGCGCACCGGGCTGTTGGCCCGCTCGGGCGAGAACAAAAAATCGGTCAGGTAGCTCATCACGTGCTTGCGCTGGCCGTTGAACTCGACCCACTCGCTGCCCGGGCTGATGGTGTCGGCCAGCGTGGCGTCGAGGTCTAGCCCGGCACGCATCTGGTCGAAGTAGGCCACCTCCAGCTTGGTGCCCTGGCGGATCGTGCCGCTGGTGGGCTGCAGCTGGCCCAGGATCAGCTTGAGCAGGGTGGTCTTGCCCGCACCGTTGGGGCCGACCAGCCCGACTTTGTCGCCGCGCAGGATGGTGGCCGTGAAGTCTTTGACGATCAGCTTGGGCGTCGCGCGGTCGCCAAAGCTCATGCAGACGTCGGTCAGCTCGGCCACGATCTTGCCGCTGGGCGCGCCAGCGTCGATTTCCAGCCGTACCTGGCCCAGCGAATCACGCCGCGCCTGGCGCTGCGAGCGCAGCACCTCGAGGCGCTGGATGCGTGCCACGCTGCGGGTACGGCGGGCTTCGACACCCTTGCGAATCCACACTTCTTCTTGCGCCAGCAGCTTGTCGGCGCGAGCGCCGGCCAGCGCGTCGGACGCCAGTTGCTCTTCTTTCAAACGCTCGTAGGCGCTGAAGTTGCCGGGGTAGCTGCGCAGGATGCCGCGGTCGAGTTCGAGGATGCGGGTGGCCACGCCATCGAGGAAGGCGCGGTCGTGGGTGATCAGCATCACGCTGCCCTTGAAGCCGCACAGCAGGTTCTCCAGCCAGTCGATCGAATCGAGGTCGAGGTGGTTGGTCGGCTCGTCGAGCAGCAGCACGTCGGGCACCGCCACCAGCGCCTGGGCCAGCGCGACGCGCTTTTTCATGCCGCCCGACAGCTGGCCGATGTCGCGGCTGCCGTCCAGGTGCAGCTGGGCCAGCGTGGTGTCCACCCGCTGCTCCCAGTTCCAGGCGTCCAGCGCCTCGATGCGGGTCTGCAGCGCGTCCAGATCGACGCCGTCGGCGTGTTCCTCGTAGGCCTGGCGCACCGCGCGGGCTTCGGCCACGCCTTCGCTGACGGCTTCGAACACGGTGTGGCCAGCGTCGAAGCTGGGTTCTTGCGGCACGTAGCAGATGCGCACACCTTGGGTCATCTGCAGCAGGCCGTCGTCGAGCTTTTCAAGCCCGGCGATGACCTTCAGCATCGACGATTTGCCGGCGCCGTTGCGGCCGATCAGGCCCAGGCGTTCACCGGCGTCGATCGAAAAGCCGGTGGAATCGAGCAGGGCCACGTGGCCATAGGCCAGGTGGGCGTTGGAGAGGGAGAGGAGAGCCATGGGGCCGATTGTCGCCGGCCGCCACGCGGCACGCCGGCAGGCCTGGGTATCCAGGCACCCGCCGCGGCCGCCGCCGCACTGTCTGCGTCGGCAGCTGCAAGCACAAGCTCAACTCACCCGGCCGGCCCGGGGTCGATCAGCGTCCGAGTTGCCGAGCGTGGTGGCGCAGGTGCTCGTCGATGAAGCTGGTGATGAAGTAGTAGCCGTGGTCGTAGCCGCCGTGGCGGCGCAGCGTGAGCGGCTGATTCACCGCGGCGCAGGCTGCCTCGAACGCCTCGGGGTGCAGCTGCTCGGCCAAGAATTTGTCGGCCAGGCCCTGGTCGATCAGGATGCCCTGCGGATAGGGCGCGGCGGTTTGGCCGACCATCAGGGCCGAGGCATCGTGCGCCGCCCAGTGGCTGCGGTCGTCGCCCAGGTAGCCGGTGAACGCCTTCTGGCCCCAGGGGCACTGCACCGGCGCGCAGATCGGCGCCAGCGCCGACAGGCTCTTGAACACACCCGGATGGCGCAGCGCGAGGGTCAGCGCGCCGTGGCCGCCCATCGAGTGGCCAAAAACACCGGTGCGCTCGGCCCGCACGGGAGCCTGCGCCCACAGCTGCGGCAGCAGCTCGTCGACCAACCAGCTTTCCATGCGCCAGTGGGTGGCCCAGGGCGCTTGCGTGGCGTCGAGGTAGAAACCAGCCCCGACGCCGAAGTCCCAGGCGTCGGATTCGCCGGCCACGCCCGCACCCCGCGGGCTGGTGTCGGGTGTCAACAGCGCCAGGCCCAGTTCGGCTGCCAGGCGCTGCGCACCGGCTTTCATGGCAAAGGTCTCTTCGGTGCAAGTCAGGCCGGCCAGGAAGACCAGCAGCGGCACCGGCGCTGCACCGCCCGCCAGCGCCTGCGGCGGCAGGTACAGGCCAAAGCGCATAGTCAAGCCGATCTCGGCCGAATCATGGCGGTGAAAACGCTGCACGCCGCCGAAGCAACGGTGCTCGGACAGCGTTTCCCAGGCCACGCTCAAAACTCGACCACGCTGCGGATCGATTCGCCGCGTTTCATCAGCTCAAAACCTTCGTTGATGTCTTCGAGCTTGAGCTTGTGGGTGATCAAGTCGTCGATGTTGAGCTTGCCGTCCATGTACCAGTCGACGATCTTCGGCACGTCGGTGCGGCCGCGCGCGCCGCCAAAGGCCGAGCCTTCCCACTTGCGGCCGGTGACCAGCTGAAATGGCCGGGTGCTGATCTCGGCACCGGCCTCGGCCACGCCGATGATGATGCTGCGGCCCCAGCCTTTGTGGGTGCATTCCAGCGCATCGCGCATCACTTTGGTGTTGCCAATGCACTCGAAGCTGTAGTCGGCGCCGCCGTCGGTCAGCTGCACGATGGCGTCGACGACGTTGGCGTGCTCTTTCGGGTTGATGAAGTGGGTCATGCCGAATTGACGGGCCATCGCCTCGCGCGCCGGGTTCAGGTCGACGCCGATGATCTTGTCGGCGCCGACCATCTTGGCGCCCTGGATCACGTTCAGGCCGATGCCGCCGAGGCCGAACACCACCACGTTGGCGCCGGCCTCGACCTTGGCGGTGAACAGCACCGCGCCAACGCCGGTGGTGACGCCGCAGCCGATGTAGCAGACCTTGTCGAACGGCGCGTCAGACCGGATCTTGGCCAGCGCGATACCGGGCACGACGATGTGGTTGGCGAAGGTGGAGGTGCCCATGTAGTGCAGGATCGGCTGGCCATTGATCGAGAAGCGCGAGCTGCCGTCGGGCATCAGGCCCTTGCCCTGGGTAGAGCGGATCGCCTGGCACAGGTTGGTCTTGCGCGACAGGCAAAACTTGCAGTTGCGGCACTCGGGCGTGTAGAGCGGGATCACGTGGTCACCGGGCTTGAGCCAAGGCACGCCCGCGCCCACTTCCAGCACCACGCCAGCGCCTTCATGGCCCAGGATGGTGGGAAACAAGCCCTCGGGGTCGGCGCCCGACAGCGTGTAGTAATCGGTGTGGCAGATGCCGGTGGCCTTGACTTCGACCAACACCTCGCCCTCGCGCGGGCCGTCCAGGTCAACCTCTTCGATGGTCAGCGGGGCGCCAGCTTTCCAGGCCACAGCAGCTTTGGTTTTCATGCGGATAAATCCTTGAGGGTGAGTTGTTTTTCAAGCGCGGTGATGAACATCGCCGCCACGTCGAAACCGGTTTGATCGGTGATTTCCTGAAAGCAGGTCGGGCTGGTGACGTTGATCTCGGTGAGGCAGTCACCGATCACGTCCAGGCCGATCAGCAGCAGGCCACGGGCGGCGAGTTTGGGGCCAATAGTGGCGGCGATCTCGCGCTCGCGGTCAGTCAAGGGCATGGCCACGCCCTTGCCGCCCACCGCCAGATTGCCGCGGATCTCGCTGCCCTGCGGGATGCGCGCCAAGCTGTGCGGCACGGCCTCGCCGTTGATCACCAACACGCGCTTGTCGCCTTTGACGATCTCGGGCAGGTACTTCTGCACCATCACGGTGGTCGCGCCGCCCTGGTTCAGGGTTTCGGTGATCGAGCCCAGGTTCAGCCCGTCGGGCCCGACCCGGAAGATGCCCATGCCGCCCATGCCATCCAGCGGTTTCAGGATGATGTCCAAGTGCTCGGCGTGGAAGGCGCGCACGGCGTCAGCGCAACGCGTGACCAAGGTGGGCGCGATGAACTGCGGAAACTCCAGGATGGCCAGCTTCTCGGGATGGTCGCGCAGGGCGGCCGGCTTGTTGAAGACACGCGCGCCCTCACGCTCGGCCTGGCCCAGCAGGTGGGTGGCGTAGAAAAATTCGGCATCAAACGGCGGATCCTTGCGCATCACGATGGCGTCGGTATCAGTCAGCGCCAGCTCGGCCCGCGCCACCACTTTGAACCAGTCATGGGCATCACCGGTGAGCGTGATCGCGCGCGCATCACGCGCCACAACCCGCGCGCCGCGCACCCACACCAGGTCGGCGGGCTCGCAGGCCCAGAGCTGGTGGCCACGGCGGGCCGCCTCGCGCATCATCGCGAAGGTGGTGTCTTTGTAGGTCTGGAAACCCTCCAGCGGGTCAGCGACAAACAGCAGCTTCATGGTGGGAGTCTTCAAAAACGGCTTTATCGCCTGGGGCGCCAGTGTTGCACAGCCAGCGTGGCGCTGCCCGCCACCACGCCCCAAAACGCCGCGCCAATGCCGGCCATTGATACGCCCGACAGCGTGACCAAAAACGTGATGGCGGCGGCGTCGCGGTGGCGCTCGTCTTTCAGCGCCAAGGCCAGGCCGCTGGCGATGGTGCTCAGCAGCGCCAGCCCGGCCACCGCCGCCACCAGCTCACGCGGAAACGCCGCCAGCAGCGCCACCACCGCGCCGCCGGCCAGACCCAGCAGCGTGTAAAAGATGCCCGCCACCACCGGTGCGGTGTAGCGCTTGGCGGGGTCGGCATGGGCCTCGGGGCTCATGCAGATGGCCGCCGTGATGGCCGCCAGATTGATGGCAAACGCCCCAAACGGCGCCAGCACCAAGGTCAGCAAACCGGTGGCCGTGGTGACGGGCGAGATCGGGATCGCATAGCCCGCCGCCCGCTGCGCCGCCACACCCGGCAAGTTTTGCGAGGCCATGGTGACGATGAACAGCGGCAGCGCCACGCCGATCACGCTGGCCAGGCTGAAGTGCGGCGTCACCCACACCGGCGTGGCCCAGGCCGCGCCGCCCAGGCTGAGCACGGCGCCCAGGTGCAAGCGCCCCTGGCCGGCGGCCACCGCCATGCCAGCCAGCAACACGCCCAGCACGGCGTAGCGCGGCCACCAGCGGCGCCCTACCAGGTAGGCGCCCAGCATGCACAACACCAAGGCGGGTGCGGTGCGCACGGCCAGCACGGCGTCCAGCCCAAAGCGGGCCAGCACGCCGGCCAGCAGCGCGGCGGTCACGGCCAGCGGCACTTTGTCCATCACGCGCTCAAACAAACCGGTGGCGCCGGCCAGCGTGATCAAGCCAGCGCAGACCACAAACGCGCCCGTGGCCTCGGCCAGGTTCACGCCCTGGGTGGCAGCCAGCAGCGCCGCGCCCGGCGTGCACCAGGCCGTGAGCACGGGCTGCCGGTAGTACAGCGACAAGCCGATGCAGCTGATGCCCATGGCCAGCCCCAGCGCCCACATCCACGAGGCGGTTTGTGCCGGGCTGGCGCCGAGTGCTTGCGCCGCCTGGAACACGATGGCCACCGAGCTGCTGTAGCCCACCAGCACCGCCACAAAACCGGCCACCACCGCCGACACCGACAAATCCGACCACCACGCTGTTGATTTCAAGTGCCTGCCCGCCCCGCCCACGCCATCCACGCCCTGACTGGGCGAACCTCGGTCAAGCATAGCGGCGGCGCTCAAGTCGTCGCTGCGGCGGCCGAAAACGATCTATTCAGCCCTTCATTCCCAATGTGCCGACTCGTTGCCTACCTGGGTGAGCCCATGTTTCTGGACACGGTGGTGTGCTCGCCTCGCCACTCACTGCTGCACCAATCCTTGCGTGCCGAAGAGGCGCGCACGGTCACCCATGGCGACGGCTTTGGCCTGGGCTGGTATGGCGAGCGCGCCGAGCCCGGGGTCTACCGCGAGGTGATGCCGGCCTGGTCGGATGAAAACCTGTTGGCGCTGTGCACCACCGTGCGCTCGCGCCTGTTTTTTGCCCATGTTCGCGCGGCCACCGGCGGGGGCATTGCGCGGCACAACTGCCATCCGTTCCGGCATGGGCGCTGGCTGTTCATGCACAACGGCCAGATCGGCGGTTACGCCGGCGTGCGCCGCTCACTTGAGGCCTTATTGCCCGATTCCCTGCGGGTTTGGCGCGGCACGCCTGAGCACCACGCGGCACGGCACGGCCACGGCATTCAAGGCGTCAGATCTCGACCTTGGCGCCCAATTCAACGATGCGGTTGCTGGGCAGGTTCAAGAAGTCGGCCGCTGCGGCCGCGTTGCGGTGCATGCTGGCAAATAGCTTTTCACGCCACATCGCCATGCCGTCGCCGAAGGTCGGAATCACGATGTCGCGGCTCAGGAAGTAGCTGGTGTCCATGTCGGGCAGCGGGATGCCGCGGGCGCTCAGCAGTTTGAGTGCTTCGGGCACGTCCGGGTCGTTCTTGAAGCCGAAGTGCAACACCACCTGCCAGCAATCGTGGCCCAGCGATTCCATCTCGATGCGCTTGTCGAAACCGACCCAGGGCACTTCGTGCGACTTCACGGTGACAAACAAGTTGTATTGGTGCAGCACCTTGTTGTGCTTGAGGTTGTGCAGCAGTGCGTTGGGGGTCATGCCGGTGTCGCCAGACAGGAAGACGGCCGTGCCCTCCACCCGCACCGGCGGGTTGACGAACACCGCAGTGAGAAAACTGTCGAGGTCGATCGCCTCGTCCCGCAGGCGCTCACTCATCAGCCGTCGGCCCTGCACCCAGGTGGTCATCAGCGTGAACATGCCGAAGCCGATGACCAGCGGGAACCAACCGCCATCCACCACCTTGAGCATGTTGGACATGAAGAAGACGGCATCGATGAAGAAGAAGAAGCCGGTGGCCACCGCACTGACCCAGAACGGGTACTTCCAGCCGTAACGGATGACGTAGAAGGTCATCACCGTCGTCAAAGTCATGTTCAAGGTCACGGCGATGCCGTAGGCCGCCGCCAGGTTGTCCGATGTCTTGAACAGCGCGACCGCCAGCACGATGAAGACGAACAATCCCCAGTTGATGAAGGGCACGTAGATCTGCCCGGCGTGGCGCGCCGACGTGTGCTTGACCGCCACACGGGGCAGGAAGCCGAGCTGGATCGCCTGCTTGGTGATCGAAAATGCGGCCGAGATCAGCGCCTGCGAGGCGATCACGGTGGCTGCGGTCGCCAGGAATACGAGCGGCAACTGGGCCCACTTGGGCGCCATCAGGTAGAACGGATTCTCGACGGCCTCGGGCCGCGCCAGCAGCATCGCACCCTGGCCAAAGTAGTTGACGACCAGCGCTGGCATCGCCACGCCATACCAGGCAATGCGGATCGGCCGCTTGCCGAAGTGGCCCATGTCGGCATACAGCGCCTCGCCGCCGGTCACGCACAACACCACCGCCCCCAGCGCCACAAAGGCCACGGTCGGCTGCAGCAGGCAGAAGCGCAGCGCGTGCATCGGATTGAGCGCGGCCATGATCGCGGGGTGATCGACGATGTGCGGCAGGCCCAGCGCCACCAGCAAGGCGAACCACAGCAGCATGACCGGGCCGAACGCACGGCCGATGCCGCCGGTGCCGAATCGCTGAACCGCGAACAGCCCCGTCAGCACCACCAGCGTGATGGGGATCACGAACTGGTGCAGGCCGGGCGCGGCCACTTCCAGGCCCTCCACCGCCGAGAGCACCGAGATCGCCGGCGTGATCACACCGTCGCCGTAAAAGATCGCCGTGCCGAACAAGCCGACACTGATCAACACCCGGCGCAACATCGGCCGTTCGCGCACCGCCGTGGTGGCCAGCGCCAGCATCGCGATCATCCCGCCCTCGCCGTTGTTGTCGGCGCGCAGGATCAGCAGCACATATTTGAGCGAAACGACGACCGTCAGCGTCCAGAAAATCAACGACAGCACGCCCAGGATGTTGTCCGCCGTGGGCGCAACATGGCCGCCTTTGAAGACTTCCTTGAGCGCATACAGCGGGCTGGTGCCGATGTCGCCATACACCACGCCCAGGGCGCCTAGGGTTAGTGCGGCCAGGGCGGCCGGGTTTTTGGGGGCGTTTGCCATACTCAATGCGGGGGAGCACCGGGGTAACCGGTGCCGCAAGCCGAAAGCGTGGATTGTGCGCTGGGCTTTGTGCAGCGCGTCAAATCCGCATTCGGCATAAGCGCCACAGGTGGATTGACAGCTCAGCGGGTGCTGCGCTACTGGCCGGCCCGCCTCAACGCCCGGCCTCAGTCGTAAACGTCGGCATCGGGGTCGGTGGCTTCCAGCTCGTAGCTGGCCGCCAACATGGCCAGCCGGCCGATCACGCCATACATGTAAAAGCGGTTCGGGGCGCTGGCGCCGGGCTTGTCGCCGGGCTTGGGCAGGCGGTGGCTTTGCGCAAAAGCCAAGGGCACAAAACTGGCGCCGGGCGCGTTCAGGTATTCGTCAACGCCCAGCTCGGCATGCACCCGGTAGAAGCCACCCACCACGTAGCGGTCGATCATGTAGACCACCGGCTCGGCCACGGCGTCGTTCACACGCTCTTTGGTGACCACGCCCTCCTGAAGAATGATGTCGGCCACCGAGCCGCCCAGGCCGGCCTCGGCCTCTGTGCCGATGCCACGCATGCCAAGCGCACCACGGGCCCGCTTGATCGTCTCAATCAGATCCTTGGCGTCACGCACCGTGATGGTCCGCAACCCCGCGCCGCCGTTGTCGGCTTTGACCACCACGAAGGGCTTCTCGTTGATGCCATATTCCTTGTACTTGCGGCGCACCTTGTTGAGCAGCGCGTCCACCTGGGTTTGCAGGCCGTCCAGCTCGGGGGCGTCGTCCAGGTTGACGGGGCCGCACAAGTGGTACATCGGGTTGATCAACCAGGCGTCCATACCCAGCAGCTTGGCAAACTTCTTGGCCACCTCTTCGTAGCTTTGCAGGTGCCGGCTCTTGCGCCGCAAGGCCCAGCCAGCGTGCAGTGGCGGCAGCAGGTATTGCTCATACAAGTGCTGCAACACCTTGGGCACACCGGCCGAGAGATCGTCGTTGAGCAAGATGGTGCAAGGGTCAAAATCCTTCAGCCCGAGCCGGCC
>JAYWDK010000363.1:0-3626 GCA_043779845.1 Betaproteobacteria bacterium | reverse complement strand
CGTCCCGGCAGATCATGTCCTCGGAATTTCGGGGTGAACGGTGCGCAACGGCCTCGTCGGGCATATCAATGACTTGCGCTAACTTAATGGCATTGGGTTCGGAGGGAGGGGACGGCGAGCGCCGTTCCCTACCCCTATTCAACTCAATGTAGAGCGCCATTTTGCTGCGTAACCTGGATGTTCATACCGCAGATCTGCTGCGTAACCTGGCGCGGCGCTGCGTATCCGGAGGCGTTGGACCGAGCGGAGTAAGCCTTGCGCGCCGGGCGTGACGCAGTTCGTCGGCCTGGGCAACTTTGCCTTTGCGCTGCAAGACGAGTGGTTCTGGAAATCGCTCAAAAACACCGGCTGGTTGGCGTTGGCCTCGGGCGTGCCGCAGCACTTGGTGGCCATCCCGCTGGCGGTGTTCATCCACCACAACTTCAAGTCGCTGCGCGATGGCGTTATTGGCGCTTACTTTTTGCCCTACATCACCTCGACGGTGGCCATCGCCATCATGTTCAGCTCGCTTTTTTCCACTGACTTTGGCTTGGTCAACGTGGGCCTGCAAGCGCTGTTTGGCGGCGAAAAGATCGACTGGTTGAACCAGGCCAGCAACATCAAGCCCGCGATAGCGCTGATCATTTTTTGGCGCCACCTGGGCTTCAACGTGGTGCTTTACCTGGCGGCGCTGCAAACCATCCCCAAAGACATTTACGAGGCCGCCACGATGGACCGCGCAAGCGCCATGCAGCAGTTTTGGTGCATCACGCTGCCCAGTTTGCGGCCCATGATTTACTTTGCCGTCTCGCTCAGCGTGATCGGTGGGCTGCAAATTTTCGAGGAGCCGTTCATCCTGACCGGCGGGCGCGGCGGGTCCGATCAAGCCGGCATGACGGCCGCCGTCTACCTGTACCGCATGGCTTTTGACTTCAATGATTTTGGCGGCGCCAGCGCCATGTCGTGGTTGTTGTTTGTGCTGGTGGCCTTGCTCACCTGGCTGACCAACCGCATGTTGGGCCACGTGGCCCGTCGGCTTGAACTTTGCCCCCAAGGCCGCCGCGCTGCGGCGCCCGCCCCCCCGAGGGGGAGGAGAAACACTTGGGGCGGCCCGGCGTTTGTTTCTCATGAGGCTGCCATGAACCCAAACCGACTCGCCCCTTGGGCCGCCCATTTCATCGTCGGCATCGGCGCGCTGATCATGCTGGCGCCGTTTTATTTCATGTTCGTGTTTGCCACGCATTCGCGCACCGAAATCTTCAACCTGCCGCCGCCGCTGTGGTTTGGCAATGACCTGGGCGCCAACGTCAAGATCCTCACCGACCGGCTGCCGTTCTGGCGCAACCTGGGCTGGAGCTTGTACGTGGCGCTGGCGTCCACCGCGCTCACGTTGCTGTTTTGCTCGATGGCGGGCTACGCTTTTGCGCTGATGGACTTCCGCTTCAAGAACGCGCTGTTTGGCCTGTTGATGGGCACCATGCTGCTGCCCTCGTTCATGAGCACGATCCCCAGCTTCATGATCATGGACGCGCTGGGCTGGATCGACCAACACCGCGCCTTGTACCTGCCGGGCGCGGCCAGCGCCTTCGGCATATTTTTGATGCGCCAGTTTGCGTTCACCTCGGTGCCCAAGGAACTGCTGGAGGCTGCCCGCATGGACGGTTGCGGCGAGCTGGGCATCTACTGGCGCATCGTGCTGCCGCTGATGAAGCCCGCGCTGGGCACGCTGGGGCTGATCACCTTCATTGGCTCGTGGAACAACTTCATCGGCCCGCTGATCGTCATGCGCAGCGCCGAGAACTACACCTTGCCGCTGGCGCTGCGCAGCCTGCGAACGCCCACCAATACCGGATACCGAGTGGGGCGCGCTGATGGCCGGCTCGGCCATCGCCACCGTGCCCTTGCTGCTGCTGTTTGCGGTGTCGTCACGGCAGCTGATCTCCGGCCTGACCACGGGCGCGGTCAAGTAACTTGGCTGTTAGCAAGAATGACCCCAAGCTCCATACTGCATCGCTGCGCGCCCGCCACTGCCCGCGTTCACGTCCACTTCAAGCTCAACGCCAAGGAGGCCTGAGATGGGCCAAGTCAGTCTGCGCGGCATCCGCAAAAGCTTTGGTGCTGTCAACGTGATTCAGGGCGTGGACCTTGACGTTATCGACGGCGAATTTCTGGTTTTTGTCGGCCCGTCGGGTTGTGGCAAATCCACCATGCTGCGCATGATTGCCGGGCTGGAAACCATTGACAGCGGCGACTTGCTCATCGCCGGTCAGCGTGCCAATGATTTGCGGCCGGCCGATCGTGGCGCGGCCATGGTGTTTCAGAGTTACGCGCTGTACCCGCACATGACGGTGGCCGACAACATGGGCTTTGCACTGCGCATGGCCGGTGTATCCCGCACCGCCCGCGACGAGCAAGTGGGCCGCACGGCCGAGGCGCTGCGCATCACCGAGCTGCTGGGGCGCTTCCCGAAAGAGCTGTCGGGCGGCCAACGCCAACGCGTGGCCATCGGCCGGGCCATCGTGCGCAAGCCCAAGGTGTTTTTGTTCGACGAGCCGTTGTCCAACCTGGACGCCGCGCTGCGCGCGGACATGCGCATCGAGCTGTCGCGGCTGCACCAAGAGCTGGGCACCACAATGATCTACGTCACCCACGACCAGGTCGAGGCCATGACCATGGGCGACCGCATCGCCGTGTTCAACCAGGGCTTGGTCGAGCAACTGGGCGCGCCGCTGGCGCTGTACAACCGGCCGGCCAATCGCTTCGTGGCCACCTTCCTGGGCGCGCCGCGCATCAATCTGGTCGATCGGCCAGCGGCCGGTGCACCCGCGCCGCACCAGGCGCTGTGGGCCGCGCTGATGGGCAGCGCACCGGCCAGTGCGCAGTGCATGGGCTTGCGGCCCGAGCACCTGCGGGTGGTGCCGGCCGGGCAGGGCGTGCCGGCCACCGTGGTGCTGGCCGAACACCTGGGTGATTCATCCATCCTGCACCTGCAGGTGGAGGGTGTGGCCGAGTGGCTGCATGCCAAGGTGGGCACCGAGCACGCCCGCGTGGACAACGGCCTGGCGGTGGGCCTGCAGCCCGACCCGGCCTGGGCCCTGGCCTTCGATGCCGCAGGGCGCTTGCTGGCATGAGCCTTCTCAAGTAAGCACGCTGGAAGCTGGTCTGGCGCGATGAATTCGACGGCGACAGCGTCGACCCCGCGAAGTGGGATTTCGACATCGGCAACGGCTTCTACGACTACAAGCACCACCAGTGGATACCTTACGGCACCAGGGCCGCGTCGGGCGAGATCGACGTGATGGAGATCCTGGGCGAGCAGCCCGACCAGGTGCTCAGCAGCCTGCACTTCGGGTCGAGCTTTCCCAAGCGCGAGCTGATGACCCACACGCTGCCCATTCCGGGTGTGGGCGATGCGCCCGGCTCGGTGGCCGACTGGCATGTCTACGCGGTGGCATGGGAGCCCGGCGTGATGCGCTGGTCGTTCGACGGCGTGGTCTGGGCGACGCAGGATTTCTGGTGGAGCAGCAGCAAGCACGCGGCCGACGGCCAGGGCCTGGAAGCCGAGAGCGCCGCCGACCTGAACCCCTGGCCGGCGCCGTTCGACCAGCCGTTCTACCTGGTGATGAACGTGGCGGTGGGCGGCAACT
>JAYWDK010000362.1:0-3638 GCA_043779845.1 Betaproteobacteria bacterium | reverse complement strand
GCTGATGCTGCGGCCCGACATGCCCAGATCACTGGCGGCCTGCATGAACGAGTTGGTGGCCAACCTGGACCTGGTGGCCAACGCGCAAAGCACCGAGACCCGGCGCCGCGCCGGCCGCCTGCGCAGTGATTTGCAGTTCGGCCGCATCGACGAGATTTTGTCCACCGGCCTGCATGCTTTCCTGACCCAGTTTCTGGACCGCGTCAACGCCATCGGTGCGGGCATCAGCCAGGATTTCCTGGTGCCCGCATGAATCGACACCCACTGAAAGCAACAATGCACATGACATCACAGCGGAGCGGGCCGAGCGCCGGGCCGCTCCCAAGCCGGACCGCAGCCCCCTCGGGGGGCGGGCTGCCGTACTTGGCAGACCGGGGGTTGACGATGAGCGGGCCGAGCGCCGGGCCGCTCCCAAGCCGGCCCGCAGCCCCCTCGGGGGGCGGGCTGCCGTACTTGGCAGACCGGGGGTTGACATGAGTATCCACGTCGCGCTGAACCACGTCACCCACTACAAATACGACCGCCCGGTCAACATGGGGCCACACATCGTGCGGCTGCGGCCCGCGCCGCATTGCCGCAGCAACATCCTCAGCTACTCGCTCAAGATCGAGCCGGCCAGCCACTTCATCAACTGGCAGCAAGATGCGTTTGCCAACTACCTGGCGCGGCTGGTGTTCCCCAAGCCCACCACCGAGTTCAAGGTGACGGTGGATTTGGTGGCCGATATGTCGGTCTACAACCCGTTTGACTTTTTCCTGGAGCCCGACGCCGAGACGTTTCCGTTCACGTATGACGAGGCCCTGAAGCTGGAGCTTGCGCCCTATCTGGTGACCGAGACGGCCACGCCCTTGCTGGCCGAGTTTGTGGCGTCGATCGACCTCACCGAGCGCCGCACGATTGATTTTTTGGTCGGCATCAACCAGCGCCTGCAGCAGCACATCCGCTACGAGATCCGGCTGGAGCCGGGCGTTCAAACGCCCGAAGAAACACTGACGCTCGCCAGTGGCTCATGCCGTGATACTGGCTGGCTGATGGTGCAAACCATGCGTCACCTGGGCTTGGCCGCGCGCTTTGTTTCGGGCTACCTGATCCAGCTCAAATCCGACGTCAAGGCGCTTGATGGCCCCAGCGGCACCGAGGTTGACTTCACTGACTTGCACGCCTGGTGCGAGGTGTATTTGCCCGGCGCCGGCTGGGTGGGCCTGGACCCGACTTCGGGCCTGATGGCCGGTGAAGGCCACATCCCCCTGGCTTGCACGCCCACGCCTGGCAGCGCCGCACCGGTGAGTGGCGGCATGGACAAGTGCGAGGTTGAGTTTGAGCACTTCATGGGCGTGTCGCGCATTTTTGAGTCACCCCGCGTCACCAAGCCATACACCGAGGATCAATGGGCCGATGTGCTGGCCCTGGGCGCAGCAGTTGACGAGCAGTTGGTGAGCAGCGACGTGCGCTTGACGATGGGCGGCGAGCCGACGTTTGTGAGCGTTGAAGACCGCGACGGCGCCGAGTGGAACATCGACGCCCTGGGCCCCACCAAGCGCATGTTTGCGCAAGATTTGGTGCAGCGCCTGAGCAGCCATTACGGCCAAGGCGGCTTTTTGCACTTTGGCCAGGGCAAGTGGTACCCCGGCGAGCAACTGCCACGCTGGGCGCTGGGCATCTGCTGGCGCGCCGATGGCCAGCCCTGCTGGCACAACCCCGCGCTGTTTGCCGACGAGCGCGACGATCTGCACTACACGTCAGTCGACGCCAAGACCTTCATCACCGGGCTCACGCAACGCCTGGGTATCACCGACGCCCACGTGCAAACCGGCTTTGAAGACACCTGGTACCACCTGTGGCGCGAGCGCCGCTTGCCGGTCAACGTCGACCCGTTTGATGCCAAGCTTGACGACGCCATGGAGCGCGCCCGCCTGCACCGCGTCTTCACCCAGGGCCTGACGCACGAGGTGGGCTACGCCTTGCCGATCAAGCGCATCAACGAAACCACAGCCACCACCGCAGATGCCGCCCGCTGGATGACCGGCGCCTGGTTCTTCCGCGACGAGCGCATGTATTTGCACCCCGGTGACTCGCCCATGGGCTACCGCTTGCCGCTCGACAGCCTGCCTTGGGTCAAGGCCACCGAGTACCCGTACCACATCGAGGCCGATCCGTTTGCGCCGCGTGGTGCGCTGCCGGAGGCCACCACCATCCGCAGCCAATATGCGTCGCACGTGATCGGCGGCGGTTTTGCCGAGGGCGGCGTGGTGGCCTTGCAAGCCCGCCGCGTTGAGCCCGGCAGCGGCCGGCCGATGGCCGACGGCGGTGCGGCCAGCGCCTTGGCTGCGGCGCGGGCGCGCCATGCCAGCGCATCCGCAACGTCCACTGCCGGCGTCAGCTTTGCGTCGGCCCTCACCGCCACCGCGGCCATCACGGCAACCACGGCCACCTCGGCGACGGTGACCACGCTCAACCCCAACCGCGCCCCCGAGGCCGGTGAATCAGCGCACTGGATTACCCGCAGTGCCCTGGTGGTGGAGGTGCGTGACCCCACGCGGTCCAACGGCCCCAAGGCCTTGCCTGATCCAGCTATTGAAGCGTCTGAGCCCGCCCGGGGCCTGATGTACATCTTCATGCCCCCGCTTGAAAAGCTGGAGGATTACCTGGAGCTGCTGGCCGCGATTGAGGCCACCGCTGCCGCCCAGGGCGTGAAGGTCGTGTTGGAGGGCTACCCGCCGCCCCGCGACCCGCGCCTCAAGATCCTGCAAGTCACGCCTGACCCCGGCGTGATCGAGGTCAACATCCACCCGGCCCACAACTGGGCCGAGCTGGTGGAGCACACCGAGTTTTTGTACGACGCGGCCTGGCTGTCACGCCTTTCGAGTGAAAAGTTCATGCTCGATGGCCGCCACACCGGCACGGGCGGGGGCAACCACTTTGTGATGGGTGGCGCGCGCCCGGCTGATTCACCGTTTTTGCGCCGCCCTGATGTGCTGGGCAGCCTGCTGGCCTACTGGCACAACCACCCCGCGCTCAGCTACCTGTTCAGCGGCCTGTTCATCGGCCCCACCAGCCAGGCGCCGCGCATCGATGAGGCCCGCAACGACCAGCTTTACGAGCTTGAAATCGCCCTGGGCGAGATCGAGCGCAACAAGGCGGTTTATGGCCAGCAAATGCCGCCTTGGCTGGTAGACCGCACGCTGCGCAACATCCTGGTCGACTTGACCGGCAACACCCACCGCAGCGAGTTTTGCATCGACAAGCTCTACTCGCCCGACAGCGCCACCGGCCGCTTGGGCCTGCTTGAGCTGCGCGCCTTTGAGATGCCGCCCCACGCCCGCATGAGCATCGTGCAGCAACTGCTGCTGCGCGCGCTGATGGCGCGGTTCTGGGAGCAGCCCTACAAGGCCGAGCTGGTGCGCTGGGGCACCGAGCTGCATGATCGCTTTTTGCTGCCAACCTTCGTGTGGCAAGACTTTGAGCACGTGATTGAAGACATGGGCGCGGCTGGCTTCGGCTTCAGGCCCGAGTGGTTTGCGCCACACTTTGAGTTCAGGTTCCCCAAGGTGGGCGAGCGGGCCGCCGAGGGTGTGTTGCTGCAACTGCGCAGCGCCCTTGAGCCCTGGCACGTGATGGGCGAAGAGGGCTCGTCGGCC
>JAYWDK010000361.1:0-10235 GCA_043779845.1 Betaproteobacteria bacterium | reverse complement strand
AGTCGTAGCGACGGGCTGCTTTGATGCTCGCCCGTCAGGCGGCCTTGGTTAGGCGCGTGGCCAAGGCCACCGGGTAACTGGATGCCTGCGTGTCACCCGAAGCCGGCCTGAGGCGGCCGTCATCTCCTTCTTTACCTGCGCAAAACACGGCAACCCACCCCGACTCTCGATCAGCACTGTGGCGCACCCTGGTTTCCAAACCCATCGACGCACCACCGTGCATCTGGACGAGGGCGCCGGGTGACCGGGTGCCGAAGGTAAAGGGGGAGACGGTGGCCGCTTTTGGCCGACGTCGGAGGACACGCAGGCAGCCGGTTACCCGGTGGCCTTGGCCTCGCGCCTAACCAAGGCCGCCTGACGGGCGAGCATCAAAGCAGCCCGTCGCTACGACTGCAAAGAGCCGATAGCGGCCACCCAGCCATGCCTTGTCTTTGCCGGCAACCCTCAGTGCGCCTGCTCCCAGTTCGGCCCCACGCCCACCTCGGCCAGCAGCGGCACGCTCCACTGGGCCACGCCGGCCATCAGGCGCGGCACCTCGGCGCGCACCCAGTCCAGCTCGTCGGTGGGCACTTCAAACACCAGTTCGTCGTGCACCTGCATCACGATCACCGTGCGCTTGGCTTGCGCATCCAGGGCGGCTTGCACGGCGATCATGGCCAGCTTGATCAGGTCGGCTGCCGTGCCCTGCATGGGCGCGTTGATGGCCTGGCGCTCGGCGCCGGCGCGGCGTGGGCCGTTGCCGCCGCGGATCTCGGGCAGCTCGATGCGGCGGCCAAACAGCGTCTCGACGTAACCCTTCTCCGCAGCGGCCGCCTTGGTCTCGTCCATGTAGCGCTTGACGCCGGCAAAGCGCGCAAAGTAGCGCTCGATGTAATCCCGCGCGGCCTTCAGCTCGATGCCCAGTGACTGAGCCAAGCCAAACGCGCCCATGCCGTAAATCAGCCCGAAGTTGATGGTCTTGGCATAGCGCCGCTGCTCGGTGGTGACGGCCTCCACCGTGGTATTGAACACCTCGGCGGCGGTGGCTTTGTGTACGTCCAGGCCGGCCGCAAACGCGTGGGTCAGGCCCGGGTCGCCGCTGATGTGGGCCATGATGCGCAGCTCGATTTGCGAGTAATCGGCCGACACAATCACACAGCCCGGCGGCGCGATAAAGGCCTCGCGCACGCGCCGGCCCTCAGGCGTGCGGATGGGGATGTTCTGCAGGTTGGGGTCGTTGCTGGACAAACGCCCGGTGACGGCCACCGCCTGCGCGTAGTTGGTGTGCACACGGCCGGTTGCGGGGTTCACCATCAGCGGCAGTTTGTCGGTGTACGTGCCCTTGAGCTTGGCCAGGCTGCGGTACTCCAGCAGGCGCGCGGGCAGCGGGTAATCGGCGGCCAGCTCTTGCAGCACCTCTTCGTCGGTGCTGGGTGCGCCCGAGGCGGTTTTTTTCTTGACCGGCAGGCCGAGCTTCACAAACAGGATCTCGCCAATCTGCTTGGGCGAGCCCAGATTGAAGGGCTGGCCGGCGATCTCGTAAGCCTGCTGCTCCAGCGCCAGCATTCGCTCGGCGAGTTGGTGGCTTTGCACGGCCAGCAGGCCACTGTCGATCAAAACCCCGTGGCGCTCGATGCGCTGCAACAGCACGGATACCGGCATCTCGATGTCGCGGTACACCCGCAGCATGCCCGGCACGGCGGCCAGTTGCGGCCACAGTACCTGGTGCACGGCCAGCGTCATCTCGCTGTCTTCGCCGCTGTACATCGTGGCGCGCGCCAGGTCGACTTGGCTGAAGGAGATCTGGTTGACGCCCTTGCCGCACAAGTCCTCGTAACTCAGGCCCTTGCGGCCAAGATGGCGGTCGGCCAGCTTTTCAAGGCTGTGGCCGAGGTGGGCCTCGAACACATAACTCTCCAGCATGGTGTCGTGCAACCAGCCCCGCACCGTGATGCCATGGTTGGCCAGCACGTGGGTGTCGTACTTGATGTTTTGTCCCACCTTGTGCGCGGCAGCATCTTCAAGCCAGGGTTGCAGCGTGGCCAGCACTTCGTCCAGCGGTAACTGTTCGGGTGCACCGGGGTAATCGTGGCGCAGCGGCACGTAGGCCGCTTCACCCGGCTGCACCGCAAACGAGATGCCCACGATGCGCGCGCGCATCGGGTCGAGTGAATCGGTTTCGGTGTCCAACGCGGCCAGCGGCGAGGCGCGCAGGCGTAACAACCAAGCCGCCAGGCGCTCGCGGTCGAGCACGGTTTCATACTGGCCGGCGGGCGCTGGCGTGTCGGAGTCGGAGTCGGAGTCGGAGTCGGCGTTGGCGTCGGCGTCGGGGTGCGCCGTGCCCTCGGCGTCCCCCGTCAGTGCGGCGGCCTCGGCCTCATCAAACAGGCCGGGCGTGTTCGGATTGCGGTAGGCGTTTTTGGTGGGCTTTGCGGGCACTGCCGCCGCCGCTGGCATAGCGGCCGCGCCGCCGCCCGCCTCAAGTTCCAGCTCCCTGCGCCAGGTCTTGAAACCATAGCGCTGGTAAAAATCCAGCAAGCCTTGCTGATTGACCGGCAACAAGGCCAGCGCTTCCACGCTGGGCCAGCCCACGATGTGGCCCGCCAGGTCGCAATCGGTGACCACGGTGACCAGGCGCTCGCCCTGCGGCAGCCAATCGAGTGCGCGGCGCAGGTTGTCGCCCACGGCGCCCTTGATGCTGTCGGCAGCTGCCATCACGCCGGCCAGCGAGCCGTATTCAGCCAGCCACTTGACGGCCGTTTTGGGGCCCACCTTGGCCACGCCGGGCACGTTGTCCACGGTGTCGCCCACCAGCGTGAGGTAGTCAATGATGCGATTGGGCGGCACGCCAAACTTGGCGATCACCCCGGCCACGTCCAGCCGCTCGTTGGACATGGTGTTGATCAGGCTCACCTGGTCGTTCACCAACTGGGCCAGGTCTTTGTCGCCGGTGGAAATGATCACCCGGTGGCCGGCGGCAGCGCCCACACCCGCCAGCGTGCCGATGGCGTCGTCGGCCTCGATGCCGGGCACCTCCAGCACCGGCCAGCCCAGCAGGCGCACCACCTCGTGGATGGGCGGGATTTGCGTGCGCAAATCGTCGGGCATTGGCGCGCGCTGGGCTTTGTAGTCGGCGTACCAGGCGTCTCGAAACGTCGGGCCCGAGGCATCAAATACGCAGCAGGCATGGCCGCCAGCGCCACTGCCCAGCACCTGCTCGCGCAGGCGCTTCATCATCGCCACCAGGCCGTGGATGGCGCCCGTGGGGAAGCCGTCGGGCCCGCGCAAATCGGGCATGGCGTGGTAGGCACGGTACAGATAGCTGGAGCCGTCAACCAGCAACAAAATCGGCAGGGGCGTCGTGGTTTCGCTCATGGTGCTGATTGTCAGGGTGGTTTCGAGGCGGCGCATCAAGGTGGCAAATCAATGTGGCGCTGCCGGGCCACGCGCACGCGGGCCCGACCCAAAGCGCGACAGGCTCCTAGAATCGGCCCCATGAAAACTCATCTTCGCGCTCTGCTGGCGGCCATAGCCAGCCTCAGCCTGATGTCGGGCTGCGCCAGCGGCAACGGCCCCAAGCCTGCCATTGACATTGCCGTGCAGCGCCTGGTCAGCGAAGACAACTACGTGCGCATTGATGAGCTGCGCGTGGGCGGCCAAACCCAGCGCCTGGCCGTCACGCCCAAGGGCAGCACGGCGCCGGGCTATGAAATTTTGCCCACCTCGCCGGGCCATGACCCGTCGCAAAACCGCGATGCCGCTGGTCAGCGCGTGTGGCCGGTGCTGTCGTTTTAAGCGGCGGCCATGGCGGTATTCACCGAGGTGTCGGCCGCCCAGGCCGCCGAGCTAACCGCCCGACTGGGCGCTGGCGAGCTGCTGGCCATGCACGGCATCCCGGCTGGCATTGAAAACACCAACTATTTTGTAAGCACCCCCCAAGGCGAATGGGTGCTGACCTTGTTTGAGCGCCTGACCGCCGAGCAACTGCCTTTTTACCTGGGGCTGATGCAGCACCTGGCCCGGCAAGGCTTGCCGGTGCCCGAGCCACGCGCCGACGCAGCAGGCCAAATCCTGCACCAGGTGGCCGGCAAGCCCGCCGCGCTGGTGAACCGTCTGCCAGGCCACCACCAGTTGGCGCCCGACCTGCACCACTGCGCGCAGCTCGGTGCCTTGCTGGCGCGCCTGCATCTCGGCGTGGCCGGTTTCAGCTTGCAACAACCCAACCTGCGTGGCCTGGCCTGGTGGCAGCACATGGCACCGCAAGTGCGCCCCCACCTGGCGCCGGCGCAGCAGCAACTGCTGGACGACGAGCTGGCGTTTCAGCAGCAGCTGGCCCACTCGGCCGCATTTGCCGCGCTGCCGCGAGGCGCCGTGCATGCCGATCTGTTTTGCGACAACGTGCTGTTTGACGGTCTGCCCGGCCATGAAAAACTCACAGGCTGTTTTGACTTCTACTTTGCCGGCATCGACACCCTGGCCTACGACCTGGCCGTCTGCCTGAACGATTGGTGCCTGAACGCCGACGACGCCTCGCTGGACGAAGCCCGCGCCCAGGCACTTGTGCAAGCCTACGAACAAGTGCGGCCGCTAACGCCTGGTGAGCACAGGCTGCTGCCAGCCCTGCTGCGGGCCAGCGCGCTGCGCTTTTGGTTGTCGCGCCTGGGCGACTGGCACCTGCCGCGCGAGGCCGCGCTGCTCAACGCCAAAGACCCCAGCCACTTCGAGCGCGTGCTGCGCTCGCGCATCAACACGCCCTGGCACGCGCAGCACTGATCCGAACAGCCGGGCGGTGCCTGGGCGCGCCACCCAGCCCTTCAATCCATCCTTTCATCAACGCACGCACCTCACCACCTCTCGCCAAACCCATGGGACTTCGACTTCACACAGTGGCACCGCGCCAAGGCTGGACCTGGATCCGCAAGGGTTTTGCCCTGTGGTGGCGCAAGCCGCTGGCCTTTGTCGGCTTGTTCATGTTTTTCTTGTTTTCGGTGATGCTGTTGATGGTGGCCGTGCCAGTGCTGGGCGGCCCGCTGGGCATGGCCATGTTGCCGCTGCTGAGCCTGGGTTTCATGGTGGCCAGCCGCAGCGCGCAAGCGGGCGGCCCCGTGCACGGCTTGCAGTTGATTGCCGGGCTGCGCGCACCTGATGCCAAACAACGCCGTGCACTTTGGATGTTATGCGGCGCCTATGCCGTAGCGTCGATGGTCGTCATCAGCCTGTCTGACTGGGTGGACGGTGGTTTGTTTGAGACGCTGCAACGTCTGATCGCCCAAGGCAGCACCGACGGCAAGCCCACGCCCGAACTGGACGCCGTGCTGGCCAACCCGCGCCTGACGCAAGGCATGCTTGTGCGCGTGGGCTTGGCGGGGCTGTTGGCGGTGCCGTTCTGGTTTGCGCCGGCCCTCGTTTTTTGGGGCGGCCAGGGCGCGCTGCAAGCCGTTTTCACCAGCACGCTGGCGCTGTGGCGCGCCCGCGGCGCCTTCACCGTTTACCTGTTGGCTTGGGCCGGCTTGATGGTGGCCGCCGCGGCGGTGGTGATGCTGGTGGGCCTGGCCACTGGTGCACGCCAGGCGCTGGGCCTGCTGACCATGCCGCTGGGCCTGGCCTTCTCGGCGGCGTTTTACGTGTCGCTGTGCTTCAGTTTTGATGACTGCTTTGGCGAGCAGCAAGAAACCCCGGCGTCGAGCACCACGCCCTGACGAGCAGTGGGGTAGGCCGACAAACTGCCGGGCTCTACGCAGGCCGCTTTTGGTTTAACCAATTGCGTCACCGTTTGTGTCGCCGCCGCGACGGCGTGCCATCCGCGCAACAGCGGCAGCAGCCTCGGCGGCGAGGGTCACCAAAGCCAGCCCACCCGGCGTGCAGAATCAATTCGGCTTGATGAATCCGGACTACGAGGCACCTTGCTGCCTTCCCGCCACCGGCAAACAGGCCACGGCACGCGGCTTGCACCAGTGATCCGCCGCCCGTTCGCTATTCCCCCGTCAGCCCCCACCTGG
Organism: Betaproteobacteria bacterium; assembly: GCA_043779845.1. Lineage (GTDB taxonomy): Bacteria > Pseudomonadota > Gammaproteobacteria > Burkholderiales > Burkholderiaceae_C > Pseudaquabacterium. The sequence continues at coordinate 4,257 of JAYWDK010000361.1, read as the reverse complement.
AATATTTGCCATGCACAGACTTGCTGTTTCCTCTGTCCGCCGCGCCCACGCCTTTCATCCCTTGGCTGCCGCATTGGCGCTGGCGTTTGCGCCCCTGGCCTGGTCGCCACAAGCCCTGGCCCAACAAACCGCCGAGGCGGGCAAGCTGCAAACCGTCACGGTGACGGCCGAGCGCCGCGCCGAGAACATCAAGGACGTGCCGAGCTCGGTGTTCACGCTATCGGGTGAAAAACTCGACGTCATCAACTCCAGCGGCCAAGATGTGCGCATGCTGTCGGGCCGCGTGCCCAGCCTGAACATCGAGTCGTCGTTTGGACGCGCCTTCCCCCGCTTCTACATCCGGGGCTACGGCAACACCGACTTCCGCAGCAATGCGTCGCAACCGGTGTCGCTGGTCTATGACGACGTGGTGCAAGAGAACCCCATCCTCAAGGGCTTCCCGGTGTTTGACCTGGCCAACATCGAGGTGCTGGCCGGCCCGCAAGGCTCACTGTTTGGCCGCAATACGCCGGCCGGCGTGGTGAAGTTCGATTCGGTCAAACCGTCCAAAAAGCAGGACGGCTACGCCAGCATTTCCTACGGCAGCTTCGGCACGCTCAACCTCGAGGGCGCGGCCAATGTGCAGCTCGGCGGCGACTGGTCGGCCCGCATTTCGGCCCAGGTGCAGCACCGCGATAACTGGGTGAAAAACACCGTGGCCACCGCACCGACGCAAGACTTTGAAGGCTACGACGACCGCGCCATCCGCCTGCAGGCGCTGTACGCGCCCACCCAGGATTTTTCAGCGCTGTTCAACCTGCACAACCGCGAGCTCAAAGGCTCGGCACGCTTGTTCCGGGCCAACATCATCAAGAAGGGCAGCAACGACCTGGTGGATGGCTTCGATCCGAAATCAATTTCCACCGACGGCAAAAACGGCCAGACGCTTGAAAACGTGGGTGGCAGCGCCAGGCTGGGCTGGAACCTCGGCGCCCTGAAGCTGTACTCGATCACGGGTTTCGAGAGCGTCAACGCCTACAGCCGGGGTGATATTGACGGCGGCTACGGTGCGGCGTTCCTGCCCAGCGGTGGCGGCCCGGGCCTGATCCCCTTTCCGTCTGAAACCGCCGGTGGCATTCATGACCACCAGCAACTGACGCAGGAGCTGCGCCTGGAGTCCAACAGCGCAGGCCCGCTGGCCTGGCAGGCAGGGCTCTACTTTTTCCATGAAAAATACGCCATCGACAGCTTTGACTACGCGTCACTGGGTGGCGGCGCGCAGAGCGCCCTGAGCACATCCAAACAAACCAACAACGCCTGGGCGGCCTTCGGCTCGGTGAACTACGCGGTGACCAAAGACTTTGGCCTGCGTGCGGGCCTGCGCTACACCGTTGACAAGAAGAGTTTCTCAACTGAGGCCATTCAGGGCACGGTCAACACCAGCAACGGCTTGAGCGCCAACACCAAAGACTCCAAGGTCAACTGGGACCTGAGCGCAAGTTACGCCCTGACACCCACTGTCAACGCCTATGCCCGCGTGGCCACCGGCTTCCGCGGGTCCAGCATCCAGGCGGCGTCGGCCTTTGGCGGCCAGACCCAGGCGGGGCCCGAGACCAACACCTCGTTCGAGGCCGGGCTCAAGGGTGATTTGTTCAACAAGCGCGCGCGCTTGGGCGCCGGGGTGTTTCGCTACGACGTCAAAAACCAGCAACTCACCGCCGTGGGCGGCACGGCCAACGTCACCAGCCTGATCAACGCCAACAAGGTCAGCGGCCAAGGCGTGGAGTTCACCCTCGACGCCTACCTGACCGACACCTTGCTGGTCACCGTGGGCGGCAGCGTCAACGACACCAAGATCAAAGATGCCTCGCTGACGCTGCCCAGTTGCGCCCAGTGCACCATGACCGACCCGCTGGTGCTCATCAATGGCGCCAACCGCTACAGCATCGACGGCAACCCGCTGCCGCAAGCGCCCAAGTATACGATGAACCTGACCGCGCGCTACGGCATCCCCGCCGGCCCGGGCGCCGAATACTTTGTCTACACCGACTGGGTGTATCGCAGCAAGGTCAACTTCTTCTTGTATGAGTCGATTGAGTTCACCGGCAAATCATTGCTCGAAGGTGGCTTGCGTATGGGCTACTTGTGGGGCAACGGCAAGTTTGAGGCCGCCATTTTTGGCCGCAACATCACGAATCAGGTGCGCGCGGTGGGTGGCATCGACTTCAACAACCTGACCGGCTTCATCAACGACCCGCGCACCTACGGCGCGCAGTTCAAGATGAGCTTCTGACCCTGTCGAATAGACACCGCGTTGCGGGCCCGGCCGGCCGCAACAAGCTCACAAAACAGGCCCCGCGGGGCCTGTTTTGCTGGGGGTAAACCAGCTGGGGCCACCCCTACAATCGCGGCCTTCCTTTCCCAACGCCCGGTATGCCGGCCCTGCCCGGGCTTTGGTACGCCCGGCAAAAAGCGCCGCTGCCATGACCGAATTGCCCAAGTCTTTTGAACCCGCCGCCATCGAAGCCCATTGGGGCCCGCTGTGGGAGCAATCCGGTGTTTACGCGCCCAGTCTGGACGCCAGCAAGCCCTCGTTCTGCGTGCAACTGCCGCCGCCCAACGTGACTGGCACGCTGCACATGGGTCACGCGTTCAACCAGACCATCATGGACTCGCTGACGCGCTACCACCGCATGCGCGGCTTCAATACGCTGTGGGTGCCGGGCACCGACCATGCGGGCATCGCCACGCAAATCGTGGTCGAGCGTCAGTTGCAGGACCAAGGCGCGACGCGCCACGATCTGGGCCGCAAAAACTTTGTTGAAAAAGTGTGGGAGTGGAAGGCCCAAAGTGGCTCCACCATCACCAGCCAGATGCGCCGCATGGGCGCCAGCGTGAGCTGGGGCCACGAGTACTTCACGATGGACGACAAGCTGTCGACCGTCGTCACCGAAACCTTCGTGCGCCTGCACGAAGAAGGCCTGATCTACCGCGGCAAGCGTCTGGTGAGCTGGGACCCGGTGCTCAAGAGCGCGGTGTCTGATCTTGAGGTGGAAAGCGCTGAAGAAGACGGCTGGCTGTGGCACATCCGCTACCCCTTGGCCGATGGTTCTGGCGACCTGGTGGTGGCCACCACCCGCCCCGAAACCATGCTGGGCGACACCGCCGTGATGGTGCACCCCGACGACGAGCGCTATGCGGGCTTCATCGGCAAGCAGGTGCGCTTGCCCATCACCGGCCGCCTGGTGCCGGTGATCGCCGACGACTACGTGGACAAGGCTTTCGGCACCGGCGTGGTCAAGGTCACGCCCGCGCATGATCAGAACGACTACCAAGTGGGGCTGCGCCATGGCTTGCCCATGATCACCATCTTCACGTTGGACGCGAAGGTCAACGACGAGGCGCCCGAGGCCTACCGGGGCCTGGACCGCTTCGTGGCCCGCAAGCAGATCGTGGCCCAGCTCGACGCCGAGGGCCTGCTGGTCGAGACCAAAAAGCACAAGCTGATGGTGCCGCGCTGCGCGCGCACCGGCCAGGTGATCGAGCCCATGCTCACTGACCAGTGGTTTGTGGCCATGACCAAGCCGGGGCACAACGGTCGGAGCATCGCCCAGGAAGCGATTGATGTGGTCGATTCGGGCGACGTCAAGTTTGTGCCCGAGCAGTGGGTCAACACCTACAACCAATGGATGCACAACATTCAAGACTGGTGCATCAGCCGCCAGCTCTGGTGGGGCCACCAGATCCCGGCCTGGTACGGCAGCAACGGTGAATTGTTCGTGGGCCGCAACGAGGCCGAGGCCCGCACCAAGGCCGAGGCTGTCGGCTACAACGGCCCGCTGACCCGCGACGAAGACGTGCTCGACACCTGGTTCTCATCGGCCATGGTGCCGTTTTCCAGCCTGGGCTGGCCTGACAAAACCGTCGAGCAAGATTTGTTTTTGCCCAGCAGCGTGCTCGTCACCGGCTACGACATCATCTTTTTCTGGGTCGCCCGGATGATCATGATGACCACCCACTTCACCGGCCAGGTGCCGTTCAGGCACGTGTACATCCACGGTCTGGTGAAGGATGCGCAGGGCAAGAAAATGAGCAAGTCCGAAGGCAATGTGCTCGACCCGGTAGATTTGATTGACGGCATTGAACTGGCACCGCTGCTCGACAAACGCGCGCAGGGTTTGCGCAAGCCCGAGACGGCGCCGCAGGTGCGCAAGAACACCGAAAAAGAATTCCCGGCCGGCATTCCCGGCTACGGCGCCGACGCGCTGCGGTTTACGT
>JAYWDK010000360.1:0-3641 GCA_043779845.1 Betaproteobacteria bacterium | reverse complement strand
AGTAGCCGCCATAAACATGGCGCCACAAGGTGCCGGCCATCAGGTGGCTGTGGCCCTCCACCAAGCCGGGCATCAGCACCTGGTTGGCAAAGCGGGTGTCGAGTTGGTGCGGGCCCCAGCCGGCCAGGTCAGCGGCCGTGCCCACGCCCAGGATGCGGCCGTCTCGCACGGCCACGTGGGTGGCGCTGGGCCGCGCGGGGTTCATCGTCAGGATCTTGTGCGCCTGGTAGACGGTGGTGTCGGTCATGTCGAAATCCTGGACAGGGTTGATTTGGGCACGGCCACTGGCCGCCCGGTGAGTGTGCCCATTTGCGCGACGGCGCACACACTCGCGGGGTCTCGGCGCGGGCGTCAGTAGTTGCACTCGAATAATCGTTGACGACTGCACTAGACTTGGCGCACTTCAACTGACTGGTAAATGCGTCCATGGCCACTCTCGCCGCAATTCAAAAACAGATCGCTGACCTGGAAAAGCAGGCCGAGTCCCTCCGAAAAGCGGAGGCTCTGGTGGCTGCCGCCAAGGTCAAAGAACTCATCGCCCGCCACCAACTCAGTGCGCAAGACCTGGGCTTTGCGCCAGTGGCCAAGGCAGCAGTGTCTGCCAAGCCAAGTGGCGCCAAGGGGGCCGTCTCCAAGCCGATCACCAAGACAGCCACCAAGACAAGCGCCAAGTCAAAACCCGCCGCTGCGCCCAAGCCTGCGGGCATCCCCAAGTACCAGGATCCCAAGACGGGCAAGACCTGGACTGGCAATGGCCAAGCCCCGGGCTGGATCGCCGGCGCAAAAAGCCGTGACGCGTTTCTCATCGGCAATGCCGGTGTTGCCGTGAAGGCTGCCGCGCCCGTGCCGGCGGCGCCCGCGAAGAAAGCCGCCGTCAAGGCCGCCGCCGTGGTCGCCCCCGCCGCCCCCGCCGCACCGGCCAAGAAGGCCGTAGCCAAGGCCGCAGCAGCGCCCGCCAAAAAAAGCGGGGCGCCGGCCAAGAAGGCGGTTGAGCGCACCGCTGCCAGCAAGACGCCTGTTGCGCCAGCCGTTGAGGCCGTCGTGGCCGAGGCCACCAAGCCGGTGGTCTGACGCCGCTGGGGCCCGCCCGCAGCCACACGCTGACGGGCCCACATCGGCGTGTCTCAGGGCGCGCACGCCCTGACGGCTGGCCCCAAAAAGCAAAGGCCCCAATCTCGCGACTGGGGCCTTTTTGCGTTGAGGTCGGCCAAGGGCGTAGCGGCAGCCGATCAAAAGAATGGCGGCCAACGCCCCCAAGCGCAACAGGCGTCTAAAAAGGCAACCCGACGTAGTTCTCGGCCAGCGAGCCTTGGGCCTTGATCGACGAAAACAGGTAGGCCAGATCGGTGTCTTGCAGGCGGGCTTCAAAGGCCGTGCTGTCGGGGAAGCGGTGCAGCAGCGTGGTCATCCACCATGAAAAACGCTGGCCCTTCCAGACGCGCGCCAAGGCCTTGGCCGAGTAGCCGTCCAGCCCAGTGTCGTCTTGCTTTTTGTAGTGGTCTACCAGCGCGTGGTACAGGTAATAGATGTCGGAGGCCGCGCTGTTGAGGCCCCGTGCGCCGGTGGGCGGCACGATGTGCGCCGCGTCGCCGGCCAGAAACATATTGCCAAAACGCATAGGCTCGGCCACAAAGGATCGCAGCGGTGCAATGCTCTTTTCGATGGCCGGGCCGGTGATCAGATCGGCCGCCACCTCGGCCGGCAGACGGCGCTTGAGCTCGGCCCAGAACAGCTCGTCGGTCCACTGCTCAACCGTGTCGGTCAGCGGCACCTGGATGTAGTAGCGGCTGAGCACTTGTGAGCGCATCGAGCACAGCGCAAAACCCCGCTCGTGCTTGGCGTAAATCAGCTCGGGCGACACCGGCTTGGTGCGCGACAACACGCCCAGCCAGCCGAACGGGTAGACCCGCTCGAACTCCTTGAGTTTGTCTTTGGGGATGGACTTGCGACTCACGCCATGGAACCCGTCGCAGCCGATGATGTAGTCGCAATCAATGCGCTTGACCTCGTCGCCCTGGCGGTAAGTGAGGTAGGGCTTGGCGCTCTCCAGGTCGTGCGGCTTCACGTCTTCGGCGTTGTGGATCACGATGCCGCCCAGCTTGGCGCGGCCGTCGTACAGATCACGGGTGAGCTCGGTCTGGCCATACACCACCACCGAGTTGCCGCCGGTCAGGCCTTTGAGATCAATGCGCTGCTTGATGCCGTTGTGGGCAATGAAAAACCCATCGTGGATCTCGCCCTCGCGGTCCATGCGCTCGGCGCACTGGGCCTCACGCATCAGCGCGGCAAAGCCGTGCTCCAGCACGCCGGCGCGGATGCGGCCCAGCACGTACTCGCGGCTGTGCTGCTCCAGCACGACAGTGTCGATGCCTTGCAGGTGCAGCAATTGCGACAACAGCAGGCCGGAGGGGCCGCCGCCAATGATGCCAACTTGTGTTTTCATGAGAGTCTCCTGGAGGGTTTGGGGCCACAGTGATCAACATCGGCCACCCGCGTGTGACGGGATTTTGCTGCAGGCCCAGGTCACCAGCGGCGCTGGGCATGGCCAGAATTCTGGGTGGCGCAGCGCCGCCTGTCAGTGGACAGAACGGGTCGAATACTTGCACTTTTGGCGGCGGCCTGGGGGGTCAAGAGGCCAGCAAGGCATCAGACCGGTCAATCCAGTTGGCGATCAATCGCCACTTGCAGGGCTCGCGCAATGCCGGCCAGTTCAGCCGAGACCGCGCTCTTTTTCTGGTCAACCAACACCCACGCCACGCCACTGGCAAAAGCCACCAAAGGCAGCACGGCAACCCGCACCAGGGCACCCAAGGACAAGCCCATGCTCCCCGAGGGTTTCTTATCGCACGGGCGTTTGGGCGTTGGCATCGGGGTCGACTTTATGCGGCGCGGCTGCGGCGGTATCCCGTCATCAAGGCCCCGGTTCACCTACAGTCGGGCGCAACATCCACGATTTGGGCCACCACCATGTCACCAATTTCTTCGTCATTCACAGCGGCATTGCTGGCTTTGTCGCTGGCCGGCTGCGCCTCGCACGATGCGGGCCACGACCAAAGCAAAGCAGGCCAAAAGGGCATGGCGGGCATGGCGGGCATGATGGGCGGGCGCATGGCGGTGGCCTCGCTGACGCCCACCGTGGGCAACCAGGTGCGCGGCCTGGTCATGTTCCATGAAATGGACGGCCACCTGATGGTGCATGCCAAGATCAGCGGACTGGCGCCCAACAGCGAGCATGGTTTCCATGTGCATGAGATTGGCAGCTGCGCCAGCACCGACGGCACCAGCGCCGGCGGCCACTTCAACCCGGATGGCAAGCCACATGGCCCACCCGACGCGGCGCACCATGCCGGCGATCTGCCCGCGCTCAAGGCCGATGCCCAGGGCGTGGTCGACCAGAAGTTCAAGTTGATGGGCCCCACGCTGGCCGACGGCCCCGCCAGCCTGGTGGGCCGCGCGGTGATCCTGCACGCCCAAGCCGATGACTACAGCACGCAGCCCACCGGCAACTCGGGCGCGCGCCTGGGCTGCGGCGTGATTGCTGAGCACTGACCCATGCCAGCCGCTTTTTGCGGGGCCGGTTAAGTAGATATCCGGGCATCTGCGGTCAGCCGATCTGGCCAGAATGCGAGGCCTGGCCCGGG
>JAYWDK010000359.1:0-10245 GCA_043779845.1 Betaproteobacteria bacterium | reverse complement strand
ACCGCACGATGTCGTCTTCGCCCAGGTAGCTGCCCGACTGCACCTCGATGATTTCGAGTGGCACCTTGCCGGGGTTCGCGAGCCGGTGAACCGTGCCCAGCGGGATGTAGGTGCTCTGGTTCTCGGTGAGCAAGATCACTTGGTCGCCGTTGGTCACCTCGGCCGTGCCACTGACCACGATCCAGTGCTCGGCGCGGTGGTGGTGCATTTGCAGGCTCAGGCTGGCACCGGGCTTGACCATGATGCGTTTGACCTGGTGGCGTGGGCCGTTGTCGATGCTGTCGTACCAGCCCCAGGGCCTATGTACTTTGCGGTGTAGGGTGTGCTCGCCGCGCTGCTCGGCGCCCAGGTGGTTGACGATCAGTTTCACGTCCTGGCTGCGCTCGCGGCTGGCCACCAGCACGGCGTCCGGGGTTTCGATCACCACGATGTTGTCGAGGCCCACGGTGCTCACCAGCCGGCTGGTGGCGTGCACAAAGGTATTGGTGGAGTCTTTGAGAATGGCGTCGCCCACGCTGGCGTTGCCAAACGCATCTTTGGGTGACACCTGCCACACGGCCTCCCAGGCGCCCAGGTCGTTCCAGCCGGCATCCAGCGCCACCATGCGGATGTCGATGCCGCTGCCGGGGCATTGCTCCATCACCGCGTAGTCCACGGATTCACTGGGCACGGCGGCAAACTCGGCTTTGCCGGGGCGCACAAATTTGGCGTCGGTGCTGCGCACGGCCCAGGCTTTGCGGGTGGCCGCAGCGATGTCGGGCCTGAAGCGCTCCAGGGCGGCCATCCAGACCGACGCCTTCAGCACGAACATGCCAGCGTTCCAGAAGTAATTGCCCTCGGCCACGTAGCGCTCGGCGGTGGCCAGGTCGGGCTTTTCAACAAACTGTGCCACGGGTGGCACGTCGCCACTGGTCGCGCCAATCCGGATATAGCCATAGCCCGTTTCGGGCCGGTCGGGCGTGATGCCCAGGATGGCAATAGCGCCCTTGGCAGCCACCAGCACCGCGCGCCGCAAGGCGGTGGTGAACGCGGCTTCGTTGGTCACCGTCTGGTCGGCCGAGGTGACCACCAGCACTGGGTCGCCGCCGTCTTGCAGCGCGGCCAGGGCCGCCAGCGTGACGGCGGGCGCGGTGTTGCGGCCCACGGGCTCCAGCAGCGCGGCGCTGGGCTCCACCTTCAGCTCAAGCAGTTGGTCGAGCACCAAAAAGCGGTGTTCTTCATTGCCCACCACGGTGGGCGCGGCCACTTTGATTTGCTCGTTGCCCAGGCCTTGCAGGCGTGCCACGGCTTGCTGAAACAAGCTGTGCTTGTTGGCGGGGTCACCCGACAGCACCAAAAACTGCTTGGGGTAGCCGGCGCGCGACAGCGGCCACAGCCGGGTGCCCGAGCCGCCAGCCATGATCACGGGTTGAACTTGAATGGCGATGCCACCGGTGCTGCTAGCGCTCATGCTTGGAATCCGTTGGGGTTGTGGGTTTGCCAGCGCCAACTGTCGGCGCACATGCGGTCAAGGTGGTGGTGGGCTTGCCAGCCCAGCAGTTGCTGCGCCAGCGCCGGGTCAGCGTAGCAGGCGGCAATATCGCCTGGGCGGCGCGGCACGATCTGGTAGGGCACGGGCCGGCCACTGGCCTGGGCGTAGGCCGCCACCAGCTCCAGCACGCTATAGCCCCGGCCGGTGCCCAGGTTCACGGTGATCGAGCCGGGTTTGTCCAGCAAGTGGCGCAGGGCGGCCACGTGGCCCTCGGCCAAATCCAGCACGTGGATGTAGTCGCGCACGCCGGTGCCGTCGGGCGTGGCGTAGTCATTGCCAAACACGCTGAGCTGCTGGCGCCGGCCCACGGCCACTTGCGCCACATAGGGCATCAGGTTGTTGGGCGTGCCGCGCGGGTCTTCACCGATCAGGCCGCTCTCGTGCGCGCCCACCGGGTTGAAGTAGCGCAGGCAGGCGGTTTGCCATTGCGGGTTGGCGGCGCCCACGTCACGCAGGATGGCCTCGCCCATCAGCTTGGTCTGGCCGTAGGGGTTGGTGGCCGCAAGCGGCGAGTCTTCACGGATGGGCAGCTGCTGCGGATCGCCATACACCGTGGCGCTGCTTGAAAACACGATGCGCGCACAGCCGTGCGCCAGCATCGCCTGGCAGGTGGTCACCAGAGCGCCTAAATTGTTGCCGTAGTAGGCCAAGGGCTGGGCGGTGGATTCACCCACCGCCTTGAAGGCGGCAAAGTGCACCACGGCATCAATACGGTGGCGCGCAAACACGCCGGCCATGGCGGTGGCGTCGCATACGCTGGCTTGCTCAAACACCGGGCTTTGGCCGCCCAGGCGCTGCAGGCGGTTCAGCACCTCGGGTGAGCTGTTTGAAAAGTTGTCGACGCCCACCACCTTGAAGCCGGCGGCTTGCAGCGCCAACCAGGTGTGTGACGCAATGTAGCCGGCAGCGCCTGTCAGCAGGATGGTGGGCATCAATGGGCGCCTTATTGCAGCGTGAACTGGCCGTAGCAGCTGAACGAACTGGCGCCAAGCGGCACCGACAGCGCGGCGTTGCTGCTGCCGCGGTTTTCGGTGCTGACGTCGCAGCCCAGCTGCACTGAGCGGTAAGGTGTCCAGCGTGCGCCCAGGGCGAGTGTGGTGGTGTTGTCGCTGCCCGTGGTGGACTGGCCGGCCACGAAGGTGGAGCTCTGGGTATTGACCAGTGCGCGGTGGGCGTAGGCCACGGCGCTGGTGAGCGCGATCTTGGCGCTCAGGTCATAGGCGCCGCGCAGCTGAAGCGCCGTGGTGGTTTGGCTGTAATCGGTCACGCCCGTGCCAAAGATGCCCAGGTTGACGGCCGCCGCGCTTTGCCCGGTGTCGCGCGTCAAATGGGTGGTGAGCTTGAGCTTGCCGGTGGCCTGCCAGGCCCAGCTGGCTGCACCGGTGAGGCCTGAAAAATCGCTCAGCTTGTTGCGGTCGTAGTTGGACCGCGTGGGGCTCAGGCGGGCGCTGAGCTGGCTGGCGCCACTGGGCTGCCAGTCGGCGGTGAAGTCGATGTCTTGCCGGTTCAGGCGATCCGATTCAAAAACACCGCCAACGTTGCTGAAGCGGGGGTAGGTGGCCCGCGTCAAGCGCAATGCCGCGCCCAGGGCCAACAGGTTGCTGGGGCGGTAGCGCATGCCCAGCGAGCCGCTGGTTTGTTGGAATTCGTAGGGGTCGTACTCGGTGGCCGAATAGCTGCGTTGCAGGTAGCCCAGCGAGGCTTCGGCGGTGTAGCGCGTGACCACGCCCAGGTGGAAATTGGCGTTCACCTGCTCGGTGCGGGTGAGGTTCTTTTTGGTTTCGATCGAATTGGTGCTGGTGCGGCTGTTGAATTGCGCCAGGCTTTGATCGGCGCCCACGCTCAGCGTGCCTGATAGGCGCTTCACCGTCGACCAGTCCAGCCCCAGGTTCAGGGCATAGCTCTCGTTGTTGAGTCCACCGTTGTGCTGGTATCGGTTGGCGCGCAAAAACGCGCTGCCATACACCCGCTGCCGGCCAATGGATTGGTCAACACCGCCAAACAGCGACGTGGTGGACACCGTGTCTGATCTGCTCGCGGCTGAGCCAGCAGCCAGCACCTGGCCATCGCCCAGCCGGTACAAATTGGATTCATGGGCCAGCGATTGCGACACACCGAGGTAGTAGGGGTTGCCTTCGGCCCACGCACTGGCGGGCGCCACGCAAGCCAGCGCTGCGGCGAGGCACAGCAGGCGCAAATTCGGGGATGGCGGGGATTGGGGGGCACGGTTGCAAGTCATGGCTGTCCTGTCACTTAAAGCGGCTGAAAAAGAAATTTGACCGGTGCTGGCCCCTCGCCTGGCGTCGCTTTGGGCACGCGGCTCACGGCTCAACGGGGCTCGATAGGGCTCGATAGGGCTCAATAGGCCTTGCTGTCCGCCAGCACCGATTTAACCGTGCGCAGAACAATGACCAAGTCCAGCCCGATGGACCAATTGCGCAGGTATTCGAGGTCGTATTCCACGCGGGCTTGCATTTTTTCGATGGTGTCGGTTTCGCCGCGGTGGCCATTGACCTGCGCCCAACCCGTGATGCCCGGCTTCACTTTGTGCCGCACCATGTAGGCCTTGATCAACTGGCGGTACATCTCGTTGTGCGCCACTGCGTGGGGCCGCGGGCCCACCACGCTCATGCCGCCTTGCAGCACGTTGATGAATTGCGGCAATTCATCGAGGGATGTTTTGCGGATGAAGGCGCCAAACCGGGTGATGCGCGCGTCGCCCTTGGTGGCTTGCTTGACCACGTCGCCGTTGTCCATCGAGGTCATCGAGCGAAATTTGTAGACCGTGATCTCCTCGCCATCCAGCCCGTTGCGCCGTTGCTTGAAGATGATGGGCCCGGGCGAGCTGAGCCGCACGCCTATGGCCACGGCCAGCAGCACCGGCGCGATCAAGACGAGGATCAAGCTGGCCAGCACGATGTCGCTGATGCGCTTGATCAGCCGGTTGGTGCCCGTGAACGGCGTTTCACAGATGCCCACCACCGGCACGCCGTTCATGTCTTGAAGGCGGCCCTGGATGATGCTGATGCCAAACACGTCGGGCACGAAGTAGATGGAGGCCGTGGTGCCTTGCAGCTGCTCCAACAGCGCAATGATGCGCGGCTGCGAGCCCAGTGGCAGCGTGATGAACACATCTTTGACGCCGTGCTCGCGGATGTAGGGCGCCGCGTCACGCAATGCCCCTAGCCGCAGCTGGACGGCGTCGGCATGCACGCGGGCGTCGATGCGGTCATCAAAATAGCCGGCAAAGTCGACGCCTTGCACGAGGCTGTGGCTCACGGCCCGAGCCACCTTCACACCCAGGGCGCTGGCACCAATCACCACGGCGATGCGTCGGCTGCCGGTATTGGCGGCCTCTTTGCGGATGGCCAAAAAGCCCAACCTCACGCCCAGTAACTGCAATATGGGCGTGGCCACCACCCATACCGTCAACACGTTGGCGTTAAACAGGTCGAGGCTGCGTGTGCCGTAGCCAAAGCCCGCCAAGATCGCCAGCAGCGTGATCCAGGAGCCCACGATGCCCACGGCGGCCGAGCTGAGGCGGTCACGAAACCGGTTGATGCCTGGCCAAGTGAGGGCCATCACCAAAAAGCATAACGTGAGATCGGCGCGGCCAATGGGCTCGTGGTACCACGCCATGGCGGCGAGGTACACCAACACCGTGATGGCAGGCTCCAGCACCGTGGCGACAAGGGCGGTGACCGACTGCGGCGCGCTGCTGAAATTGCGATTGCTTCGGGAGTCGAACATCAGTTGGGGCTATTCACGTACCGGGTGGATCAAGTGGGTGCGGTGGATTGGCGGTCGCGAAATGGGTTTTGTCGGCCGAAAGTGAGCAGGCTTGAGTGCTGCCCAATCTGGGTTTGTGATTCTCGTTCAAATTTTTGACAGTTCTTCCCGCTTCCAGTGACCGGCCGTGACCGGCTGCCTACAATCTGACCGATGTTGCAAAACCTCAATGCGCTGTTGGCGCCTGCCCTGATGGATCGCCTGGTTTTGGTGGTCAACCACGTGTTGTCCGCCGAGCCTCAGGCCGTGCAGCGGCTGCTGCCGCACAGTGGACGCGTGCTGCGTCTGGACCTGCTGAACCTGCCGCGCCTGCTGCCCGCGCCACCGCCGCTGGCGTTTGTGATCACGCCCGCAGGCTTGGTTGACTGGTGCCGTGAGCCGCAAGACGCTGATTTGCGCGTCAAACTCGAAGCCGGCAACCCGGCGGCGCTGGCGTTTCAAGCCCTGACCGGCGCCATGCCTTCAGTGTCGATCGAAGGTGACGCGCAGTTGGCGGCCGATGTGGATTGGCTGCTCAAGAACGTGCGCTGGGACGTGGCCGACGACTTGCAGCGCCTGTTTGGCCCCGCCGTGGCCCATGAGCTACATCGCTTTGGCGCCGGTTTGGGCCGCGCGCTGCGGGCCGCGATGCAGGGCGCGTCGGTGGTGGCCGGGCGTATGCAAAGCCGCTGAGCTGTGCCGCCTGAACGCCAGCACCCCAACCCGCCCAGACCACGGACTTCAACGCACTGATGGGTCACTTCTTCAGGCTGATTTACATCGGCCTCACCGTGTTGCGCTATGGCCTCGACGAGGTGGCGCTGTCGGGCTTCCGCCAAGGCTGGGTGCGCGTGCTGGTGCGCATCGCCACCATTGGCCGTCGCTCCCGGCTCGATGCGCCACGTGGCGCGCGCATGCGCATGGCGCTTGAAAAACTCGGGCCCATTTTTGTGAAGTTTGGCCAGGTGCTGAGCACCCGGCGTGATCTGCTGCCACTCGACGTGGCCGATGAGTTGGCGCATCTGCAAGACCGCGTGCCGCCGTTTCCGGGCGAGTTGGCTGTGGCCTTGGTGGAGAAGGCTTTTGGCCGCCCGCTGAACGATATTTTTGACCACTTTGACACCGTGCCGGTGGCCAGCGCGTCCATCGCCCAGGTTCACTTTGCCACGCTCAAAAGTGGCCGCGAGGTGGCGGTCAAGGTGTTGCGCCCGGGCATGCTGGAGGTTATCGAGCATGACCTGATGCTGCTGCAAACCTTGGCCCGGGTGATGGAGTGGGCCTGGGCCGACGGCAAGCGCCTGAAGCCACGCGAGGTGGTGGCCGAGTTCAACGTTTATCTGCACGACGAGCTGGACTTGGTGCGCGAGGCGGCCAATGCCGCGCAGTTGCGCCGCAACATGCAGGGCCTTGATCTGGTGCTGGTGCCTGAGATGGTGTGGGATTTTTGCGCCTCCACCGTGTTGGTGATGGAGCGCATGCATGGCGTGCCTATCAGCCAGTTGCAGCGGCTTCGGGACGCGGGCGTTGACATCCCCAAGCTGGCGCGCGATGGTGTCACGATCTTTTTCACGCAGGTGTTTCGGGACGGGTTTTTTCATGCCGACATGCACCCGGGCAACATCCAGGTGAGCTTGGCGCCGCGCACTTTTGGCCGCTACATCGCACTTGACTTTGGCATCGTGGGCACGCTCACCGATTGGGACAAAGAGTACCTGGCGCAAAACTTCTTGGCGTTTTTCAGGCGTGATTACAAACGCGTGGCCGAGCTGCATGTGGAGTCAGGCTGGGTGCCGGCCAATACCCGTGTTGACGCGCTGGAATCCGCCATCCGCGCGGTGTGCGAGCCGCACTTTGACCGGCCGCTCAAAGATATGTCGCTGGGCCAGGTGCTGATGCGTTTGTTCCAAACCTCGCGCCGCTTCAACGTCGAGATCCAGCCGCAACTGGTGTTGCTGCAAAAAACCCTGCTCAACATTGAAGGCCTGGGCCGTCAGTTGGATCCCGAGCTGGATTTGTGGGCCACGGCCAAGCCGTTTCTCGAGACCTGGATGCACCGCCAGGTGGGCTGGGCCGGCCTGGTGGAGCGCCTGAAAAACGAAGCACCGCGCTACGCCCAGTTGCTGCCCGAGCTGCCGCGCCTGGTGCACCGGGCTTTGCTGCACCCCCGCCAGCCCGACGCGGCCACCGTGGCCTTGCTGGCAGAGCAGCGCCGCACCAACCGCCTGTTGCAGGCTTTGCTGTATGGCGTGGTGGGTTTTGTAGGCGGTGTGCTGGTGATGCAGTTGATGCCGTACTGGCCCCATCGTTGAGTCGTCAATCTTCCGGTTTTTGCCATGTTGCTGACGCTGGTTATTTTGTATTTGCTGGTCACCATCGCCATTGGCTTGTGGGCCGCGCGGCGGGTTAAAACCACCGCCGACTTTGCCATTGCCGGTCGGCATTTGCCGATGGTGATGATCGTCACCACCACCTTCGCCACCTGGTTTGGCTCTGAAACCGTGCTGGGCATCCCGGCCAAGTTTGTCCAGGGCGGGCTGAACGGCGTGGTCGAAGACCCGTTTGGCGCCGGCACCTGCCTCATCCTGGTGGGCCTGTTTTTTGCCAGCAAGCTGTACAAGATGACGCTGCTCACCATCAGCGATTACTACCGCGAGCGCTTTGGTCGCGGCATCGAAGTGGTGTGCTCGCTGATCATCATCCTGAGCTACCTGGGCTGGGTATCGGCCCAGGTCACCGCGCTGGGTTTGGTGTTCAATTTGTTGTCGGATGGCGCGATATCGACTCCGTTGGGCATGGTGATCGGCACCGCCTCCATCCTGGCCTACACGCTGTTTGGCGGCATGTGGTCGGTGGCCGTCACCGACTTCATCCAGATGATCATCCTGGTGGTGGGCCTGAGCATCATTGCGGTGTTTGCCAGTCAGCTGGCCGGTGGCGCCGACAAGGTGCTGGCGCTGGCCAGCAGCAAGCAGTTGTTCAGGTTTTTGCCCGAGCCCAGCTTCAAGCAGATCGCGTTTTTTATCGCCGCAGCCATGACCATGATGCTGGGCTCGATCCCGCAGCAAGATGTGTTTCAGCGCGTGATGTCGGCCAAGAACGTGAGCGCCGCCACCAAAGGCCCGGTGATCGGCGGCGTCTGCTACATGCTGTTTGCCTTTGTGCCGATGTTTTTGGTGGTGAGTGCGCTGATCATCATGCCGGACGTGGCGGCCACACTGATCAAGGACGACCCACAAAAGGTCATCCCCACCTTGGTGATGACCAAGATGCCGTTTGCCATGCAGGTGATCTTTTTTGGCGCGTTGCTGTCGGCACTCAAAAGCACGGCGTCGGCCACGCTGCTGGCGCCGTCGGTCACCTTTGTCGAGAACATCTGGCGCCAGTTTTACCCGCGCGTCAGTGACCGCCAGGAGCTGATGACCATGCGCATTGCCGTGCTGGTGTTCAGCGCTTGCGTGTGCACTTATGCCGTCGCGTCGCAAGGCACGCCGATCTACGAGATGGTGTCGGGCGCCTACCAGGTCACTTTGGTGGGTGCGTTTGTGCCGCTGGTGGCCGGGCTTTACTGGCGGCGCGCCACCACGCAGGGGGCGGTGTTTTCCATCGTGCTGGGCGTGCTGGCCTGGTTGCTGCTGTTGCTCACGCCAGCGGGTGAGGTGTTTCCGGCGCAATTGGCGGGCTTTTTGATGGCTGTGCTGGGCATGGTGATCGGTTCGCTGGGCCCGCAGACCCTGAAGAATCAACACGGCTCACACCACCGCGTGGCAGGCGTGTGAGTGCGGCAGGCTTGATCTCGGGCTGATTCGCCCCGCGCCCCTATAATTTTGGGTTTTGCGCCAAGGGTTTAGCCATGCCGATCTACGCCTACCGCTGCACCGCATGCGGCCTCGCAAAAGACGTGTTGCAGAAGATGTCCGATCCGGTGCTCAGCACCTGCCCGGCCTGCGGCGCCGAGACCTTTGCCAAGCAACTCACCGCCGCCGGCTTCCAGCTCAAGGGCTCGGGCTGGTACGCCACCGATTTCAAGGGTTCGGGCGCCGCGCCCGTGGCGCCGCCGGTCAACACCGACGGCAAAGGCAAAGCCGGTGATTCGGCCACGCCCGCCAACACGGACAAAGCTGGCGACAAAGCTGGCGACAAAACCGGCGACAAAGCGGCCAGCCCCGCTGCCGCGCCCGCCGCGCCTGCACCGGCCTCGTCCGGCAAGTCTGACGGCGGCGGCGGTGGATCGCCGGCCCCGGCGGCTGCCTGAGCCGGCCGCCGTGATGAGCACTGACCGCCGGTCCAACTGCCCGCCCGCTCTGGTGAGCACGAGGCGCGCAGCGTGAGAAAGTACATCATTGCCGGCCTGCTGGTCTGGCTGCCGCTGGCCATCACCGTCTGGGTACTGCTGTGGCTGCTGGGCTTGATGGACGGCATGTTTTCGTGGCTGCTGACCATCAGCAAGGCCTTGCTGCCGGTGGGCGCCGAGAGCTCGATCGAGACCTTGCGTCGTGTGCCGGGTTTGGGCGTGCTGGTGATGGTGGTGATGATGTTGATCACCGGCGTGTTCGCCACCAACATCTTTGGCCAATGGTGGGTGCGGCAGTGGCACAAGGTGATGCAGCGCATCCCCATCGTCAAGTCGATTTACAGCTCGGTTCGGCAGGTGTCGGACACGCTGTTCTCGAGCACTGGCAACGCCTTCCGCGAGGCTGTGTTGGTGCAGTATCCGCACGCGGGCTCGTGGACGATTGCGTTTGTCACCGGCATCCCCAGCGGCGAGGTGCAGGCGCACCTGATGGGCGAGCACGTGAGCCTGTATGTGCCCACCACGCCCAATCCCACCTCGGGTTTCTTTTTGATCGTGCCGCGCGCCAACGTGCGCCCGCTGCACATGAGCGTGGACGAAGCACTGAAGTACATCATCTCGATGGGCGTGGTGGCGCCGCCGCCGCCCGCTCCGC
>JAYWDK010000358.1:0-3643 GCA_043779845.1 Betaproteobacteria bacterium | reverse complement strand
TGACCTTTGCCGAAATCCGCTTTGGCATCGAGTTGATCAGTGACCCGATCCGCCGCGCCGAACTCAATGATTGGCTGACCCACCAACTGCGCCCGATGTTTGACCAACGTGTGCTGGCCGTCAGCGAAGACGTGATGTTCAAGTGGCGTTTGCTGGTTGAAGACGGCCGCAAGGCGGGCCACACTTTCTCGCAGCCCGACCTGATCATTGCCGCCACCGCCTTGCACCACGGCTTGACGGTGGCCACACGCGACACCGGCGACTACACCCGTTCGCGGGTGGCGCTGTTCAATCCCTGGGTGGACGATCCAAGCCGGGCCTAAACCCCACCAGCCCCACCACCCGCCAGGCCAGCGCGCTGAGCTCGGCCACAATCTCATCGGCGCCCAGCCGCCCATCAGGCCGGTACCAGCTGTACAAAAACCCGGGCAGGCTGCACGCCGCCAGCGCGGTGATGCGGGTCTCGTTGAAGTGCAGCGTGCCCTCAGTGCGGCCACGCTCAAGCAGCACGCAAAGCTGGTCATAAAAATGCCCGGCCAGCGCCTTTTGCGCGGCCAGGTACTCGGGCCGGTAGGCCTGTGGCTCGCGGTACGAAAAAAACGCCGCCGGGTAGTGCGCGATGGTGGTGGCTATCAGTCGCTGCAAAGCGGCCGCCACCTGCTCGTGCGCAGGCAGATGGGCCAGATCACCCCCATCGAGCACCGTGAAACACGCCACCGCCGGCGCCCATGACAAGCGCTCAAACAACTCTTGCTTGTTGTGAAAGTAGTAGTAGACAAAGGGCTTGCTGACGCCAAGCGCGGCCGCCACCTGATCCAGCGTGGTGCGCTCGTAGCCTTGCGCGTGGAACAACTGTTCGGCGGCACGCAGGATGCGCTCGCGCTTGGCATCCGTGCCGGCGGTGGGGGCGCGCTGGCGGGCATGGCGGCCGGCGTTGGTGGCGTTGGTGGCGTTTTTGGTTCGAGATTCGACGGATGCGGCAGGGGCATTCACTGAGTTCATGTTGTTCTACCTTTGAGTAGCATTGTTCTACTGACCGGTAGCAAACCGCAAGTGAGGCTTGCCCCAAGGGCCACCCGACATCCCCATCACCGAACCCATGGCTGGCCCAGCGCCACCTGAAAGCGCCAGCATGCATGACTCAAATCTGGACAAACCCGAGCCTCAAATAGTGGCCGGCAACCTGGCCCTGGATGGCCTGCCCCTGCACGAGCACCTGCGCGCCCACGCCCGCCGTCAGCCCGACAAGTGCGCGTTCATCTGGTATGGCCGCGCCATCAGCTACGCCGAGCTGGACGCCGCCAGCGACGCCTTTGCCGCCCGCCTGGCCGCGCTGGGCGTGGTGGCCGGCGACAAGATCGCGCTGTTCATGGGCAACTGCCCGCAGTACGTGATGGCGCACGTGGGCATTCAAAAACTGGGCGCCGTGGTCTGCCCCTGCGGCCCGCTCAACAAAGAGCACGAGCTGCACTACCAGCTCGCCGACTTGCAGGCGCGCGTGATCGTGGCCGAAGCAAAGCTGATGCCCATCGTCGACAAGGTGCGTGCCGCTTCATCCAAAAGCCCGTTCAACAACCCGTTCAACAACCCGTCCACCAACGCGCACACCCCCATCGCGCTGGCCCACGTTTTCGTGGTGTTTTACGCCGACCTGCTGCCCGCGCTGCCCCACCCACCCAACATAGCCGTGCCCCCAGAGCTGCAACAAATGCAGGCCGCGCCACGCCTGATCCCCGCCGGCTGCGAAGACTTTTTGGCCGTCACCCGCAGCGGCGCGACTGGCCCCAAGGTGGCCATCAACATGAATGACGTGGCGCTGATGACCTACACCTCGGGCACCACCGGCCTGCCCAAGGGCGCCATGCTGAGCTTCGACAACGCGCTGTTCAAAACCGCTGCCACGGCGCAGTGCAATGGCGTGAATGGCGATGACGTGCTGCTCGCCATCGCCCCGCTTTATCACATTGCCGGCATGTTGATGGGCATCAACGTCACGCTGTTCACCGGCGCCACCACGGTGCTGCTGTACCGGTTCGATGCGCCCGCCGTGCTGCAAGCCATTGACCGCCACCGCGTGAGCTGGTGGTACAGCATCGCGCCCATGAACGTGGCCTGCATGGCGGTGCCCGGCGTGCGTGGCTTTGATTTGAGCAGCCTGCGCATCAACCCCGTCACCAGCTTCGGCATCAGCTTCACCGAGCCCTTGGCCTTGCAGTGGCGTGATCACGCCGTCAACTGCCAAAGCTTTGAGGCCGCCTACGGTCTATCGGAAACCCACACCTGCGATACCTACATGCCACGCCACGCGGTGCGCTGGGGCACGCATGGATTGCCTGTTACGGGCGTGTCGATCCGCATCCTCGACCCCAACACCGGAGATGAGCGTGCAAGCGGTGAGGTGGGCGAGATCGTACTCAAGAGCCGAGGCAGCTTTTTGGGCTACTGGAACAAGCCCGAGGCCACCGCCGCCACACTGCGTGATGGCTGGGTGTACACCGGCGACATGGGCACGATCAACGCCGGGGGCTATCTCACCTTCATCGGCCGCACCAAGGAGATGATCAAGGTGTCGGGCTACAGCGTGTTCCCCGAAGAGGTTGAAACCCTGCTGATCAAACACCCGGCGGTGGCCCAGGCGGCGGTGATCGGCGTGCCCGACGACGAACGCGGCGAGGTGGTGCGCGCGTTCATCGTCATCAAGCCTGGGCAGGCGCTGGACGAAGCCACGCTGATCAGCTGGGCCCGCGACAACATGGCCCTCTACAAAGTGCCCAAGAGCGTGCGCTTCATCGATGCGCTGCCCACTACGGGCGCCGGCAAGGTGCTGCGCCGCTTGCTCAAAGACGAGGCCTGACATGACACACACCGCCCAATCGACCCCCGCCCCATTCAACAAAATCCTGATCGCCAACCGCGGCGAGATCGCGGTGCGCATCATCCGCGCCGCGCAAGATTTGGGCATCAACACCGTGGCCGTATTTGCCCGGGACGACGCCTTGGCGCTGCATGTCGCGCTGGCCGACCAAGCCGTGGCGCTGGACGCCACCGGCCCTGCCGCTTACCTCAACATCGCCGCGCTGATTGCCGCGGCCCAACAGTTTGGCTGCGCGGCCATCCACCCCGGCTACGGCTTTTTGAGCGAGCGCGCCGACTTTGCCCAGGCTTGCAATGACGCCGGCCTGGTATTCATCGGCCCCACGCCTGCGCAACTGGCGCTGTTTGGCGACAAGGCCAGCGCGCGCCAATTGGCGGCCGGACAAGGCGTGCCCTTGCTGCCCGGCACGGCGGCAGCCAGCCTGCCTGAGATCGAAGCCTTTTTCGCCGCGCAGCGCCAGCTGGACCCAATTTGCGGCGTGATGCTCAAAGCCGTGGCCGGTGGCGGGGGGCGCGGCATGCGTGCGGTGTTTGAGCCCGCAGCACTCGCCGAGGCTTACCAGCGCTGCGCCGCTGAGGCGCTGGCCGCTTTTGGCCTGGGCACGGTCTACGCTGAAAAACTGATCCCCCGCGCCCGGCATCTGGAGGTGCAGGTGATTGGCGACGGGCAGCAAGTGATGGCGCTGGGCGAGCGTGAATGCACGCTGCAGCGCCGCTTCCAGAAGCTGGTTGAAATTGCGCCCAGCCCCCACCTTTCGCCCGCGCTGCG
>JAYWDK010000357.1:0-3654 GCA_043779845.1 Betaproteobacteria bacterium | reverse complement strand
TTGGCCATGAGGTGTCTACCCGCATGGGCGTGAGCCTGCAACTGGCGCTGCCCTTGTTTTTGTTGCAGCTGATCGTGAGCGTCAGCTTCTCGTTGATGCTGGTGTTCTTCCGCAACTCGCGCATTGATTTTTGGGGCGTGGTGCTGTGCGTGCTGATGCTGTCGATCTCCAGCTTATTTTACATCATCGTGGGGCAGTTTTTCTTCTCACGCGTGCTGCGGCTGGTGCCGATCTCGGGCTTTGCGCCGGGGCTTGATGCCATCCGGTTTTTGGCCCTGCCCATCATGCTGTCGCTGCTGGCCCGGCTGGGCGGCGAGGCGCGTTTGTACCGCGCCATGTTCCTCGAAGAAATCGGCCGCGATTACGTGCGCACCGCCCGCGCCAAGGGCTTGTCCGAGACCATCGTGCTGTTCCGCCACGTGCTGCGCAACGCGCTGATCCCCATCATCACCAGCGCGGGCGCTTACCTGCCTTACGTGTTCATGGGCAGCCTGGTGTTCGAGAGCTTTTTTGGCATCCCCGGCCTGGGCGCGTTTGTGATCGAGGCCATCTCGGGCCAGGATTTCGCCATCGTGCGCAGCATGGTGTTTTTGGGCGCCGCGCTGTACATCGCCAGCAACGTTTTGATCGACATCGCCTACACCTGGGTTGACCCGCGCGTGCGCTTGTCTTGATCAACTCACCTAACAGGCAGGATCATGGGCTTTAAATTTGTAGTGCTCTGGACCGACGTGGCGCTGTGGGCCCTGTTCGCCACCTTGCTGGGCTACGGCTGGCGGGTGACGCACCACGCCACGCTGCGCGCCACCTGGAGCCGCGTGCTGCGTGATGCACCGGCGCTGTGCTCGTCGCTGGTGCTGCTGCTGTTTGTAGGCGTCACAGCACTCGACAGCGTGCACTTCAGGCGGGTGCTGGCGCCCGCAGTTGGCCAGGCGGCGGGCCAGGTGTTTTACGACACGCGCACCGAGTCGGTTTTGGACCTGGCTCTTTCCCGGCCCATCAGCATGCGCGAGACCACCTACTCGGCGCCATTGGCCTACCTTGCCATCACCAAGCAAGCCGTCACGCGAGACGGCGTGGCGCTGCGTGAGCTGCCGCGCTTGCTGCATGGTGGCGTGCATCTCAGCCAGCCCGAATCGCAATGGGAGCCTGATTTGTGGCGGCGCGCCACGCTGGGCGCGGTGCTGGGCCTGGTGGTGGCGCTGCTGGCCAGCGTGCTGGCGGCGGCTTTGCTGAGCCGCTCGCATGGGGGGTTAGCTTTGGCCTGGCGTGATATTGCCGCCGACCGCACCCATTACCCCGTGCGCGCCTTGTTGTTCACCTTGACGGTGGTGTGCCTGCTGGTGGGACCGGTGGTGGCGCTGATGGGCCACTACCACGTGTTTGGCACCGACCGCACCGGCAACGACGTGCTGGTGCAGACGCTCAAAAGCATACGCACGGCGTTTGTGATCGGCATGCTCAGCACGCTGGCCACGCTGCCCATTGCGGTGGTGCTGGGCATCATGGCGGGCTGGTTCAGGGGTTGGGTGGACGAGGTGGTGCAGTACCTGTACACCACGCTCACCTCGGTGCCCAACGTGCTGCTGATTGCGGCTTGCGTGTTGATGGTGCAAGTGGCGCTGGACAAACACCCCGAGTGGTTTGAGACCGGCGCCGAGCGCTCGGACATCAAGGTGTTTTTGCTGTGTTTCATCCTGGGCGTCACGGGTTGGTCCACCTTGTGCCGCCTGGTGCGCGCCGAAACCCTGAAGCTGCGCGAGCTGGAGTTTGTGCAGGCCGCCACCGCTTTTGGCGTGTCACCGGCGCGCATCATGGCGCGCCACATCCTGCCCAACGTGATGCACCTGGTGCTGATCACCACCGTGCTCAGCTTCAGTGATCTGATCCTGTACGAGGCCGTGCTCACCTACGTGGGCGTGGGCGTGGACGCCAGCACCAGCAGTTTTGGCGGCATGATCAATCTGGCCCGCTCCGAGATGAGCGCCGACCCGGTGGTGTGGTGGTCATTTGTGGCGGCATTTGCCTTCATGGTGGCGCTGGTGCTGGCCGCCAACCTATTTGCCGACGGCGTGCGTGACGCGTTTGACCCGCGCTCGCGGGCCATGCGGCCCCGCATCCTCAAGCGTGCGGTGGTGGCCAGCGTTGACACCCGGATTGAAGGCGCCTGACATGTTGAGCACCACCAACTTGCAAGTTGAACTGGACGCCGAAGCCGGCATCGTGCGCGCCATCGACGGCCTGAGCCTGTGCATCCAACGCGGTGAAACCTTTGCCCTGGTGGGCGAATCAGGCTGCGGCAAAAGCATGACCGCGCTGGCCTTGATGCGCTTGCTACCCGACAGCGGCAGTGTCACCGCCGGCGACATCACACTCGACAAAACCGACGTGCTGGGCCTGCCTGAATCAAAAATGCGGGGTGTGCGTGGCGGGCGCATCGGCATGATTTTTCAAGAGCCTGGCACCAGCCTGAACCCGGTGCTCACCGTGGGCCGGCAGATGCTCGAAGCCATTGAAACCCATACCGCGCTGCGCGGTGATGCTGCGCGCAAAAAAGCCATTGATTGGCTGCAACGTGTCGGCATCCCTGAGCCCGAGCGGCGTTTTGACGATTACCCGTTCCGCATGAGCGGGGGCCAAAAACAGCGCGTGATGATCGCCATGACGCTGGCCGCCGAGCCCGATTATTTGGTGGCCGACGAGCCCACCACCGCGCTCGACGTCACGATCCAGAAGCAGATCCTCGACCTGCTCAAAGACTTGCAGCGTGAGCACGGCATGGGCCTGCTGTTGATCACGCACGATCTGGCGGTGGTAGCGGGCATGGCCCACCAGGTGGCGCTGATGTATGCCGGCCAGATCATCGAGGTGGCGCCGGCGTTAGAGTTTTTTGCCAACCCGCAACACCCTTATGCCCGCGCACTGATGAAGGCGCTGCCCGACGCCGGCCGCCGAGGCGAGGCGTTAGCCGCCATACCGGGCACCGTGCCACCGTTGACGCAAAGCTTTGCCGGTTGCCGGTTTGAGCCGCGCTGCGCGCACGCTGTGCCACGCTGCAAGATCAACGCGCCTGAGCTGTTGACCCACAACGGCCGGCAAGTGCGCTGTTTGTTGCTGGTGCCCGGCGGCCCGGGTTTGGGCGCGCCGGCCGAGGCTGCGGCGATGCGCGCAACGACGTCGCTGCCCGTGATCGGTGACGCAGCGAACGACAGGGCCGTGAACGCCAGCACTGTGAACGCCAACGCCGCACCGCTGCTGCAAGTGGGCGATTTGAGCGTGAGCTTTGTCTTGCACAAAGGCTTTTTGCAGCGCGAGGCAGCACGCTTTGACGCCGTCAAGGGCGTGTCGTTCAAGGTGATGGCCGGTCAGACGCTGGCGCTGGTGGGTGAGTCGGGTTGCGGCAAAACGACCACCGGCAAAGCCATCGTGCAGTTGCTGCGGGGCCAGGCTGAGATCTCGGGCAAGGCACTGCTCAACGGCAGCAACCTGTTTGACCTGCAAGGCACCGCGCTGCGTGAAGCGCGCCGCACCGTGCAGATCATTTTTCAAGACCCGTTTGCGTCGCTCAACCCGCGCATGCGCGTGGCTGAAATTCTGGACGAAGGCCTGGCCGCTTTGCAGCCGCAAACGTCGGCCCCTGATCGGCTGCGCCGC
>JAYWDK010000356.1:0-3675 GCA_043779845.1 Betaproteobacteria bacterium | reverse complement strand
CCCGCAAGTGCAGCTTGGCTTCAGCCAGGGTGACGGGCTGGATTGAGGCTGGTGTTTTGAGGGTGAGCGTCATTGGCCGTGGTGGTTGTTATTGCTGGGTGTACCGGCAGGGGCTGGGATTTAGGCTGCTACGTTCGCAGCGTATCGAGCTATGCGAGATGGCACGGCAACCTCAATTTCACCCCTGTCCTGGCGCAACTTCAGCTCATCCAAATAGGCAGCGAGTACAAGCGAATTGGCATTGGTTGGCGAGTGGTGGAAGTTTTGCCCAATTGCGCCATTCGTGCAGAGGTTTTGCACATATGCGCGAGCCTGCGCCTCAGTCGCGCCAAATGTGTCGGTCTGAAACGCCGATTGAGTTACTGCAAATGTCGGAAGATGTGAAATATTGACCCCCAGGCCGTTTGCCGCAGGGTACTGTGACGATTTGCCGATTGGCGGAGCAGTAACTAATTCATTTGTCGGGAACATCGCAATAAACCCATTTGCGTAATATGCGTCCTCGGACACAGCATCGAATGCCCCTTGATTGGGCGCCCAATATTTTGCGCCGTTGAGCCCGAGCGCTGACATTGCGGCCAGGCCGGATGCAAATTCAGCATTGATTGCGGATGCGTCAGCGCTGGCACCTGCAAAATTCCAGCCCCAGGTCGCTGACGATGCCGATGCGAACGTGATTGTGTTTGTTGCGGCGAGACTGTCAGCTTCGGTGTAATGGAGTTTGTGGGTTGTCGTTGTGAGCTGCCTGACCCAATACGTAACACCAGTCGCCAGCGGTGATGGCGGTGACCCAACTAACTGAATTGGCGTGCCCTGGCCGGAACCTGTGACTGCAAAATCATTGACGGCGATGGTGGTAATCGTGCCGTCAGTCGCATAGCTATTGCTGGCTGCAGCGAACCATGGCAGGCCAAATGGCCCAAGTAGGCGTACACCGGCATTGCTGGCGCTCACCGGGTTGTTATGGGTCTGCCAGCAGATTTCCCAGCCTGCATTTTGCAGAGCCATGTAATCGGCCTGTGATGCAAAAACGGCGGATGTGCCGACATACTTTGTCAGAATGAAACAAGCAGCTTTAAGCCCGAACATACTAACCAGTGTTAGCGCACTATATAAACCAGTTGGCACAGTAACGCCTGATTGCCCCACATACGGAGCCACGAAATTGAATCCTGGAGATATGCTGTTCAGATTTGACAATCCGTCATCAAACCTAACCATTGCCATTGCTTTTGCTTTTGGTCCAGTAAACACACCACCAATATAGGCAGTCTCGGCGGTCTGAAGTGGCGCTGTACCTGATAGCGCATTTGATAATACGCCTTGGTCAACTGACGCACGCACGCGGATATATCCGATGGTGTTTGTACCAAATACAAACGCGTTGTTTGTACCGGCTGAAAGGTCGAGGGCATAGAGCCGCCATTTTCCATCGGCCCGGACATTCCAAGTGCAAATGATGTAGTTCGTAAATGTCGCATCTTGCGACAAAAACATTTTCAGCGGCACATTCCTGTAATTCTTTCGTGCAGCATTACGGGCTGGGCACATGGCCCAAACTCCCACCGTTTTTAGGTTCGTGGTTGGGATGGCGGTTACCGCCATGTTTACGTTTGACGCCCCGGCAGCGCCGAGGCCATCGGTTGCCGCATCGCCGGCAATCGTCACAACTGCCGTACCAGCCGGGCAATTTGCCGTTGCGTCAAGCGCAAAACTCACGCCCGACAGCGTTCCGCGCCAGTCACAGAGCAACGCGCCTTTTGTGATCGCGTTGCGATAGATATCCGCCGAGGTCTCGGCTGCGTAATTCACAGCCCCTGACAGTACCCCTTGGAACTGCGCATATTGGGCCGGCGATAACAAAACCTGTTGAGCGCTCGGCGAGTTTCCCGGGGGCACCCATACGACAGACCCGGCCAAATTGGATGTGGCCTCTTTGGCCGCGATCAATGCAGCCTCGGTAGCGGCATCGCTGGTGTACAGCGTGCCGGCTGGCTGGCCACCCCATTGGGCGAGTAGTGCGACGGTCATGGATGTTTCCTTGGGGCGATGCGGTGGCTAAGGTGCTGGGCTGGCGTTACAGCAGATGGATCAGGCAGCGGCCAGGGACTCGGCGTAGGCCACGGCGCCGGGGTCGGTGTCAAGTTCGCCAGTGTCTTGGCCGGCTTGCGCTTCGGCCACGGGCAGGGTGATGACGGCATTGGCTTTGCCAAAATCGCCGTCGACCAGCACGCGGGCTTTGATGGGGGCTTCGGAATCAGGGATTTTTTTGGTGGCCATGGGGGCTCCAATAAGGGGTGGGTTGTGGCCCGCCGGGCGAACGCCGGCGGTCAGCCTGGGCACACCCGCGCAAGCGCGCGGGCAATGGCTCAGGTGGCGCTGTGCTGGTACACCTTGACGCTGTTGATGTCCATCAGGTTGCCGCCCGTGCGTGCCCAGGCCAGGAAGCCTATTTGGCCGACTTTGAGGTAGGCCGAGTCATCAAACCGGAACATGGTCATCTCCATGGCGTCACGGATCATGTAGCGCTGCAAGTTTCCAAAGGCCATGCTCTTGGCGTTGGCCGCCGGGGTGGGCATGTCGTTGTTGATGTAGACCGGATACCCCAGCAGGCTGTCGGGCATCTTGGCGGTGAGGCCCTCGTCCCAGCTTGGCGTCCAGATCGGGCGGCCGTTGGTGTCTTTGATCTTGCGCACCACTCGACGCATGTTTTGGCTGAACATCCAGCCCGGGGCGACGCCGGGCATGTCTTGCGGGGTTACAGGAGTGTCGAGGTAGGCAGCATCCAGCGAGTCGATCATGTCCACCAGGTCGTCATAGATGACGGTGATGGTTTGGCCGGTGGTGCCGATCTTGCCCACGCCGGCCACCGAGGCCAGGCCCATCGGGTCAACCGTGCCACCGCCTGTGGTGTAGCCCACGTTGCTGACGCGGCCAATGCGGTCGGCCAGGCGCTTGAAGACCATGGCCTGGATGTCGATCTGCGCGTCTTGCAACAGTTCAAGCGGCACGGCAACCACTTTGCTGCTGGCTTTGAACACGTTGAGGGCGACGGTGCCAAAAGTGGGGTCAGCGGCAGCAGCACTGACGTTTTGGGCCACCCACTCGCCAACTTCTGACGTGCCATCAGACGTGGGATACGACAGTGGGTTGCCTTGCGCGGTGGTGAGCTGGCTGGCCACCTTGCGCATGAAGCCGTAGGCCTTGAGCAGGTTGATGAGCTCGGCCGCAACAGTGGCTTGCACGCCGTAGCCGCCTTGGCTGCCGGTGGTGGTGCTGAGGGTGTTGCGCACCGACAGGGCCTCGTCGACCGTCATGTCCTTGAACGATTTGCGCAGGAAGACGTTGAACGCGACTTGCTCGGGCGTGAGCTTTTTGCCGTTCTTGGCGTTGCGCGCCAGTTGGTGGTCTTCAACGTCGGTGAAGTTGTCTTCACGGTCGGCGTCGAGCACTCGCTGGGTGGCTTCGATTTGCTTGGTGACGCGTTCGGCTTCTTCCATCTTGCTGTCGAAGGCGGTTTGGTCTTCTTTCGACCAGACTTGCGCGCCTTTTTCAGCCAGCAGGGCTTTGGCGGCTTGGTTGAGCGTGGCGAGACGCTCCCGGAGGGCTTGGATGCTCTTCATGGTGTGACCTTTTCAAAAATGAACGGACGAAAAAAAGCCGCCCTTGGGCGGC
>JAYWDK010000355.1:0-3680 GCA_043779845.1 Betaproteobacteria bacterium | reverse complement strand
CCGGCCTCGCACAGCAAGGCGTCACCGGCGCGGTGGCCAAATGAATCGTTGACGGCCTTGAAGCCGTCCAGGTCGACAAACATCAGCGCAAAGCGCTGCACCTCGGGCCGCGCCACGCGCTCGGCCAGGTGCCGGTTGATGGCCGCGCGGTTGGCCAGGCCGGTGAGCGTGTCGCTGAGCGCCAAGCGCTCCAGGGCTTGCTCGGCTCGGCGCCGCTCGCTGATGTCGCGCAGCGCCACCAGGTGTTGCTCGGGTTCGTCGGCGCGGGCCTCCACGCGGGTGATCGACACTTCAAACGGACGCTCACCTTGATCATCGTGCGGGCGGGCCTCGCCGCGCCAGGCAGCGGGCTGCGCCGGGGCCGCCTCAAACCGCACAAGATCACGCAGGCTGCGGCCCTCGGCGCCCTGCTCGGTCAGGCCCAACAACGAGACCAGGGCGCTGTTGGCTTGCACGATCGTCCAATCGGCGCCCACCACCACCAGCGCATCCATCGTGCTGGCAAAGGCATGGGCCATCAGCTGCCGCAGGTGCTCGGCCTCGTGCTGGTCCGAGACATCGCGGATGGTGCCCGTCACCTGCAGCGCATGGCCGTCTTCGCCGCGCCCCAAGGCCCGCCCGCGGATGCGCAACCACCGCAGTTCGCCCTTGAACCGCAAGCGGAAATCCACCTCGATGTGCGCGCTTTGCCCCCGGTCATGCTGATGCAAGGCAGCGGCCACAGCGGCACGGTCTGGCGCATGCAGGCGCGTGATCATCACGGCCAGCGTGGTGGCGTCCACTGGCATCGCCTGGCCCGCCAACATCAGGCCCGAGATCTGCAGGCGATCCGTGGGCACCTGCCAATCCCAGATGCCCTCGCCGTTGGCCAGCAAGGCGGCTTGCAGCCGGCGCTCGGTGGTCTGGGCGGCCTGCAAGGTATCCCACAGCTCGCGGCTCTTGTCGGTCAGCAAGGCCTCGGCGGCCTTGCGTGCCGCACGTTCGCGGTCAAAGCGGCGCTGCGCCACGGCCAGGGCATTGGCATGTGCCGGATCAGGCGGCGACACGCCGGCGGCCGGCACCGGGCCAACCAAAGGAGCGACGCCGGTGCTGAGGCCGGGGTCGTCGTCGGGTTTCAAGGCGCCGACTTTTCCAGCGTGAACAACACGCCTTGGCCCTCGGGGCCGTCGTACGGCGACTGGCTGATCCGGCAAGCCTCTTGGTAGTGCGCGGCGGCGCCTTCCAGCAGACCCTGCGCCAGCTGCTCCATCGCGCGCGGCGACTGGTAGAGCAAGCGCATCACCCAACCTTCACGCGACAAAACGGTGAAACTGGGCAAGGCCACGTTGTCGTAGAGCTTGCGCACCTCGACATGGATTTGATCGTGGATGGACGCCACAAAATCAAAAAAGTTGTCGTGCCTGTCGAACATGCGCGCATGCGCTTGTTCAAAACGCTGCAACAAGTGCCCGCCAAAACCTTTGACCAGATCGGGCGCCGGCACCCCGGTGCGCTGCGCCAGCGCGCCCACCATGGCCACCAACTCTTCATGCGGGTAATAACCCACGGCGGTGTAGGCGCCACCGTGCGGCGAGGCCGCGTCGGTCAGCACCGCGTCGGCAATCTCGGGTGAGAACTTCTCCTCGACCAATTCGACGAACTCAGTGAATACAAGTCCAAGCATGGGAGTCCTCTGGCGTTGATGTGGGTTGGTGCGGATGGCCGCACTGTGCAGAACCGTGCCGCCGCGTGATCCCAGGAAACGCCACGCCGTGGGCACCCATTTATGCCGACTGCCCGAGCTGCCGGCGCAAGCCGTCGAGCCACAAGCCCGTGGCCTGCGGGCGCGCAAAGTAGTAGCCCTGAAACTCGGTCAGGCCCATGGCCCTCAGCAGCTCGAATTGGGCCTCGGTCTCGACGCCCTCCACCACCGTGCCCAGACCCAGGCTGGTGCACAGGCGCACCACGCCGTCGAGCATCCTCCGGGAGGTGTGCGAGGCCTCGAGATCGATCACAAAACTGCGGTCGATCTTGACCTTGTGGAACGGCAGGTTGCGCAGGTAGCTGAGCGACGAGTAGCCTGTGCCAAAGTCGTCCAGTGACAGCCGAAAGCCCCGCCGCCGCAAGCGCAGCAGCACTTTTTCGGCCTGCTGTATGTCAGTGACCAGTGCCGACTCGGTGATCTCCAGCTCGATCTGCGCCGGCGCCACCTGGTGCTGCTCGCAGGCGTGCAGGATGGTGCGCTCCAGGTCATGCCGCAACAGTTGGCGCGGGCTGATGTTGACGGCCACCGTGGCGTCGCTGCCCAGGGCCCGCACCTCGCTTGCCACTTTGGCGGCCGCGTGCAAGGCGTGGCGGCCCATCAGCGGAATGGCGCCAATCTGCTCGGCAATGGGGATGAACTCGGTGGGCGATACCGGGCCAAATTCCGCAGGGGTCCAGCGCATCAACAGTTCGGCCCCAGTCATGCGGCCGCTGGCGTCCACCTTGGGCTGCACGATGAATTCAAACGCGTTGCGTTCAGCATCTTCGCGCAGCAGGCTTTGCATGCGGCTACGGCGCTGCAAGCCTTCGTCTTGCGCGGGCTGGTAGATCACCAGGCAGTTGCGCCCCTGTGCCTTGGCCGCGTACATGGCGGCATCGGCGCGGCGCAGCAGGGTGGCGGCGTCACGCCCATCTTGGGGGTAGTTCACGGCGCCAATGCTGGGGGTGACCGACAAACGATGGCCGTTGCACAAAAACGGCTGGCCCAAGGTGGCGATCACCAATTGCGCGCCTTCGCGCAGCGCGTAGTCGTCGCTGCCATCGGGCAGCATCACCACAAACTCGTCGCCGCCCCAGCGCCCGACAAAGGCTTGCGGCAAGGCACGCCGCAGCCGTGCGGCGGCTTGGGACAGCAACTCGTCGCCCGCCCGGTGGCCAAAGGAATCATTGACGGCCTTGAAACCATCCAGGTCGACAAACATCAGCATGAACCCGAGCGAGCTGGGCCGCGAGATCCGCTCGGCCAGGTGCCGGTTGATGGCCGCGCGGTTGGCCAAGCCGGTGAGCGTGTCGCACAGCGCCAGGCGCTCCAACGCGCGCTCGGCGCGCCGCCGCTCGCTGATATCGCGCAGCGCCACCAGGTACTGTTGCGGCTGGTCGTCGCGGGCCTGGATGCGGGTGACGGCCGACTCCAGTTCACGGCCGCCGTCAGTGCCGCCGTCGGTGCCGCTCAACAAAGCCTCGCCGCGCCAGCTGTCGAGTGCGCGCAGGCCACCGTCCACAAGCGCGCTGTCGAGTTGCACCACGTCGCGCAGGTTGAGGCCCTCAAAAGTATCCACGGGCCGGTCCATCATCACCGCAAAAGCGGCGTTGGCTTGCACGATGAGCCAGCCCACGTCCACCACCACCAGCGCGTCCAGCGTGCTGGCAAAGGCGTGGGCCATCAGCTGCCTGAGATGCTCGGCCTCATGGTGGTCAGACACATCACGCACCGTGCCGGTGACGTACAGCGCATGGCCATCCTCATCGCGCTCCAGCGCACGGCCGCGGATGCGCAGCCAGCGCAGCGTGGCGCCAAACGGCATGCGGAAATCAATGTCAATGTGCGCGCTTTGCCCGCGGCCATGGCGATGCAGCGCCGCAGCCACTGCGGGGCGGTCGGGGCCGTGCAAACCCTTCATGGCGTCGGCCAGCGTGTGGGTGCGCATCGTCAGGGC
>JAYWDK010000354.1:0-10355 GCA_043779845.1 Betaproteobacteria bacterium | reverse complement strand
CCGATGTTGTCGGTGTGGCCTTCGATCAGCACGCGGCGCGCAGGGCTCTTTTGCAGAAACAAGGCCAGCTTGGTCAGCGATGACATCGCCGCCGGTTTGATGTCCGCGCGGTTGAACTCAAACAGCACGTCACCCAGCGTCACCAGCAGGCCACGCTCGGTGGGCCTGGCTTGCAAATCGGCCAGCTGTTGTTTCAGGTCGGCGGCTTGTTGCTGGGCGTCACTGGTTTGCACCAGGGCGGCGGCGGCCACCAACTCGGCACCGCTGGCGCGCTGCTCGGCCTGGGCGGTTTGCTGGCGCGCCTGGTCGGTTTGCGTGCGCGCGGCCGTGGCCTGGTCTTGCGCCATGCGCGCCTGGGCTTGCGCCGAGCTGGCCTGGCCCTGGGCGGTGGCGGCCTGGGCGCGGGCGCGATCAGCCTCGGTGGTGCGCAGATCGGCGCGGGTGCGTTCGCGCTCCACAACGGCTCCGGCGATGGCGTTGTCGCTGCCCTTGGCCCGGCCAATGGCCAGGGCCGTTTTGGCTTGCTGGTTGGCCACGTAGGCGGCGCTGTTGATCTCGGCCAGCGATTCGCCCTTGTCTTGCAGCGCATTGGCGCGGTTCAGCGAATCGCTGGCGCGTTTGAGCTCCAGTGGCGCGTTGGCCATCACGGCCGGGTCAAGCTCGGCGCCGCGCACGCTGGCGCGGGCCTCCACCAGCGCGGCCGGCGGCGGTGCGTTGGTGGCGCAGGCGCCCAACAACAGCGCGCTGCCCAGGGCGGCCACTGCGGCGCTGGCTTTGAGCAAACGCCGGGCGCTCGGTTGACCGGGTTGCATCAGTGGATTCATGGCGGGTGTCTCCGGAGCGGCGATTGAGGACGGGTTGGCGTGGATCATGGCGCGAGCGGCGGTGTTTGGGGCGGCGTTCGGGGCGGCGTTCATTTGCGGGCCATTTCGTCGCGCAGTTGGCGGATGCCTTCGCGCACTTCGGTCAGCGCCTTGTCGGACCGCACCGAGCGCGCTTGCGCTTCGGCCAGCGTGGCGTCGGACTCGGCCTGCTCGGCCAGTTGGCGCGCCAGCGCGTAGTCTTTGTTGGCAAACGCCACGTTGGCGCGATTGATCTTGTCGCGCGCCGAGGCCAGCTCCACCGGCGCTTCGGCGGCCGCCGGGCCGTTGGCGCGCTCAACGGCGGCGCGGCCCACGGCCAGGGTTTCATGCGGCGGCGTGCTGGCACAAGCCGTCAGCAACCCCAGGCTAACTGCAAAAATGAGCAGCAAGTAGTGCGACTGTGGAGCGGCTCCGGCGGCGGCGCGCTGGCGGGTTTGGGTGGTGGTTTTCATCGCGTTCATCCCTTTAGGGTGGCTTCGTGGTGGGCAGCAGGGCAACAATCCCAGGCTGCGCCGAAGTGATGAATCCAATGTAGGCCGCTGCCTTGGTTTTACCCATCGGACGGCCCCGGCACCCCTTGTCAGACGGGGCCTACAGCCGCCGCAGCAGGGGCTGCCTCAGCGCACGCCCAGCCGATGCAGCCGTGCTTTCAGGGCGTTGATCTCGTCGATCAAGTCCAGTGCCAGCGCCACCCCGGCCATGTTGAGGTGCAGGTCACGCACGAGCCTCAGTGCTGCCCCAGCGCGCGCCAGGGCCGTGCCATCAAAGCGCCATTGGTCGGGCCCGGGCCCCCAGGGCGAGAGCACGCTTTCATGCACCAGCGCGATGAGTTGATCGGGGTGGGCGTCGCAGGCGTGGCTGAGGTCGATGAGCGTGAACTCCAGGCTTTCGTCGACCAGCACGGTTTGCATCGCGGGGTTGGTAGGTTCAGTCATGGCTCAGGCCTCCAGGGCTTGGCGGGGGTTGAAGCCGGCAAAGGCCGACGCCATGGCGCGGTAGGCGGCCTGGGCGGGTTCGGTGTCGGCCCCCGGCAGCGCCACGCCCAGCACCACGTACAGGTCACCGGGCGGCGAGCTGGGCAGGCCCCGGCCCTTCAGGCGCAGCTTGCGGCCCGGCGTTGATCCGGCCGGCACGGTCATGTCCACCGCGCCAGCGGGTGTGTGAACGGTGACTTGAGCGCCCAGGGCGGCCTCCCAAGGGGCCACGGGCAAGTCGAGATAGACATCCCGGCCATCGACCCTGAAGCTGGGGTGCGGCGCCAACTCGATCTCCAGGTACAAATCACCCGCCGGCCCGCCACCCAAGCCAGTCCCGCCTTGCCCCACCAGCCTGAGCTGTTGGCCTGGCCGCACGCCTTTGGGGATGTTGACGTCGAGCTGCCGGTCTTGCATCGTCACCTGGCCGTGCTCGTCCCTGTGCGGGGCGCGCATCTGCAAGCCACGCTGGCCACCTTGGTAGGCGTCTTGCAGCGTGATTTGCATCTTGGCGTGGTGATCTTGGCCACGGGCGGGGCCGTTGTCCTGGCGGCGGCTTGGGCGGCTGCGGCCCTGCCGGCCCCCACCGTCGGCACCGGCCTGGCGGCCAAACTGTTGGCCAAACAGCGACTCAAAAAATTCACTGTGGTCGATGTTGTCGCCGCCGCCCGCGTCGCGTCCGCTGAACTCAAAGCCACTGTCCCATCCCGGCGGCGGGTTGAACTGCTGGCCGTGCTTGTGGCGGGCTACCACGTCGTCGTAGGCGGCGCGTTTTTCAGCGTCGGTCAAGGCCTCGTAGGCCTCTGCAACGTCCTTGAATCGCGCCTCGGCGTCGGGCTCCTTGCTGACGTCAGGGTGGTACTTGCGCGCTTGCTTGCGGTAGGCGCGCTTGATTTCATCTTGCGTTGCGGTGGCCGCCACGCCCAGCGCCGCGTAATAGTCTTTGAACTCCACAAGTCACTCCGGCAAGTGCCCCGGTTTGGGGCGGTTGGGTCGGTGAATCCCGTTTTGGCGCTGCTTGGCGCCACAGGCGACGCGCTCCGATGCGCTTTGTAAGTTAGCGGCGTGGCGTGGGCGCGTCTGTTCGATGTCGCACGTTGATCTGCAACACCATTTGTTCGATATCGCACAGACTTGAGCCCAGGCCTGCCTACACTTGAGCCTGTGCTGGGCGCGAGTTGTCACATCGCCGTCCCTTAAAAACCTCGTTGGAGCGACGTGAACCCCTCAGCCATTGATCCCAGACAGAACCACTTGTTGGCCGCCTTGCCCGACGCCGAGCTGCAACGTTGGTTGCCCGCGCTTGAACCCATTGACATGCCCTTGGGCCAGGTGCTGTATGAGGCGGGCGATGCGCTCAGCCACGTGTACTTTCCCACCACGGCGATCGTGTCGCTGCTGTACGTGATGGAAAGCGGCGCGTCCGCCGAGATTGCCGTGGCCGGGTGCGAGGGCCTGGTCGGCATCTCCTTGTTCATGGGCGGTGAATCCACGCCCAGCCGGGCCGTGGTGCAAAGCGGCGGTCAGGGTTTCAGGCTGCCCGCGCAGACCCTGAAAGACGAGTTCAACCAGGCCGGCCCCGTGATGCACTTGTTGCTGCGCTACACCCAGGCGCTGATCACACAGATGGCGCAAACGGCGGTGTGCAACCGCCACCATTCGCTGGACCAACAGCTATGCCGGTGGCTGCTGCTCAGCCTGGATCGCCTGCAAGGCGACGAGTTGCGCATGACGCAAGAGCTGATCGCCAACATGCTGGGCGTGCGCCGCGAGGGCGTCACCGAGGGCGCGCTCAAGCTGCAACAGGCCGGGCTGATCCGCTATGCGCGCGGCCGCATCACGGTGCTTGATCGCCCGGGCCTGGAGCGGCGCACCTGCGAGTGTTATTCGGTGGTCAAAAAAGAGTATGACCGCTTGCTGCCACCGGTGGCAGCGGTGCTGGTTTGACATCCAGCGCGCTGGGCCCGCTGGCTGGCCTGGGGCCGCTTCTGTAGGACGCCACCCACAAGCAGAGCCGGTCAGCGCCGATGGTTTGGCCGCCAACAGGCACGGAAGATGGCAACTCGAACCACGCTTTGAGTGCCTTGTGAACTCATCCTCTTGCTTCAACGGCCATTCGCTTGAAAACCAATTGCTGGCCTCGTTGCCCGAGTCTGGCCGGGCGCTGTGGGGCGATCACCTGGAACAGGTCGAGCTGCCGGCTGGACGCGTACTTTGCGAATCAGGCCAGGCATCTTCGTTTGTGTACTTTCCGACCACCGCCGTCGTCTCGCTGCTCTACGTCACCCAAGAGGGCGCGTCGGCCGAGTTCGCGGTGGTGGGCCGTGACGGCATGGTGGGCATATCCCTGTTGATGGGCGGCAACGCCACGCCCAGTCAGGCCGTGGTGCAAAGCGCGGGGCAGGCCTACCGCTTGCACGCATCGTTTATCAAGCACGCGGTTGACATGGGTGGGCCGGTGCTGAGCATGCTGCTGCGCTACACCCAGGCCATGATCGCGCAGGTGGCCCAAACCGCCATGTGCAACCGCTTCCATTCGATTGAACAGCAGGTGTGCCGGCGTTTGCTGCTGGCGCTGGACCGCGCGCCGTCCGATGATTTGGCCATGACCCAGGAAGGCGTGGCCAACCTGCTGGGCGTGCGCCGCGAGGGCGTGACCGCCGCCGCGCACAAGCTGCAAGATGCGGGCGTGATCCGCTACCGGCGTGGTCACATCGCGGTGCTGGATCGCCCCCGCCTTGAACAACGCACCTGCGAGTGTTACGCGGTGGCCAAGAAAGAGCACGAGAGGCTGCTGCCCAAGGTGGCGCGCAAGCCCGTGCTGCCGCGCCTGCCGTTGATGTCGCGGCCCATGGTGTCCGCCGAGATATTAATAACCATTTAGCGAATAAATGCGTTTCTGGGTACGCTGGTCAACTGTGTCAGCGCTGCGCTGACTCTGGCAGGGCAGATTCTGGCGGCGCCTTTTGGTCACGAGGTCTGGTCTGCCCTCACCGGAGCGTTTTTTTGGCCGCAGTCCCGAACCACTCATCGAGTTGTTTCCGAGCCAAGATTGACGTTGTCTCCGGGCGCAACGCCAGGGGTTTCAGGTGACGCATGAATCCATGGCCGCCATGCTGGGCGTGCGCCGCGTGGGCATCACCTTGGCCGCCGCGGCTTTGCAGCGCAGCGGCCTTATCACCTGCTGCGGTGGCCAGGTCAACGTGCTGAACCGCCCCGGCCTGGACGCCGCGTCATGTGCGTGTTATGCGGCTGACTGCCAGACCTACGCCGACGCGTTGCACTGAACCTGTCTTGCGGGCGCGGTGATTTGCGCGGCGGCGCCGCCTCAAGCGGGCGCGCCAAACAAAGCGCCCACGGCGGCCGTGGCGGCCATGGCCAAGGCGCCCCAGAACGCCACGCGCCAGGCGCCCGCCGCCATACCGGCGCCACCCGCCCGGGCCGCCACGGCACCCAGCAAGGCCAAAAACACCAGCGAGGTGCTCGATAGCCACGCCATCAGGCCCGGTGCGGGCGCCCGGTTGGCGACAATTACCGTGACCAGCAGGGGCAGCGCCGCGCCCACCGCAAAACTGGCCGCCGACGCCAGCGCGGCTTGCACGGGCCGTGCGCTCAAGGTGTCGGAGATGCCTAACTCATCACGCGCGTGGGCTCCCAGGGCATCATGGGCCATCAATTGCGTGGCCACCTGATCCGCCAAACCCGGCGCGATGCCCCGGCCGACGTAAATCGCCGCCAGTTCACGCCACTCAGCCGTGGGGTCGGCGGCGAGTTCAGCGCGCTCTCGCGCCAGATCGGCCTGCTCGGTGTCGGACTGCGAATGAACCGACACGTATTCACCCGCAGCCATCGACATGGCGCCCGCCACCAGACCGGCCACGCCTGTGACCAGCAGGCTGCTGGGGCTGGCGTGGGCGGCCGCCACGCCAACCAGCAAGCTGGCGGTTGAAACAATGCCGTCATTGGCGCCCAGCACGGCCGCACGCAGCCAGCCAATGCGGTCAGTGCGGTGCCGTTCGGCGGCTCGGTGCAGGGGTGGCGTCATGGTGAGTAGACCGGTTGATGTGGGATTGATTGATTTTGGTTTGCTGCGCCACCATCACACTTTCAATGGGTTCGCCTGTTTGATCTGTGCGGCGGGCCGCATTGAGCGCGGGCCCGACCCCCAGCCCGACAGGCGCCCAGTGTCAGGCGAGTCCTACACCGGCGCTGCATTTGGGCCGATGGCGCGCCAGGGCGCGCGGCAGGAGCATGGCGTTCTTGTCAACTCTCGCCAGAACCCGCCATGCCTGGGCCGCTCTGGTGAACACAGATCGCCACCATGACCTTGCTCGCCGCAGCCCTTCCGACCCAAGCCTCGCACGAGCCCGCCTACACCGTGGTTCGACAACTGGGCGGCGCCGAGATCCGGCAGTACGCGCCCTACGTGGTGGCCGAGGTGCAGGTGCCGGGCCCTGCCGGCAAGGCCGGCAACCAGGCGTTTCCCATCCTGGCGGCGTACATCTTCGGCAACAACCGGGGCCGCGAGAAGTTCGCCATGACGGCGCCGGTGACGCAGGCCGCCGCACCCACTCGCATGGTCATGACTGCGCCCGTGGTGCAGGCCGCGTCAGGCAACGCTTACACCGTGCAATTCGTCTTGCCAATCGGCGGCAACTTGGCCTCGGCGCCAGAGCCGCTGGACGCCCGCGTGCACCTGCGTGAAGTGCCCGCCAACCGGCTCGCCGCGATACGGTTTTCGGGGTTCTGGTCAGAGAACAACTACGACGATCACCTGGCCGATCTGATGGGCTTGCTGCGAGCGGCCAACTTGCCATGGACCGGTGAGCCGGTTTATTCACGCTACAACCCGCCGTTCACGCCGTGGTTCATGCGCCGCAATGAAATTTGGCTCACGGTGCATTGAACCTGGGCATTTTGGTGAGGGCCCCCAGGCCGGTCATTTCAAAGCGTTTGTGGCGGCCAACACGGGTCGCGCCTTGTTCATATCAGCCGCCAGTGCGGTTCACCAGGGTTCGCCATGCAAGCCTCCCGTTTTCGATGTCAGGTGCTCAACCTGCTGGCGTGCTTGGCCCTGGTCAGTGGCAACGCGGCCTGGGCCGATCCGCCGTCACGCGTGGCGCGGCTGGGCTATGTGGGCGGCGTGGTCAGCCTGTCGCCTGCCGGCGAGCGTGACTGGAACCCCGCCACCCTCAATCGGCCGCTGACGCCGGGCGACCGGCTCTGGACCGATGCCAGCGGGCGGGCTGAAATCGCGGTGGGTGGTGCCATGTTTCGGGTGAGCGCGGACACCGGCCTGTCGGTGCTCAACCTTGACGACCGCATCGTTCAGTTGCAGCTCACGCAAGGCAGCCTTAACCTGCGCGTGCGCCGCCTGCAAGCCGGCGAGGTGATCGAGATCGACACGCCCAACCTGGCCCTGACCGTCAAGCAGCCAGGCAACTTCCGGATCGACGTGAACCCCGACGCCGATGCCACCACCGTGTTGGTGCGCCAAGGTCAGGCCGAGGTGGCCGGCGAGGGCGACGCCTGGGTGATGGATACCAGGCAGGCCTATCGCTTCAGGGGCACGGGCTTGCGCGACGTGCAGGCGGTTGACGCGGCCCCGCATGACGACTTCGACCGCTGGGCCGGCGCCCGTGATCGCGCACTCGACAACGCTGCATCAGCGCGTTATGTGTCGCCCGACGTGTTGGGCTACCAGGATCTTGACGCCAATGGCCGTTGGCAAACGGATGCTCGTTACGGCCCGGTTTGGGTGCCCACACACGTGGCCGCCGACTGGGCTCCTTACCGCGATGGGCATTGGGCCTGGATCGACCCCTGGGGCTGGACCTGGGTTGATGACGCCCCATGGGGTTTTGCGGTCTCGCACTACGGCCGCTGGGCCCACCTGGGCACGCGCTGGGGCTGGGTGCCCGGCCCGGCGCACGTGCGGGCTTATTACGCGCCGGCGCTGGTGATGTTTGTGGGCGGCGAGCACTTTCAGTTGGCCATCTCGGCGGGCAACGTGGGCGGCGTGGCGTGGTTTCCGCTGGGGCCGCGAGACGTTTTCAGGCCTGCGTACCCCGTCAGCCGCGGCTATTTTGACCAGATAAATCGCAGCAACACGGTGATCAACAACACCGTGATCCACAACACCTACAACACCAATGTCAGCCAGATCGTCTATGTCAACCGCCAGGTGCCCGGCGCGGTGGTGGCGGTGCCTGCGCCGGTTTTTGTGCAGTCGCGGCCTGTAGGCCGGGCAGTAGTGCCTGTGCGCCAGGAGCAAACCAGGATAGGCCCGGTGGCCCCCGCGCCACTGCTGGCGCCCACGCCCCGCAGCGTGCATGGTGCGGCCACCGATGGCAGCCCGCCGCCGGACCATGTCTTTGAGCGGCCCGTGTTGGCGCGCACCGCACCCCCCGCGCCACACGCCGGGTTTTCAGCACAACAGCCTCAACTGGCCGCCAGGCCGGGCAGGCCGCTGGCCGACGCCGAACGCCGGGGCCTCAAACCAGAAACCACAGCGCCCGCGCCATTCATCAAGTTGATCACGCCTCGGGGGGTGGCACCACCGGCGCTGCCACCGCGCGCTGAGCCACCGCATGCTGAGCCACCCCGCGCCGTTGCGCCGCCTCGGGCTGAGCCGCCGTCGCGTGCGGTGCCGATGCCTTTGCCCAATTCGGCCACACCGCAAGGTCCGGCTGCGGCGCCTGCGGCGCCTCCGCAACCAACGCCACCGCCAACGCCGCACGGCCGGCCAGGGCAGCCAGAGCAGGCCGACCAGCGCCCGTCGCCCGGTATGCCAGCGGAGCCAACAAGGCCGGACCGGCCTGGACGGCCGGGGGCGCAAGTGCGGCCCGACACGCCCCAAAATCCACTGCCGGCTGTGCCGCTTGTGGTGCCGCCTGTTGCGCGTCCTGCTGTGCCACCTGTCCTGCATCCCGTCGCCCCGCCGGTAGCGCAGCCCGCCCCGCCCCCCCAAGCGCCGCCCGTCGGTCCCGCGCCTGTGGTCAGGCACCCGCCAGCGGTGCAGCAGCTGCCACCGGCCGCCGTGCCGCCAGAGGCGCAGCCGCCCCGGGCGAGGCCGCAACCCCTGCCCCCGACAAGGCAAACCGAGCCCCGGCCGCCACCGCCTGAACCTCAAGCCGCAGCTCAATCCGCCCGGCCTGCCCAAGCCGCGCCGCCGCCCCAGGTTGCCCATCCGCCCCAAGCTGCGCAACCGGCCAAACCAGCCCCGCAGGCTGCCCCGCATGGGCCCGAGCCTCGTCCTGCGGCCACCCCACCGGCTGATCGCAGGCGTGACGCCGACGAGCCACCCAAAGATCCACGCGAAGATGATCGGCGTCGACAACGCCCATAGGCGCTTAGGGCGTGGGAGGGATCGGTTGCTGGGGTGGGCGTCGGTTTGCGGCTCGAAGCCGAATTTCACGAACGACTGCTGCCAGGGTCTGCAAGCGTTTGTGCATCGCGGTGGCCGGCACCCGCTAGCGGCTCACACTGGGGCGGTCGTCGCTTCGCGCCAACTGCACTCGAATGCTCAGGCCGGGGTCGCGCGGCAGAACTCACTTCGCGCCCTTTTGGCGCTGCGTTCAAACAACCGCCGCGAGTTTGATCACGAAGCGCGCTGCGCGCGCCGACCCCGGCCCTGCGCTTCTCGTCGCCCCAGAGATCGCCCCCACCGGGTGCCAACCGCCGCGAGCGCGAAGGGTGGTGGCTTGCCGGGCAGTTTTGAAGTCAACCCCGCACCGCGAGACGATGTTTGCAAAGACGCGTCAGAGGCCGTCGCAGCGCGCCTGGGAAGCGCCGAGACGCGCAGGTCTCAGGGCCGCGCGCGCCAGCGCGCTTCGTTGTCTGACTCGGCGTGGTTGTTAGAACGAAGCGCCCGCAGGGCGCGTAGTGAGTTCCGCGACTGGCCCTGAGACCGAGCATCGGAGGGCAGTCGGCGCGCGGCGACGACCGCTTCCGTGGCGCGCTGCGGCGGGCGCTGACGCGGCTTTGCCGCGCGACACACACTCAACGCAAAGCAGTCCTTGAAACTCAGCAAAGTGCCGATATCTGCCACCCGCCCCCGCCTCTGGCGCCATCGCGCCGCGCGCCAAAGCACTGGTGGGCTGAGGAAGCTGGCAACGCTTGTCGATTGGCGGGGCGTTACCGCCAAAGCGCCCCAGCGTGTCGCTCAACGTGTGTGGTAGGAAGATGCCAATCGGTACACCGGCGTGGGGATGCCTTCCTTGCGGGCCTTGAGTTGCAGCGCCAGAAACTCCGAGTAGTGGCGCGACTGGTGCAGGTTGCCACCGTGGAACCACAGGTGAGGCACTTGCGTGGGTTTCCACATGTTGCGCAGCTCGCCTTCCCAGGGCCCGGGGTCTTTGGGCGTGTCGGAGCCTAAGCCCCACACCTTGCCAACGCGGTCGGCCTCCTCGGGCGAGACCAGGTCGGCCAGCCAGCCGTTCATCGAGCCGTAGCCGGTGGCGTAGACCAGCAGGTCGGCGGGCAACTCGGTGCCATCGGACAGCGTCACCGACCGGGG
>JAYWDK010000353.1:0-3694 GCA_043779845.1 Betaproteobacteria bacterium | reverse complement strand
GCCGCGTGGGCGGCCCGGCGCTGCTCAAGCTGGATTTTCAGCAGCGTGCCGAGCGCCTGAAGGCGCTGGCCAAATATCTTGGTGAGCACAAAGAGCTGCTGTACGCCGTGTCGGCCCACACCGGCGCCACCCGCGCCGACAGCTGGGTGGACATTGAAGGCGGCAGCGGCACCTTGTTTGCCTACGCCAGCATGGGCAGCAACGAACTGCCCTCGGGCAATCTGGTGCATGAAGGCCCGGCCATGCCCTTGGGCAAAAAAGGCGGCTTTGCCGGCACGCACGTGCTGGTGCCGCGCGGTGGTGTGGCGCTGCACATCAACGCCTTCAACTTCCCCATCTGGGGCTTGCTTGAAAAGTTTGCGCCCAGCTTTTTGGCCGGTATGCCCTGCATCGGCAAGCCCGCCAGCGCCACCAGTTATCTGACCGAAGCGGCGATGCGGCTGATCGTGCAATCGGGCATCCTGCCCGAGGGCGC
The DNA here is from genome assembly GCA_043779845.1 of Betaproteobacteria bacterium. Lineage (GTDB taxonomy): Bacteria > Pseudomonadota > Gammaproteobacteria > Burkholderiales > Burkholderiaceae_C > Pseudaquabacterium. The sequence goes on along the minus strand of JAYWDK010000353.1, from coordinate 3,219 downwards.
TTTGCAATTGGTGATCGGCGGCACGGGTGATCTGCTGGACCGGCTCAATGGGCAAGACGTGGTGACATTCACCGGCTCGGCCGACACTGCCGCCATGCTGCGTGTGCACGCCAACGTGGTGCGCCACAGCATCCCGTTCAACACTGAGGCCGACTCGCTGAACTGCGCCATCCTGGCCGACGATGTGAACCCTGGCGACGAAGAGTTTGACTTGTTCGTCAAAGAAGTGGCCCGTGAGATGACCGGCAAGGCCGGCCAAAAATGCACCGCCATCCGCCGCGCCATCGTGCCGCGCAAGCACCTTGACGCCGTGGCGCAAGCCTTGAGCGCCCGCCTGGCCAAGGTGGTGGTGGGTGACCCGGCGGTGGACGGCGTGCGCATGGGCGCCTTGGCATCGCACGCGCAGCTCAAAGACGTGGCCGAGCGCGTGGCGATGCTGCGCCGTGACACCGAGCTGGTGTGTGGGGGTGATGCTGCGGGCTTCAAGCCGGTAGGCGAGGGCACGGCTGAGGGCGCTTTTTTTGCGCCCACGCTGCTGCTGTGCCAACGGCCCTTGCACCTGGACTCGGTGCATGACATCGAGGCCTTTGGCCCCGTCAGCACCTTGATGCCTTACGACGACCTGGATGAGGCGCTGGCGCTGGCCGCGCGTGGCAAGGGCAGCCTGGTGGCCACGGTGGTGACACGCAGCCCGGCGGTGGCGGCCAAGCTGATCCCGCAGATGGCGGCCTGGCATGGCCGGCTGCACGTTCTTGACCGTGAAGCCGCAGTTGAATCCACCGGCCACGGCTCACCCTTGCCGCAGCTCAAGCACGGTGGGCCGGGCAGGGCAGGTGGTGGTGAAGAGCTGGGGGGCCTGCGGGCCGTCAAGCACTACTTGCAGCGCGCGGCGGTGCAAGGGTCGCCCAGCATGTTGATGGCGGTGACCGGTGAATACGTGCGTGGCGCCCAGCGCATCGAGTGCGACGTGCACCCGTTCCGCCGGCACTTTGAAGCGCTGCAAATTGGCGAATCCTTGCTGACCCACCGCCGCACCGTGGGCGAGGCCGACCTGATCAACTTTGGCGGCATTTCTGGCGACTATTTCTACATGCACTTCGACGAAGAAGCCGCCAGGCAAAGCCCGTTTGGCCAGCGCATCGCGCACGGCTACTTTGTGCTGTCGGCCGCAGCCGGCCTGTTTGTCTCGCCCGCGCCCGGCCCGGTGCTGGCCAACTACGGGCTGGACACTTTAAGGTTCGTCAAGCCCGTGGGCATTGGCGACACCATCCAGGCGCGCCTCACCTGCAAACGCAAAATCGACCGCAACAAGGTGGATGCCAAAGGCCAGGGCCAGGGCGTGGTGGCCTGGGATGTGGAGGTCAGCAACCAGCGCGGTGAGCTGGTGGCCAGCTACGACATCCTGACGCTGGTGGCCAAGCGCCCGGTGGCCTGAGCGGGGGCGGCGGTGAGCACCCAGCCCCTGCCAGCCTCGGCTCCGCCGTCGCCCGACCTGGCCGGCTTTGACCTGACCGGGTTTGACTTGCGGGCGCTGCCAGCGGCCTTTCACGAGGATCCTTATCGCTGCTACGCCGCGCTGCGAGCGCAAAGCCCCGTGCATCGCCTGCCCGACGGCAGCGTGCTGCTGACGCGGCACGCCGATTGCGTGGCGGTGTACCGGGATCCCAAGCTGTTCAGCTCCGACAAAAAAGCCGAGTTCGGCCCCAAGTACGGCGTTGGCAGCCCGCTGTTTGAGCACCACACCACCAGCCTGGTGTTCAACGACCCGCCGCTGCACACACGCGTGCGCCGCCTGATTGCCGGCGCCCTGACCGCACGCGCCACCGACGCGATGGAGGCCGGCCTCACCCAATGGGTTGACCACCTGCTGGACCAGATGGCCGCCAAGGCCGGGCGCGGCGAGGCGGTGGACCTGGTTGAAGACTTTGCGTCGGCCATCCCGATCGAGGTGATCGGCAACCTGCTCAACGTGCCCAGCAATGAGCGCGGCCCGCTGCGTGCTTGGTCGCTGGCCATTCTGGGCGCGCTGGAGCCGCAGCTCAGCGAGGCGCAACTGGCGCAGGGCAACCACGCCGTCACCGAGTTTGTGCAGTACCTGCACGGCTTGGTGGCCCGCCGTCGCGCCGAGCCCGGCGACCCCACGCATGACGTGCTCACCCGGCTGATCCAGGGTGAATCAAGCGACGAGCACCTGACGGCCGTGGAGCTGGTCCAGAACTGCATTTTTTTGCTCAACGCGGGCCACGAGACCACCACCAACCTGATCGCCAACAGCCTGGTGGCGCTGCTGCACTGGCCGGCGCAAAAGCAACTGTTGATCGAGCAACCCGCGCTGATGCAGGGCGCGGTGGAGGAGTTTTTGAGGTTTGAGAGCTCCAACCAGCTGGGCAACCGCATCAGCACGGCGGGCGCCGTGGTGGGCGGCGAGCACTTGCCGGCAGGCAGCCGCATCACGCTGTGCATAGGTGCTGCCAACCGGGATCCGGCGGTGTTTGCGAACCCGGACGTGCTGGATATCACCCGCACGCCCAACCGTCATCTTGCTTTTGGTTTTGGGGCCCACCAGTGCGCCGGCATGAGCCTGGCGCGGCTGGAGGGCCGCGTGGCCATCAATCACTTCTTGCAGCGCTTTCCGGGCTACGCGCTGGCCGGCGCCGTGCAGCGCGGCGGGCGGGTTCGCTTCAGGGGTTATCTGCGGGTGCCGCTGCGCGGGCTTTGAGTTTTTGTGAGGGCGGCTGGCCCAGCCAGCGGCCGTGCCGCCTGGCGTCATGCCAAGCCGCGCACCCGTGGCTGTCCTGGCGGCGCTTGCAGCCTGCCGGCCAAGCTGGGCGACAACCAGACCTGTCCGTCGGTGCCCACCAGCAAGGCTTGTAAAACACCAAGGCGCGTCAGCAGCGCGGGCCCGTGACGGGGGCCGGCCACCATGGCCGCCGCGCCCAGGCCGTTGACTTGCGCCACCGTGTTGGCCACCAGGGTGACGCCATGCACGCCGCGCGTGGGGCGGCCGGTGTGGGGGTCAATGATGTGGTGGTAGCGCAGGCCCTCGTGCATCACAAAGCGCTCGTAATCACCCGACGAAGCCACCACGCCGGCTTGCAGTGGCAGCACGGCCAGCAGTTTTTCGGGTTGGGCGGGGTCACGCACGCCGATGCGCCAAAGCTGGCCGTCTTGCCGGGCGCTGGCCAGCACATCACCACCGCCATTGATCATCACGCCATC
>JAYWDK010000352.1:0-3698 GCA_043779845.1 Betaproteobacteria bacterium | reverse complement strand
TGCCCAAGCTCACCAGCGGCGAATGGACCGGCACCATGTGCCTGACCGAAGCGCATTGCGGCACCGACCTGGGCCTGCTGCGAACCAAGGCCGAACCGCAGGCCGATGGAAGCTACAAGCTGACCGGCAACAAGATTTTCATCAGCGCCGGCGAGCACGACATGACGTCCAACATCGTGCATCTGGTGCTGGCGCGCCTGCCCGATGCGCCGCAGGGCAGCAAGGGCATCAGCCTGTTCGCCGTGCCGAAATTCAATGTCAACGCCGACGGCGCTATCGGTTCGCGCAACGGCATCTTCTGCGGCGGCATTGAGCACAAGATGGGAATCCACGGAAATTCGACCTGCCAGATGGTGCTCGAGGGCGCCGCCGGAACGATGGTCGGCGCGCCCAACAAGGGCCTGGCAGCGATGTTTGTGATGATGAACGCGGCCCGCCTGGGCGTGGGCAACCAATCCTTGGGCCTCACCGAGGTGGCCTACCAAAACGCCGTGGTCTATGCCAAAGATCGCTTGCAGATGCGCGCGCTGTCTGGCCCCAAGGCGCCCGACAAACCGGCCGATCCGATCATCGTGCACCCCGACGTGCGCAAGATGCTGCTCACGGCACGCGCTTATGCCGAGGGTGGCCGCGCGATGCTGATCTACACCTCGCTGCAGCTCGACGTGCTGGTATCCAGTAACGACGAAGATGAGCGACAAAAAGCCGACGATACCGTGGCGCTGCTCACGCCCATCATCAAGGCCTTCATCACCGACAACGCCTGGACAGCCACCTCGGCCTGCATGCAGGTGTTTGGCGGCCATGGCTACATCCACCAGTCGGGCATGGAGCAGTTTGTGCGTGACGCCCGCATCAACATGATTTACGAGGGCACCAATACCATCCAGTCGCTGGATTTGCTGGGCCGCAAGGTGCTGGGCGACAACGGCGCCAAGCTCAAGAAATTTGGCAAGCTGATTGCCGAGTTTGTCGAAGACGAAGGCACGGATGAAGCCATGCAAGAGTTCATCAACCCGCTGGCCGACCTGGGCGACAAGGTCACCAAGCTGACCACTGAATTGGGCATGAAGGCCTTTGGCAACCCCGACGAGGTGGGCGCCGCTGCGGTGGATTACCTGCGCGTGGTGGGCCACTTGTGCTTTGCCTATTTTTGGGCCCGCATGGCGCGGGTGGCCCTGAGCAAACAGGCCGAGCAGGGCACTGCTGCCGACCCGTTCTACGCCGCCAAGCTCAACACCGCGCGCTTCTACTTTGCCAAGCTGCTGCCCGAAACGGCGATGTTGATCCGCACCGCGCGGGCCGGCCTGGCACCACTGATGGCGATGGACGAATCGCTGTTCTGAGTTGTTGCCAACCCACTGCACCTTGACCCCAGGAGACTGCCATGAAAAAAAGCTTCACCGCCTTGCTGTTGATCGCCGCCGCCAGCGCCGCGCTAGCCCAAGCCACGCCCGTGGGCTTGTGGAAAACGGTTGACGACGAGAGCAAAGCCGAGAAGTCGTACGTGCGCATTTCTGAGCTTGAGGGCATGCTCAGCGGCAAAGTCGAAAAAATCATCGATCCCGCCAAGCAGGCGGAAGTTTGTGACAAGTGCAGCGATGAGCGCAAAGACAAACCCGTGCTGGGCATGACCATCGTGCGCAACGCCAAGCCCGACGCTGACAAGGCGGTGTGGGAGGGCGGTGACATCCTCGATCCCAACAACGGCCGGGTTTACAAGCTGCGCCTCAAGCCTGTTGACGGCGGCAAGAAGCTTGAAGTGCGTGGCTACATCGGCCCGTTTTTTCGCAACCAGCAGTGGATACGCGTCGAGTGAGTTTCGACGCCCTAAATTTCAACGGAGCCAACATGAATCGATTCAACGTGCGCAAGGTGGCCGTGCTCGGCGCTGGCGTGATGGGCGCGCAAATTGCCGCCCACTTGGTCAACCTGCGGGTGCCGGTGGTGTTGTTTGACCTGCGGGCCCCGGTCGGCCCCAAAAACGGCATCGTGCTCAAGGCGCTGGAGGGCCTGAAAAAGCTCAAGCCATCGCCCATCGGCGTGGTGGGCGATCTGGCCCTGATCCAGCCCGCCAACTACGAAGAGCACTTGGCGCTGCTGCAAGACTGCGACCTGGTGATCGAGGCCATTGCCGAGCGCCTGGACTGGAAGCTAGCCCTGTACACCACGGTCGCGCCGTTCATTGCGCCGCACGCCATCATCGCCAGCAACACCTCGGGTTTGTCGATCACCAAGCTGGCGGCGGTGCTGCCCGAGTCGATTCAATCGCGCTTTTGCGGCATTCACTTTTTCAACCCACCGCGCTACATGCAGCTGGTTGAACTGATCGCCACGCCCAGCACCGATGCGCTGATCCTGGACCAGCTTGAAACATTCGTGACGCGCGGCCTGGGCAAGGGTGTGGTGCGCGCCCGCGACACGCCCAACTTTGTGGCCAACCGCGTGGGCACGGCGGGCATGTTGTCGACCATCAAAGAGGCCGAGAACTACGGCCTGAGCTACGACGTGGTGGATGACCTGACGGGCAAAAAGCTGGGGCGCGCGGGCTCGGGCACCTTCCGCACCGCCGACGTGGTGGGGCTCGACACGCTGGCCCACGTGGTCAAGACGCTGCAAGACAATCTCGGCCCTGACCAGGCAAATGACCCGTTTTTTGCCAGCTACGCCACGCCGGCATCGCTGGCCAAGCTGATCGAGTTGGGCGCCTTGGGCCAGAAGGCCGGCGCCGGCTTTTTCAAGAAGGTGGGCCGCGACATCCAGCGCTTTGACCTGGCCAGTGGCAACTACGTGGCCGCGGGTGGTAAAGCTGACGCCATCATCGACCGCATTCTCAAGAAGCCCGCGCCCGAGCGCCTGAAGCTGCTGCGCGAATCCACCAACCCGCAGGCGCAGTTTTTGTGGGCCATCTTGCGCAACGGCTTCCACTACGCGGCCGTGCATCTGGCCGACGTGGCTGACTCGGCCCGCGAGATTGATTTGGCCCTGCGCTGGGGTTTTGGCATGAAGCAAGGCGTGTTTGAGCTGTGGCAAGAGGCCGGCTGGTTGCAAGTGGCCCAGTGGGTGCAGCAAGACATTGACGCTGGCCGCGCGCTGTGCAGTGCGCCGCTGCCCAGTTGGGTGTTTGAGGGCCCGGTGGCCAGCAACGCGGCCGTGCACACGCCGCAAGGCTCGTGGAGCCCATCACGTGGGGCTTACGTTGCACGGTCAAGCTTGCCGGTGTATGCGCGCCAGCACTTCCCCGAGTCGCTGCTGGGCGAAGGCGCCACGCCGGCGATTTCCAGCGGCACGGAGCTGTTCAAGAACGACGAAATGCGCTTGTGGACGCCCGACGGCCAGGTGCTTGTCGCCAGCATCACCAGCAAGATGCACTTGATCGGCGCGGGCGTGGTTGATGGCTTGATCAAGGCGGTGGAGCTGGCCGAGGCCAGCTTCGACGGCTTGGTGATCTGGTCGCCCGACGAGCCGTTTTCGGCCGGCGCCAACCTCGAAGCCATGTTGCCCACCTTCATGAAGATGGGCGCCAAAGGCATAGCGCCCGAGATCAAAAAACTGCAAGACGCCCTGCTGCGCGTGCGCTACGCCGGCGTGCCCACGGTGGCCGCCATGCGTGGTTTGGCGCTGGGCGGTGGTTGCGAGATCGCGGTGCACTGCGCCAAGCGAGTCGCCCACATGGAAAGTTATGTTGGTTTGGTTGA
>JAYWDK010000351.1:0-25034 GCA_043779845.1 Betaproteobacteria bacterium | reverse complement strand
TTCAGGTGCCCAAGGGTGATCGCAAGGCCTTCAAGGCTTTTCTGGATGCGCTGGCCTACCCTTGCGTTGAGGAAACCACGAATCCGGTCTATCGCTTGTTCCTGCGTTGAGACGCCTTGCCTACACTCAAGCCATGTCGCTGATCGCCCCCACCTCCAATCCCCTGCTCGAAGACGCTTTGCTGGCCAAATTGCATCACCGCGAGCAGGTTCACGGTGGCTTGGGTGAGCTGGAGCCGGTGGCGGTGCGACTTGGCCTGCTGCAACAGTCGCTCAGGCCGCGCTTTAGTGATCCGCAGTTGGTGATTTTTGCCGCTGACCATGGGCTTGCAGTCGACGGCATTCATGCAGCGCCTGGGCGTCAAACGGACGAGATGGTTGCTCAGATATTGGCTGAACAGCAGCCCTTGGCGCTCTTTGCCCGCTTGCAGGGTTTGGCGCTTTCGGTGGTTGACTGCGGAATTTCAAACCAGCTACCGGCGCATGAGCGGCTGATCCAACGCAAGATTGCCCATGGCACGCGCAACGCGCGAGTCGGCCCGGCCATGAGCCTTGAGCAAGCGCACGCAGCCATTCGGGCGGGCATGGAGATTGGTGACTCGCTGCGCGGCAACTTGATCGCCTGTGCGGGGTTGGGCGTGGGGTCGCATGAGAGCGCCGCGCTTGTGCTCTCTCGCTTGACGGACACGCCCGTGCGCGAGTTGGTCTCAAGTGGTCCGCGCATGAACCCTGACATGCTGGCTCACCTGATGATCGTGGTGCAAGGCGCCACCGGACGCCACCGAGAGGTCAGCGATCCGGTGGAGGTGCTGGCTGCAGTGGGCGGTTTTGAGGTGGCCGTGATGGTTGGCGCCATGTTGGTGGCTGCCAGCAAACGGCACTTGATCATGGTTGACGGCATCGCCGCTTGTGCCGCCCTGATGGTGGCTTCGCGCATTGCTGAATCCGTCACTGACTACTGCGTGTTTTGTCGCAGTCAGACCCACCAGGGGCTGGACAGGGCCCTTGGTTTGTTTCAGGCCAGCGCGCTGCTCGAATTGGGGCTAGACACAACCGATGGGGCGGGAGCCTGCCTGTCCTGGCCGCTGGTCAACAGCGCGGCGGCCTTGCTGAGCGAAATTGGCGATGATGAAGATGCCCGCTCGCAGCCAGCAGGCCTTGATCCGCCGGTAATTCAGAGCTTGTACGATCCAAGCCACTTGACGGGCCCGGGATTGCCTTGAAGAAGGGTTGGTGCGAAAAAAAGCCGCCTGATGGCGGCTTTTTTGGGCCTGAAGCGTATTCAGGCTGAAAAGCTTGATCCGCAGCCACAGGTCGTGGTTGCATTCGGATTTTTGATCACGAATTGCGCGCCTTGCAGATCTTCCTTGTAGTCGATCTCGGCGCCGGCCAAGTACTGAAGGCTCATGGCGTCAATCAGCAGCGTCACGCCATTTTTGGTCATCTGTGTGTCGTCTTCGTTGACAACCTCGTCGAAGGTGAAGCCGTACTGGAAGCCTGAGCAGCCACCACCTTGCACAAACACACGCAGTTTCAACTCAGGATTGCCCTCTTCAGCCACCAAATCGGCAACTTTGGCAGCGGCACTGTCGGTAAACACCAGTGGCGATGGCATGGCGGTGAAATCAGCGGCGGGGGATTCGGCAACGGCGGTCATGGACACTCCTGCGTCTGTGTTTCAGCCCGCACGGGGCAGGCGTACAACGGTAAAAAATGAATTCGGCCCCAGGCAACTGAGGCTTGTAGGCGAAAAACCAAGAATGGTGCCTAGGGATATTCTCACAGTCGGCCCACGCTGGGGGTTTGGCCTTTCGATTGACCTGGATTTTCGGTGGTGCATTAATGACAAAGGCCGCTGGAGAGCGGCCTTTGATGTGGCGCAGCCGAGTACCGGCCACCCAATTGCCCACGCGCGGCGGGCAGATCTTTTGGCGGGACTGAGCAAGTCCAAAGGGCTTGCTCGTTCGGGCCTCAGCGCTTGCTGAACTGCTTCCGACGGCGGGCGCCGTGCAGGCCGACCTTCTTGCGCTCGACCTCGCGGGCATCGCGAGTGACAAAACCAGCGGTTCTCAATTCGGGCTTGAGTGTCGCGTCGTAGTCGATCAGTGCACGGGTGATGCCGTGGCGAACCGCGCCAGCTTGGCCGGATTCACCACCACCACGCACGTTGACTTTGATGTCAAACGTGAGTTCATTGTTCGTCAACATCAGAGGTTGCTTGACAACCATGATCGAGGTTTGACGGCCGAAATAATCGGTAACCGTCTTGCCATTGACCACGATCAGGCCTTCGCCCCGCTTGATGAAAACACGAGCCACCGACGACTTGCGGCGGCCAGTGCCATAGTTCCAATTGCCGATCATCACCGCTCCTTAGATTTCCAGCGCCTTGGGCTGCTGGGCGGTGTGCGGATGTGAGTCACCGGCATACACCTTCAGCTTCTTGATCATCGCGTAGCCCAGCGGGCCTTTTGGCAACATTCCTTTGACCGCTTTTTCAAGTGCGCGGCCGGGGTGCTTGGCCTGCATCTCTTTGAAGGTGGTGGCGTGAATGCCGCCAGGGTGGCCGGAATGCCGGTAATACACCTTGTCTTCGGCTTTATTGCCGGTAACTCGGAGCTTGTCGGAATTGACGACGATGATGAAATCACCGGTATCGACGTGAGGCGTATAAATGGCTTTGTGCTTGCCACGCAAACGGAGTGCCACTTCGCTGGCAACACGTCCGAGCACCTTATCGGTGGCGTCAAGCACAAACCACTCGTGCGTCACTTCGGCCGGTTTGGCGCTGAAGGTCTTCATGAGGGTCTTTCGGTTGAGGCCGGCGCCCAACATGGGTGCCGAACCAGTGATGGCTCTTCGGTAAGTGCTTTTGAGCGCGGACAAGACTTCATCAGTTGCCCTGTCAGCTTCGGAACCGCTTATAACGGCGGCCTCTCGGCGCTTCACGCTCTCCGCAACACCCTGCGCTGTTCGCTGGGCATGCGTTACGTACCACCCCGCCATCTTGAGGATAGCCGGCCATTATAGCTCGGAAAGCGCCATTGATGGTCCCTGCTGCGCTGTGAGTACCCCGTAAATGAGCACCGCGCATGCTGAGTGCTTGTCGTAGCATTAGGGTTTCCACCAATCACAGGCTGTGCTCATGTCATCTGCTCACGTGTCTTCCGACCCCGCCGTGGCTGCCCGTCACGCTGAGCTGGACGCGGCTGTGCCACAGATGCCCGCGAATTTTGCGCCCTGGATTCCCATCCGGTCGCTTTCACCTGGCCAGCGTGATCGAATCCTGGCGCACTTGGTTGGCCTTCCGGACACTGATCGATACCTGCGCTTCGGCTATTCGGCCAATGATGAGCAGATCGCGCGGTACGTTTCGGGGCTGGATTTTGATCGCGACGAGGTGTTTGGCGTATTCAATCGGCGGCTTGAGCTGATCGCGCTCGCTCACTTGGCCTACCCGCCGATGGATGCGCCGGGTCCGCACGCAGCGGAGTTTGGTGGCTCGGTGTCGGCACATGCCCGCAGTCGTGGCTACGGTGCCCGTCTGTTTGAGCATGCCATGCTGCATGCACGCAACCGTGGGCTGGACACCTTGTTCATTCATGCGTTGAGTGAAAACACCGCCATGCTGCGCATCGCGCGCAAGGCTGGTGCCACGATTGAGCGTGCAGGCAGCGAGTCCGATGCTTACTTGAAATTGCCGCAAGACACGCTGGCCTCATGGGTTGAGCAATGGGTGGGCGACGGCGCTGCCGAGATCGACTATCGATTCAAGCAGCACGCACGCATAGTGGATGCAGTTGTGGACGCCGTTGGCGAAGTGAAGTCTGGCATCGGCCAGGCGACGGGACGGACCGCCAAAGACTGAAACCGACCGATCAAGTCGGGGAGGGGGCCTTGGCGCGTCTTTGGGCAGGGGTGCCTTTTCAGGCGTCCAGCAATATTCCGGCGGCGAACAAGAACCCCGTTGCCCGGGTCATTACCCGCGACGTCCATCACGTTTGCAGGGCTGACCACCGCAGTTGGATGGTGTTTGTTTGGCATTACCTGAAGGTAATATCGCTTCAGCCGGCTTTGTCATTTTTGCGTGTCGCGTCCGGGCTTTTGCGACAAGCTCCTTCTTGTTTTGCGCCGCAGGCACTATGCAGCAGTTCCTTCCTTGGCTTATCGCCACAGCAGCCCTAGCGGCAGCCGCCATGTTGATCGTTAGCAAGCTGCTGCACGCAAGGCAGGCGCCGCGTGGTCCTGAGCCACTGCCTGTGGAGTGGGATCTATTTCCCAGGCCCGTCTTCACCGCCGACGAGCGACGGGTCTACCGCCAATTGCGCGAGGCCTTGCCGCACCACATCGTGCTAGCCAAGCTGCCGCTGGTGCGGTTTTGCCAGCCCAACGATCCCAAACGGGTGCGGTATTGGTATGAGTTGCTGGGGTCGATCCATGTGACCTTTGCGGTTTGCAGCGCCAATGGCCGGGTGCTGGCGGCGATGGACTTGAGCTACGACCGTGGTGGCCCGCCCAGCCGCTCAACCCGCATCAAGCAATCGGTGCTGGGCGCCTGCCGAGTGCGCTACCTCCGCTGCCCGGCGGATCATTTGCCGTCAATCCCTGAGCTGCAATTGATGGTGCCGCAAAGTTCAAGTGCCTCGCGTGGGCCACAGCCGGCGCACGGCGCGAGCGCCATGCCAGGATCAATGCCGGGCGCGGGCCCCTCAGCTTCACGGCGGCGCGAGCGCACCACGCTGTGGCAGGACTCGATGGCGTTTTCGGATTCATTCTTTTCGGCGGACCGCAGTTTTGAAAACACGGGCTTTGCCGATATCCGGTCGCCGGGTGCTGACGAGGGTCCTGCTATGGTGCCGGATGCCCAGCCCCCGTCTGCCATGCCTTTGCGTCACTGAACCTGCAGTGCTCCCGCCCGCGCTTTCGGTGATCCGATGAGCGCTAACCAACACCCCTTTGATGGCCTGATTCCGACAGCAGTGCTTGACGCGCTTGACGCTTGCGGATTTCGCGGGGACGGGCGCCTGCTGCAGCTCAACAGCTACGAAAACCGGGTGTTTCAGGTGATGCTGGAAGATGGCGGCGCCGTGGTGGCCAAGTTTTACCGGCCCGGCCGGTGGAGCGACTCGCAAATACTTGAAGAGCACGCCTTTGCCGCCGAGTTGGCCGCTGCCGAAGTGCCCGCCGTGGCACCTTTGCCCATGCAAGATGGACAAACCTTGGCCCATGCCCCCATCGAGGGCGAGCGGTTTCGGTTGGCGGTTTACCCGCGTCGCGCGGGGCACGGTCCTGAGTTGGATCGACCTGAAACATTGAATTGGCTGGGCCGCTTCATTGCCCGCCTGCACTTGGTTGGCGAGCGACGGCCATTTGTTCACCGTCGGCGCCTGGATGGGCAGTCCTTTGGGCATGCGGCGCTTGCGCGCCTAATCACCTTGGACGTTATTCCGCCGGCTCAATGGGGCGCCTGGCACGGCGCATGTCAACAGGCGCTGGTTGCGGTGGACGCTGCGCTGGCTGCCGTTCCCGCGCAGATGTTGCGGCTCCATGGCGATTGCCACCCTGGCAACATCTTGTGGCGCGACGAAGGCGATGGCGGCGGCCCGCACATCGTTGATCTGGACGACGCGGTGATGGGGCCGGCGATACAGGATTTGTGGATGCTGCTGTCAGGCGACACGCAGGCCATGAACGGTCAAATGGCCGCTGTACTTCGGGGTTATCGCCAGTTTCGCAATTTTGATCATCGCGAATTGGCGTTGATCGAGCCACTACGCACCTTGCGCATGATCCATCACAGCGCATGGCTGGCCGAGCGCTGGACTGACCCGGCCTTCCCGGCCGCATTTCCGTGGTTTGGCACGCCAGGGTATTGGGCGCAGCAGACGACGGAACTGCGGGAGCAGATCGAGGCGATGGCCGCGCCACCGCTCGATCTGGGTTGGATAAACTGACTGCGGCCATGGCTGGCCGCAGTCATCAACCAGTCAGGCGCTGAGGAGCTTGGTCACACGGGCCACGTAAGCGGCCGGATCATCCAGTTGCCCGCCCTCGGCGAGCATGGCCTGATCAAACAGGATGTGGGCCAAGTCGTCGAAATGGGCATCGTCAGTGGCCAATTTTTTGACCAGTGCATGCGCCGGATTCACTTCCAGGATCGGCTGGCTCTTGGGTGCCGCCTGGCCTGCTTGCTTGAGCAAACGGGCCAGATGGCCGCTCATGTCGCCTTCATCCACCACCAGACACGCAGGTGAATCCACCAGCCGAGTGGTCACGCGCACCTCTTTCACGCGGTCGGCCAAGGCGGCTTTGAGCTTGTCCAGCGTGGGCTTGAAGGTCTCCGCTGCGGCCTCGGCCTGTTTCTTCTCGTCGTCGTCTTGCAGTGCGCCCAGGTCAACGGCGCCCTTGGCCACGCTTTGCAGTGGGTGGCCCTCAAACTCATACAGGTGGCTGAGCATCCACTCGTCCACTCGATCGGTCAGCAGCAGCACCTCGATGCCTTTTTTGCGGAAGATCTCCAGTTGCGGGCTGGCCTTGGCCGCTGCCAGCGAGTCGGCGGCGATGACGTAGATCGGCTCCTGGCCTTCTTTCATGCGCAACACATACTCGGCCAGCGACACGCCTTCTTCGGCATGGGTGGACGCAAATCGGAACAGCTTGGCCAAGCGCTCACGATTGGCATGGTCTTCACCAATGCCCTCTTTGAGCACACCGCCAAATTCATTCCAGAATTTTTGGTATTTGGCGCGGTCATCCGCGCTGTCGCTGTCCGCAAGCGACTCCAGCATGCCCAGCACACGCTTGGTTGAGCCTTCGCGGATGGCCTTCACATCGCGGCTCTCCTGCAGCAACTCGCGGCTCACGTTCAGCGGCAGGTCGGCCGAGTCGATCACGCCCTTGACAAAGCGCAGATACACCGGCATCAACGCCTCGGCATCGTCCATGATGAACACGCGTTTGACATAGAGCTTGACGCCGCCACGCTTGTCGCGGTTCCACATGTCATGAGGCGCCTTGGCCGGCACATACAGCAATTGCGTGTACTCACTGCGGCCCTCCACGCGGTTGTGGGTGTAGGCGAGTGGCGGCTCAGTGTCGTAGCTGATCTGCTTGTAGAAATCCTGGTACTCGGCATCAGTGACGTCGCTCTTCGGGCGAGCCCAAAGTGCTGCGGCCTTGTTGACGGTTTCCCATTCGTCCTTGACAACTTGCTTGGAGGCCTCGGCGTCCCACTCTTCTTTCCTCATCAAAATCGGCAGCGAGATGTGGTCGCTGTACTTGCTGACGATGGACTTGAGTTTCCAGGTGCTCAGGAATTCGGCTTCTTCATCGCGCAAGTGCAGAACCACGTCGGTGCCGCGTTCGGCACGGTCAATCGTCTCCAACTCGTATTCGCCAGTGCCTTCGCTGCTCCAGCGCACGCCTTGGTTGATAGGGGCGCCCGCGCGTCGGCTTTCCACGGTGATGCGGTCAGCCACGATGAAGCCGGCGTAAAAACCGACGCCAAACTGACCGATCAAATTGGCGTCCTTCTTCTGGTCGCCTTCAAGTTTGGCCACAAATTCACGCGTGCCGCTCTTGGCGATAGTGCCCAGGTGTGACGCTGCTTCTTCGGCGCTCATGCCAATGCCGTTGTCACGAACAGTGAGCGTCTTGGCATCTGCGTCAAAGAACACGCGCACGTCCAGATTGGGTTGATCCTCGTACAGGGTGTTGTCGTCCAAGGCCTCAAACCGCAGCTTGTCGCAAGCGTCGGAGGCGTTGGACACCAATTCGCGCACGAAGATCTCTTTATTGGAGTAAAGCGAGTGCGTGACGAGATGCAGGATCTGCTTGACCTCGGCCTGGAAGGCGTGGGTTTTTTTGGTCATGGTGATTTGTGCTTTGCTGTTTGTTCGGTACGTTGCCAACACCGCTGAATTCAGTGCCTGCAATCTTGGCGTGCGGGCGGCATTTTGGGGCCAAGTGGCTGAGTTTCAAGACTGCGTCAAGCGGCGTTGCGGTTCACCTGATGGCCTGTCTCAGCGGAACAGATCCAAGATGCCCTTGCGTTCAGTCTCGGTTGGCGCCTGAGGCACCTGCGGGCTAGTCGCTGGCTTGTCGTTCAGGCCCACGCTGCTGATGCCGGCGCCGGGGCCGTATTCTTCAAATATCCAGTCGCCGCCGCGTTGAATCACGCCGTCGGGCACCTCGATGGGCTGCTCGGGAAGTTTGCGCAGGGCGTGCGTCATGAACTCCAGCCACACAGGCAACGCCAAACCACCGCCGGTCTCGCGGTCACCCAGCTTGCGTGGGGTGTCGTAGCCGATCCAGACCACGGCCGCCAAGTTGGGCTGGTAGCCGGCAAACCAGGCGTCCATCGATTCATTCGTGGTGCCCGTTTTGCCAGCCAAGTCCATGCGTTTGAACGTCTGGTATACCTTGTAGGCCGTGCCGGAGCGCGCCACTTCACCGAGCAACTGGGTCATCACAAAGGCATTGCGGGCATCGATGGCACGCATGGATTCGTCGATCACCGGCGGGGGGCTTTGCTGAAGCACGCGCCCTTTGCTGTCAGTGATCCGGGTGATCAGCAAGGGGTTGACTCGGTAGCCGCCGTTGGCAAAAACGCTGTAACCGCCAGCCATCTGCAGGGCGGTGACTGAGCCGGCACCCAGTGCCATGGTGAGGTAGGCCGGGTGTTTGTCGGCCTCAAAGCCAAAGCGGGTGATCCAATCTTGCGCGAACTTCACGCCCGTGGATTGCAGCACGCGGATCGACACCATGTTCTTTGACTTCGCCAGGGCGGTTTTCAGCGCCATCGGGCCATCAAACTTGCCGTCGTAGTTTTTGGGCTCCCAGGGCTGGCTACCCGTTGTGCCCGCGTCGAAGAACAAAGGCGCATCGTTCACCACGGTTTGTGGCGTGAAGCCTTTTTCGAGCGCCGCAGAGTAGATGAAGGGTTTGAAGCTCGATCCTGGCTGACGCCACGCCTGCGTCACGTGGTTGAACTTGCTCTTGCCAAAGTCGAAACCACCCACCAGCGCTCTGATGCCGCCGGTGCGGGTGTCCATCGCCACAAAAGCGCCTTCCACCTCAGGCTGCTGCGTCAGCGTCCAGTCACCTTTGGCGCCGCGAATGGCGCGCACCACCGCCCCGCGGCGAATCTGCTTTTGTGGCTCGGCCTTGTCTGACAGCCCGGAGGTCACTGGCTTCAGGCCGTCGCCCGTGACCGTGATGCTCTCGCCAGATTGCAACACCGCCACCACTTTGCGCGACGACGCTTCCAACACCACGGCGGCCTTGAGCTCGTCGTTGTCCGGATGATCGGCCAGAGCCTCGGCGATGCGGGTGTCCAGTGCCGTCGGATCAGCGGGCAGGTCGATATGATCTTCGGGGCCGCGGTAGACCTGTCTGCGTTCGTAGTCAAGCAAGCCACGGCGCAGTGCCCGGTACGCCATCGCCTGGTCAGTGGAGTCGACGGTGACAACCACGTTCAGCCCCCGCGTGGTGGTCTCGCTGCCGTACTGGCTGAAGATGAGCTGTCGCACCGACTCAGCCACATACTCGGCATGCACGGCCGTATCGGATTCGGGACGCAGCCGCAGGACCTCTGCACGGGCGGCATCGGCCTGCTCTTCCGTGATGAAGCCATTCGCTTCCATGCGGTCAATGATGTGCTGCTGGCGCTTGGCGGCGCGCTTTGGGTTGCTGACCGGGTTGTAGGCCGAAGGCGCCTGTGGCAGCCCGGCCAGCATGGCCGCTTCAGCGACCGTCACCTCGGCCAGCGGCTTGCCAAAATAGATCTCACTGGCAGCGGCAAAACCATAGGCACGCTGACCAAGAAAGATCTGATTCATGTAAACCTCCAGAATCTGGGGCTTGCTCAGTTGCCGTTCAATCTTGAGCGCCAGCAAGATTTCGTAAATCTTGCGTGTGAAGGTTTTTTCCGTGGACAGGTAAAAATTGCGCGCCACTTGCATCGTGATGGTCGACGCACCTTGGCTCTTGGCTTTGTTGAACTGCGCCACCCCGGCCCGGATCACGCCAAGGTAGTCGACCCCGTTGTGGCGGTAAAAGCGGGCATCTTCAATCGCCAGCACCGCTTCTTGCATCACCTTCGGGATTTGCGCAATCGGCATAAAAATGCGCCGCTCTTCACCAAATTCACCCAGCAACACCCCGTCAGCCGAGATCACCCGCAGCGGCAACTTGGGCCGATAGTCGGTCAGGCCGCTGATATCTGGCAGGTTGGGAAAGGCCACGGCAAGGGCCAGTCCCAGCAGCAAGGCTCCCGCTGCGATGGCGGCGGCAGCGGTGGCGGCCAGCCAGCCTAGCCTTCCCCAAAGGCGACTGGAAAAACGGCGTGCGGCAGGCTGCATGCCCGGGGCCAACCGGGCGGAGGGGGGCGCCGCCGGGGCGCGCTCGGGATCGCTCATAGAGCGGCGAAGTGTATCGAACGCACCGACCGTCATAGGCATGTGCCCCGGCCTGTTCTGGGTGGCGGCCGTGCGGCACCAGCGGGCTTGCCGCAAGCAGCTTGCGGCGAGATGCTGGTGCTGCCAATCGCGTCAGCAAGACACAACGTTCCAGCGATCCCGCATGGGGGGTTTCCTTTGGGCTACAAAGGCTTTGCTGCTAGCATTGAAGTAACTTATTAAGATTTCAACTGCATTTTTTCCCGTTGGGGGACGCCATCCGTGAGCTTTATGGATCTGCTGCTGGGCCGCAAGCATTTGCCGATGATCGGGCTGGACATCAGTTCATCCAGCGCCAAGCTGGTGGAGTTGAGCCGGTCGGCAACCGGTGATTACGTGCTTGAGCGTCTGGCCTCGGAGCCTTTTGAGAAGGGCTGGATCACCGACGGGCAGATCGAGAAGTTCGACGAAGTGGTGGGCGCCGTGCGCAAGTTGGTCGACAAAAGTGGCACCAAAACGCGCCGGGTGGTGATGGCCATGCCGCAGTCGGCGGTGATTACCAAGCGAATCATGCTGCCCGCAGGTCTGCGTGATGAGCAGTTGGAGTTGCAGGTCGAGTCAGAAGCCAACCAGTACATCCCGTTTTCACTCGACGAGGTAAGCCTGGATTTCTGTGTCGTCGGCCCCAGCCCCACGTCGGGCGGCGACATAGAAGTGCTGATTGCCGCCTCTCGCAAGGAGCGCGTGCAGGACCGGCAAGGTTTGGCTGAAGCAGCGGGCCTCAAACCCATGGTGCTGGATATTGAGAGCCACGCATCCTTGTTGGCCATGAGCCGGGTTGTGGCCACTTTGCCCAATGAGGGGCGCGATGCCTTGGTGGCACTTTTTGAGATTGGTGCCCACACGACCAGCCTCAAAGTGCTGCGTGAGGGTGAAATGCTTTATGACCGGGATCAGGCTTTCGGAGGGTCGCAGCTGACCACTTTGATCTCGCGCCAATACGGGTTTTCGTTTGAAGAAGCGGAACAAAAAAAGCTGTCCGGCGAGTTGCCCGAAGATTACGAAAGCGTGATCTTGACGCCATTCGTTGAAAGCTTGTCACAAGAAATCGGCCGCGCACTGCAGTACTTTTTTACCAGCACGCCGCACCACAAAGTCCACTATGTGATGCTGGCCGGTGGCACCGCCACTTTGCCTGGCCTGAAAGACAACGTCACTGACTTGACTGGCTTTGCCTCAATGGTGGTCAATCCTTTTGACGGCATGAAGATCGCCTCCAGCGTGCGTGAGTCCAAAGTGCGCAAAGAGGCGCCGTCTTACCTCACGGCGTGCGGCTTGGCGATGCGGAGGTTCTTGCAGTGATTCTGATCAACCTGCTACCGCACCGAGAGGAGCGGCGCCGCCAGCGCAAGCGCTCTTTTTTCATCGGGCTGGCCGCGGCCGTTGTCGGTGGCATGGTGATCGCTGGCCTGTGGTACGGCGCATTGCAGCAAATGATTCAAGCGCAGCAGTCGCGCAATGGCTTTCTACGTACTGAAATCGGCAAGCTGGAGGGGCAGATCAAAGATATTGCCAATTTGCGTGCCGAAATTGAAGGTCTCAAGGCCCGCCAAGAGGCAGTCGAAGATTTGCAACTCAATCGCAACGTGCCAGTGCACTTGCTTGACGAGTTGGTGCGGTTGACGCCTGAGGGCCTTTACCTCTCCAGCATCCGGCAAACCGACAACGTGGTGTTGATCAGCGGTTATGCCCAAACCAACGAGCGAGTTTCTGAGTTTTTGCGCAATGGACAAACCAATTCACCCTGGCTGGATCGCATGGAGTTGGTAGAAATCAAGGTGGCGACTTTGCCACCCGCGGCCGGCGTTCGTGAGCAGCGCAGGCTCTATGAGTTCTCGTTGCGCTTGTCGATCAAATTGCCAGGCGCAGCGTCGCCAGCGTCCGCCCCCGTTGCCAATCGCCCCGCCAGCGCCGCTGTGCTGCGCACGCCTGCCTGAGGGATGGTCATGGTGATGTCTACCCGCTCCGACAACATGGACATGGCCACGGCATTTGACCGTGCGCAGTCGCAGTTCAAAGACCTGAACCCGCAAGAGCCCGGGCAGTGGCCGGTGTTGCCCAAGCTTTTTGCCTGGATAGGCACGGCCTTGCTTGCCCTGGTGGTTTGTTGGGTGGCGGTGGTGTCAAGCGCCAGTGATCAATTGCAGGCCGAGCGCAACATGGAGCCCGGTCTCAAAGATGATTACCGCGCCAAGCTGGCGCAAGCCGTGAATTTGGCCGAGTTGCGCAAGCAAAAGCAGCAAGTGCAGGAGTACGTCACCCAGCTTGAACGCCAATTACCGGGCAAGGCCGAAATGGATGCGCTGCTGTCCGACATCAATCAGGCGGGCATTGGCCGGGGCTTGCAGTTCGAGTTGTTCAGGCCGGGGCAGGTAGAGATCAAGGATCACTACGCCGTGCTGCCAATCACCTTGCGCGTGACCGGTCGTTTCCATGACATTGGTGCCTTCACAGCGGATGTGGCCAATCTCTCCCGCATCGTCACCTTGCACAACCTGGCCATCGCCCCGCCCGCCAAAGACGCTGCGGGTAACTTGACCATGGACGCCGTGGCGCGTACCTATCGATACCTTGACAGCATCGAACAAGCCGCAGTGGGCAAATCTCGCGCCGAGGCCGATGCCAAGAACAAGCCGGTGCGCAAATGAACCCAGCAAGCAAACACCGTTTGGGTTGTGGTTTGGTGCCTGGTTTGCGGCGCACAGCCGGCTTGTTGTCTCTGTTGGTAGTGGGTTTAGCCGGCCTCGCGGGTTGCGAGGGCGACAACCAGGAACTGCAAACCTGGATGGACCAAGAGCGCCGTGGTGTGCGCCCCAACGTGCCGCCACTGGCCACGCCCAAGAAATTTGACCCCGTGCCCTACGCCAACGCTCAACTGGTTGAGCCTTTCAGCCCCCAGAAGCTCAGCGTGGCGCTCAAGCTGGAGTCCAAGCAGCCCAGTTCACTGCTGGCGTCTGAAATGAACCGCCGCAAAGAGCCACTGGAGTCTTTCCCCTTGGACGCCATGTCGATGGTTGGCAGCGTCACCAAGGCGGGCGTGCCGTTTGCGCTGCTGAAGGTTGACAACCTGCTGTACCAGGTCAAATCTGGCGATTACGTTGGCCAGAACTACGGCCGCATTACCCGCATTACCGAGACCGAAGTGGCGCTGCGCGAGGTGGTGCAGGATGCCGCTGGCGAATGGACCGAGCGCACCGGTGCACTGCAATTGCAGGAGCGGGCACAGGAGAAGGCGCGATGAATAACCTGCAGGAGAACTACACCATGCTCAAGTGGCGCAACCGGCTCGCCGCCTTCGTGCTGGCATGTGCCGGGCCGATGCTCGCGTATGCCCAAAGCCCGGCCCAAAGCCCGGCCCAAACCCTGGCACAGAATCCCATCCAGAACCCAACCCGGCAACCCGCTGAAAACGCCATCCTGTCCATCACCAGCACCCAACAAGCCGGTGCCGAGGTGGTGCGCATTGAGCTGAGCTCTCCGTTGGCCGCGTTGCCCAATGGGTTCACGGTGCAAGCGCCACCCCGAGTGGCGCTTGATCTGCCGGGCGTCGGCAATGCGATGGGCCGGTCGGTGATTGACATCAACCAAGGCAATTTGCGCTCGGTGGCCATTGCCCAAGCCGGCGACCGCACGCGCCTGGTGCTCAACCTGCGGCAAGCGTCAAATTACCGCGCCGAATTGCAAGGCAAGGTGTTGGTGGTGGTGCTCGAGAACGCCACGGCGCCGGCCGTGGCCGCCAGCACCGGCGAGCCAACGCACTTTGCAGCGGCCCAAAACAGCGACCAACTGCCGCTGCGCGACATCGATTTCCGCCGCGGGCCTGATGGCGCAGGGCGGGTGGTGGTGTCCTTGGCCAGCACCCAGGTGGGCGTGGACATCCGCCAGCAAGGCCAGAGCCTGGTGGTGGAGTTCTTGCGCTCCAGCCTGCCCGAGACCTTGCGCCGCAAACTTGACGTGGCTGACTTTGGCACGCCGGTGCAAAGCATTGCCACCTTTCAGACGGGTGAGCGCGTGCGCATGGTGGTTGAGCCGCGCGGCAACTGGGAGCACAGCGCTTACCAAAGCGACAACCAGTTTGTGCTGGAGATTCGGCCCGTCAAGCTTGACCCCAACAAGCTCACCCAGGGCCCCGGCTTTGCCGGTGAAAAACTGTCGCTCAACTTCCAGAATATTGAAGTGCGCGCCTTGTTGCAGGTGATCGCCGACTTCACCAATTTCAACGTCGTCACCAGCGACACCGTCACCGGCAACGTCACCTTGCGGCTGAAAGACGTGCCCTGGGATCAGGCCCTGGACATCATCATGCAGAGCAAGGGCCTGGGCGTGCGCAAGTCGGGCAACGTGCTGTGGATTGCGCCCAAGGATGAGTTGGCCGCCAAAGAACAGTTGGACCTGGAGTCCAAAAAGAAGATCGCTGAACTGGAGCCTGTGCGCACCCAATCCTTCCAGCTCAACTACGCCAAGGCCGATGAAGTGGCCAAGGGCATCAGCGGGCAGTCAAGCGGTGGCAGCAGCAGTGGTGGTGGCGCGTCCAACAGCAGTGCCGGCGGTGGTGGCACTTCATCGCAATCGATGCGCATTTTGTCGCCTCGCGGCAGTGTCATTTTTGAGAGCCGAACCAACCAACTGTTTGTCACGGATATACCGAGCAAGCTCGAAGAGATCCAGGTGCTGATCGCGAAGATTGACATCCCGGTGCGTCAAGTGTTGATTGAGGCGCGCATCGTCGAAGCCGATGACAAGTTTGGTCGCACCTTGGGCGTCAAGCTCGGGGCGTCTGATCTGCGTGGCATCCAGGGCGGTATTCCGGGCTACAACATTGCGGGCGGCAACTACGTCACGGTGGGCGGCAACTATGCGGCGGTCGGGGCGCAGACCAAACAAACGGGCACGGTTGACTACAGCAATACCCACTTCGTCAACCTGCCAGGCAACAACATCAACTCGGTGTTTGGCGGCAACTCGGTGGCCAACGTAGCGTTGTCACTGTTCAGCCCCTTGGCCAATCGGTTTTTGAATCTGGAGTTGTCGGCACTTGAGGCCGACGGCAAGGGCAAGATCATTTCCAGCCCGCGTGTGATCACGGCGGATCAAACCAAGGCCGTGATTGAGCAAGGCACCGAGCTGCCTTACCAAGTGGCCACGTCCAGCGGCGCCACGTCGATCCAGTTTCGCAAGGCCAATTTGAAGCTTGAAGTCAAGCCGCAGATCACGCCCGAGGGTAGCGTCATCATGACGCTGGACATCAACAAGGACAGCGTGGGCCAGTCAACGCCGCAAGGTTTTGCGATCGACACCAAGCATGTGCAAACCGAGGTATTGGTTGAAAACGGCGGCACAGTGGTGATTGGCGGCATCTTCACGCAGACGGACAGTTTGGATGTCAACAAGGTGCCGCTGCTGGGCGACGTACCCTTTGTGGGTGCGCTGTTCAGGAACACCACCAAGGTGTCCAACAAGACCGAGCTGCTGATTTTCATCACGCCCAAGATCGTGACCGAACGCGCCGCAGTGCGTTGAGCCGGTTTCAAAACCAGCACCTTGCCCGATTGGGGAGTTTTTGTATGAGTTTCATGAAGATCAAGCAATGGGTGGCCGGGCTGTTGGTGCTGGCGTTGGTGGGGTGTGGCGGTGGCAGCGGCGGTGATGCCGGAACCTTGGTTTTGCCGGGTTCTGGCTCGGGCTCGGGCTCTGGTTCAGGAACCGGCACCACCACAACCGCAGCCTTGTCCATGTCAGTTCAACTGTTGGACGCGGCCGGCCTTGCCACGACAGCGGTCGTGGCCGGGCAGCCGGTTCGCGCGCAGGCCGTGCTGAAGAAAAACGGCCAAGTCGTGGTGGGCGAAATCGTGCAATTCGCCGTCGTGCAATCGGTCGAGATGGTGAAGCTCGACCCGGTGTCGGGATCGCAACTCACCAGCGATGCCGGCTTGGCCAGCGTCACGGTGTCGTCGCTGGGCTTGTCGGCGGGCGCGGGGCGCGTCACGGCCACGGCAACCGTCGGCGGTGTTGCCGTCACGGGCGCAGCCAACTTTTTTGCCAGCGGTTCGGTCGGCGCACAGCCGGCAACGCTGACCTTGAGTGGTCTGGAGATCGGCTCGGCGGCCGTATCGGCCTACGGCACAACGGGCATCAAGGTGCGGGTGTTGCAGAACGGCACGCCTTACCTATCGGCCGTGACAGTCAACTTCACGACCTCCTGCGCCGCCGGCAAGGCCAGCATCACGTCAAGCGCCTCGACGCAGCCAGACGGTTATGCCGTGGCCACATTTGTGGACAACGGTTGCGCCCAGACGGCAGACGCCACGGTGACGATCACCGCGTCGATTGGCACCGACACCAAATCGGGTTCGATGACGGTTCGGGCGCCGTCCACCGGTAGCCTGCGCTTTGTATCCGTGGTGCCTGCCGACAAGTCGATCACGCTGCGTGGCCAGGGCGGCAATGGCCGGCAGGAAAACGCGACGGTCACGTTCAAGCTGGTCGACGTGGCTGGCAACGGCGTGGGCAATGCCGACATCTGCTTTGACGTCACCACCTACATCGGGGGCCTGAACCTCGACGGTTTCTCGCCTTCAAAACTTCCGTCACCACAGGGCGGTGCAACACTTTGCGGATCGGACACCCTGAGTGTTGTTCGGTACGTCAAGCGCAGCAATGCCGATGGCACGGTGGCCGTGCAGATCAATTCCGGCACCGTTCCGACGCCTGTTCGGGTGCGGGCTCGCGCGCTGTACCCAGCCACGGCAACCTTGCCGCTGGAGACTTTCTCCGACACCTTGTCGGTTTCCACGGGCCTGCCGATGCAGCGTTCGTTCTCGCTGTCGGTGGACAAAGCCAACATCGACGGTGGCAACTTCGATGGCGAGAAAGCCGTGTTGACGATTCGCTTGGCAGACCAGTTCTCGAACCCCGTGCCCGATGGCACGGTGGTGAATTTCATCGCCTCGGGGGCTGCGGTCTGCACGGCGGACAACGGCTCGTGCAAGACGATCAACGGTGCCTGCAGCTGCGATTTTGTTTCACAGGCGCGGCGCCCACAGGACAACCGCGTGGTCGTGACAGCCTATGCCATTGGGCTTGAGGACTTCAACGACAGCAACGGCGACAACCTCTACACGACCGGCGAATCCTTTAACGATTTGGCAGACGCCTACGTGGATGCCAACAAGGATGGTGTGCCCAACTCGTCAACCATCAACGGCGACACCGACATCCTGATTCCCTACCAGCAGAACAACGGTTTTCGGGCGCTTGGTGACGGTGTGCGGGGCACGGCACATATTCGCGCCTCGACCGTGATTTACCTCAGCCAAGCCTCCACAGCCGGTGATCCGACCGTGGTGCTGCCACTCGCGCAGCTGAGCCAGGAACATGGCTTGTTGAGCAGCAGCCTGTCGGCCTATTTCCTGCGGCTCAAGCCCAACTGCCCACAGCTCACGCCGCTGCCGCAGGCGACTTTGTCAATGGTGCTCGAAGATGGCATTGGCAATCCGATGGCGGCGACGACCAGTCTGTCGGTGGCTGACTCATCAGACAACATCGCGCCTGCGGGTTTCCGCCCGGCTGTCGTCTTGGCGCTGGGTACACGCCCACCCAGCCCTTTGATCGATCTACCCAATGTCGCCAAGCCGAACCCTTGGAGCCTGTTGGCGGATAGCGGCAATGTCGTTACGCCGCACTCGGTGACGGTGCGTGGCGTGACGGACAAGTGTTCCGGCGACGCGTCGTTTGCGCTCGAGGTGGCCTCGCCGCGCGGTGGCAAAGCCGGCGCCCGGATCCTGTATGACGGCGAGCCGCGTGCTGGCGGCCGGTCGGCTTTTGACGTGCGCTACCGCGACCCCGTGAACTTTGTTCTGTCGTCGTCCGCTCCCTTGACGGCCAGCATCAGCGCGGCTACCTGGGTGGGCCCGGTGGATGGTGCAAGCTTCAGCCAGTATTCGATCGATTGGGGCGATGGTTCAGCCGTGGTGCTGGGCAGCTCAGGCACCTTGGCGCTGGCGCACCGCAGCCACATCTACACCACTGCGGGCACCAAATTGGTCAGGGTGAGCGTGACCACGATCAGCCCCTCAGGCGCCACCACAACTTACAGCGGTAGCCAGACCGTGTCTGTGCTGTGACGCCTGCTTCGCCGCCGTGAGCGCGGCCGAGCCCGACCACAGCCTCGCTATCGCCCTGGTCGGCATGCCCGGCAGTGGCAAGTCCACGGTCGGCCGCCACCTCGCTCGCCAACTAGGCTGGCGCTTCGTTGACAGTGACCATGAGATCGAGCGCCAGATTGGCGGCTCGATCCGTGCCTACTTTGAGCAGCAGGGCGAAGCGGCTTTCCGGGATATTGAGCAACAAACCTTGCTGGCGCTTTGCCAGCAAGGTGGCATGGTGCTGGCCACCGGCGGTGGCGCGGTGCTGCGTGAGGTCAACCGCCAGGCGCTGAAAAGCCGTTGCGAGGTGATCTACCTGCGCTCGTCGCCCGAAGAGTTGTTTCGCCGCCTGCGCCACGATACCCAGCGCCCGCTGCTGCAGGTCAAAGACCCGCTCAAGCGCTTGCGCGACCTGTACCGCGAGCGTGATCCGCGCTATCGCGACGCCGCTGATTTTGTGATCGAGACCGGCCGGCCGTCGGTGCCTACGTTGGTCAACATGATCCTGATGCAGCTGGAGTTGGCGGGCGTGATTGACCCGCTGCTGGTGCCGGCCACGGTGGGCCGGGTGCTGCCGCCGTTGGCTTGATGCATGACGCGGTGCAGCATGCCGGGCCCGAGGGCGGTTGACGCCAACGCGCCCAAAGCGGTTTGATGGCGCCATCAAGAAGCGTTTCAGTCAATCAATGCTGCTAGACTTTTGGCCATGAATGCGCGTATGGACCAACTCATCGACGAAGCGCTCGCGCTCGCGCCGGACGAACGATCAGCGGTGGTTCTTGTGCTGCTGGACAGCCTGGAGGGCTTGAGCTGCGATAGTGAATCCATCGTGACCAAGGCCTGGGCCGACGAGATTGCCCAACGCAAGGTTGAACAGCGAACGGGCGCTGTGCAAGCGGTGCCTTGGTCTGAGGCCCGCGCCAGACTATTGGCGCTGTGAGTGGCTTTGTTGTTGTCGTCGTTCCGGCTGCGGAGCTTGACATTGTTGATGCTTTTCTGTGGTATCAGGGGCGTAACGCCCAGGCTGCCGACGCCTTTCGCGCCGCGGTTTTCGACACGATTGATCAGATCGGTGCGGCCCCGCTGAGCCGGCCTGAGGATGGCGACCACAATCGCCATCGCGTGTTGCGGCGATTTCCGTATTCGGTGATCTACGAGTTGCTGGGCGACACCGTCACGATTCTCGCTGTGGCGCATCACCGCCGAAAGCCAAACTACTGGCGCTCAGGCCAGCCTTGAAACAAGGCTTGCGCCGACCTGACCAGCCTGGAAGCTCAGCTTGGTCGCATCGAGGTTGCAAACCATTGGCTGAGCTTGAGGGCTGGTCAGATGCGCTGATGGCTGCGTCTTCACGACGACTGCCACGACTGCCCAATGGCGCGCCGCATACACTGCCGGCCCATGACCGCAGCCCACCCGCCCACCATTCTTGTGCCCATCCATCTGGGTGAGCGCAGCTACGACATTCACATCGGTTGTGGCTTGCTCTGCGATGCCGCGTCCTGGGCCGGCTTGCCGGCGGCCGCCACCGCTTTGATCGTGACCAATACGACGGTGGCGCCGTTGTACGCCGAGCGCTTGGCCACGATGCTGGGCCACCATCACCGGCGCGTGCTGCAAATATCGCTGCCCGACGGTGAGCAGCACAAGAACCTGACCACCCTCAACCTCATCTACGACAAGCTGCTGACCGACGCCTGCGACCGCAAGACCGTGATCTACGCGCTGGGCGGCGGCGTGGTGGGCGATATGGCCGGTTTTGCGGCAGCGTGTTACATGCGCGGCGTGCCTTTTGTGCAGGTGGCCACCACTTTGCTGGCGCAAGTGGATTCGTCGGTGGGTGGCAAAACCGCCATCAACCACCCGCTGGGCAAAAACATGATCGGCGCGTTTTACCAACCGGCGCGAGTGATCTGTGACCTGGATTTGCTGGACACCTTGCCCCCGCGCGAACTGTCGGCCGGACTGGCCGAGATCATCAAATATGGGCCGATTGCCGACGTGGCGTTTCTGGACTGGATCGAGGCCCACATCGACGCCTTGATGGCCCGCGACAAAACAGCGCTGGCCCACGCCGTGCGACGGTCTTGCGAGATCAAGGCCTGGGTGGTGGGGCAGGACGAGCGCGAGGGTGGCCTGCGCGCCATTCTCAATTTTGGCCATACCTTCGGCCATGCCATCGAGGCCGGGCAGGGTTATGGCGCGTGGTTGCATGGCGAGGCCGTGGGCTGCGGCATGGTGCTCGCGGCCGATTTGTCGGCGCGGCTGGGCTTGGTGGATGCCAAGCTGGTGCCACGGCTGCAGCGCCTATGTTCGCGCGCTGGCTTGCCTGTGTTGGCGCCGGCCATGCCGATATCACGCTGGATGGATTTGATGCAAATCGACAAAAAAACCGAGGCCGGCGAGATCCGCTTTGTCTTGATTGATGGCCTGGGCCGGGCGGTGATGCGCGCCGCGCCCGATGCGCTGGTGGCCGAGGTGATCGCGGAGCACACGGTGGCCGCGTGAGCCGATTGGCGCCGCCCATCATCCCGAGCACAACAACGCTGTCATGACCCTCGCGCCCTACGCCAGCCAGGCGGCCACCAGCCGGGGCCGCCGCCACGGCGAACCCGCCGTGCGCTTGCGCAATGCGTTCCAGCGCGACCGCGATCGCATCGTGCACAGCACCGCGTTCAGGCGCCTGGTCTACAAGACGCAGGTGTTCATCAACCACGAGGGCGACCTGTACCGCACGCGCTTGACGCACTCGTTGGAGGTGGCGCAACTCGCCCGCTCCATGGCGCGCGGCTTGGCGCTGGATGAAGACCTGGTGGAAGCCATTGCCTTGGCGCACGACCTGGGCCACACGCCGTTTGGTCACGCCGGGCAAGACGCGCTGCATGACTGCATGCAAGACCACGGTGGTTTTGAGCACAACCTGCAAAGCCTGCGCGTGGTGGACTT
Source organism: Betaproteobacteria bacterium (assembly GCA_043779845.1). Classification (GTDB taxonomy): domain Bacteria; phylum Pseudomonadota; class Gammaproteobacteria; order Burkholderiales; family Burkholderiaceae_C; genus Pseudaquabacterium. Next base: position 3,488 of record JAYWDK010000351.1, on the reverse strand, counting down.
TTTGGAGGCGCGCTACCCCGATTTTGACGGCCTGAACCTGAGTTTCGAAACCCGCGAGGGCATCCTCAAGCATTGCAGCCGCCGCGACGCGCTGTTGCTGGAAGACGTTGAGCCCGGCGGCGTTGCGAGTCGGTTTTTGCAGGGCACCCAGCCCAGCCTGGAAGCCCAGCTCACCGACCTGGCCGACCAGATTGCCTACAACGCCCACGACATCGACGACGGCGTGCGCTCGGGTTTGCTGACCTGGGATCAATTGGCCGAGCTGCGGCTGGTGCGCCAGCACCGCGACGAGATATTGGCCGAGCATCCGCAGCTGGCCGCCCAGTCCGGCCGGCGGCTGCTGTTTGAGACCATCCGCCGGGTGTTGTCGGCGCAGGTGCATGACGTGATCGACAGCACCGGTGCAGCGCTTGCCGCCGCCCAGCCCGGCAGCGCCGACGCCGCCCGCCAGATGCCGCGCTTGCTGCGCTTCTCGGATGCCATGCAGGCCGACAGCCGCGACGCCAAGCGCTTGCTCTTCGCTGCGCTTTACCGCCACCCGCAGGTCCTGCGCACCAGCGACGTGGCCCGCACCGTGGTGCGCGAGTTGTTTGCCGCCTACGTGGACGCGCCGCAGGAAATGCCGGAAGAGCACGCGGCCTTGCCCGACCGCCACCGCGCCGTGGCCGACTACGTGGCCGGCATGACCGACCGTTTTGCCTCGCGTGAGCACCGCCGCTTGACCGGCCGCGATGACTTTGCGGCGTTGGTGCTGAATGCGCCGCTGGCCTTGTCGCCAGCAGCCCAGCCAATGGCTGACAACGCCGGCACCAGCCCGCCCTGAGCCATGGCCCGCCTGCCCCGGCTGGCGCTGGCCGGCTTACCGCACCTGGTGTCGCTGTACGGCCATAGTGGCCAGCCGGTCTTTGTCGATGATGAAGACCGTCGCCAGTTTTTGGCCGCGCTGCGTGAATCGGCGCTGCTGCAAAAGGTATCGGTGCAGGCCTACGTTCTGCTGGACGACCATGTCCATTTGCTGCTCACCCCTGCCAGCGCCGATGGGCTGGGTGCGCTGATGCAGGGCTTGGGCCGGCGCTACGGCGCGGGCTTCAACCGCCGCCACGGCCGGCGCGGCACGCTGTGGGCAGGGCGGTTTCGCGCCACGGTGGTGCAGCCTGGCCCGCTCTTGCTTGAAACCATGCTGTTCGTTGAGCACCACCCCGTGCGCTCGGGTTTGGTGGCAGCCGCCGCCGACCACAATTGGTCCAGCGCGCGCCATCACCTGGGTTGGGTGCGTGATGTCCTGGTCACCGAAGGCAGTGCCTGGTGGGCCTTGGGCAATACGCCGTTTGAGCGCGAGGCGGCGTATGCACGCTTGTTGTGCGAGGGCTTGCCCGGCGTGCGCGTCAAGGTGCTGGCCGATGCCAGCCGCAAAGCCTGGGCGCTGGGTGATGCGGGGTTCTTGGCGGCTTTGGCGCAGCAGGTGGATCGCCCCGTGTCAGCCCGTCCAAGAGGCCGTCCGCCCAAGGTCTGACAGGCGCGGCCCAGGCTGGGTGAGCTGAGCCGGGCGCAAGTCTTGCTCAGACCCTCAATGACACCGCTGAATTGATATGTCCCTATTTAACAAGCGGTTCACGGCTTGCTGCGAACTTAAATAAGTCTGACCCCATTTAAATCTGCTTGCGTACCGTTGCTGCGCCGCAGTAAATTCCAACCTCCCGAAATGCGAAGGCGTTTGCCATGACCTTGAACCACCGTGATTTCCCCGGCGCCACGGCGAACCCGGCTCCCGCGTCCCGCACTGAAATTCAGGCCCTGGCCGAGCATGGCCTGTACGACCCGGCCCACGAAAAAGACGCTTGTGGCGTGGGTTTCGTCGCGCACATCAAGGGCCAGCGGGCGCACAGCATCGTTGAGCAAGGCCTGAAGATTCTGGAGAACCTGGATCACCGGGGCGCGGTGGGCGCCGACAAGCTGATGGGCGACGGCGCCGGCATCCTGATCCAGATCCCCGACGAGTACTTTCGCGCCGAAATGGCCCGGGCTGGAACGGCCCCGGATGGCAGCCTTGGCGTGGCGCTGCCACCGCCAGGTGAGTACGGCGTGGGCATGATCTTTTTGCCCAAGGAGCACGCGTCGCGGCTGGCTTGCGAGCATGAGCTTGAGCGCGCCGTCAAGGCTGAAGGCCAGGTGCTGCTGGGCTGGCGCGACGTGCCGGTGGATCGCGACATGCCGATGAGCCCGGCCGTGCGCGAAAAAGAGCCGGTGATCCGCCAGATCTTCATCGGCCGCGGTGCCGACGTGATCGTGCCCGACGCGCTGGAACGCAAGCTCTACGTGATCCGCAAAACGGCGTCAGCCGCGATCCAGAAACTGCAACTCACGCACAGCGGCGAGTACTACGTGCCCAGCATGAGCTGCCGCACCATCATCTACAAGGGCCTGCTGCTGGCCGACCAGGTGGGCCAGTACTACCTGGACCTGGCGGATGAGCGTGTGGTCTCAGCCTTGGCGCTGGTGCACCAGCGTTTCAGCACCAACACCTTCCCCGAGTGGCCGCTGGCGCACCCCTACCGCATGGTGGCGCACAACGGCGAGATCAACACCGTCAAGGGCAACTTCAACTGGATGCGCGCCCGTGAAGGCGTGATGAAGAGCCCGGTGTTGGGCGACGACCTGAAAAAGCTCTACCCGATCAGCTTTGAAGGCCAGAGCGATACCGCCACCTTCGACAACGCGCTGGAGCTGCTCACGATGAGCGGCTACCCGCTGGCGCACGCGGCCATGATGATGATCCCCGAGGCCTGGGAGCAGCACGAGATGATGGACGCGCGCCGCCGTGCCTTTTATGAGTACCACGCCGCCATGCTCGAGCCCTGGGACGGCCCGGCCGCCATGGTGTTTACCGATGGCAAGCAGATCGGCGCCACGCTGGACCGGAACGGACTGCGGCCCGCCAGATACATCGTCACCGACGACGACCTGGTGGTGATGGCGTCCGAATCCGGCGTGCTGCCGTTTGCCGAGCGCAAGATCGTCAAAAAATGGCGCTTGCAGCCGGGCAAGATGTTTTTGATCGACCTGGAGCAAGGCCGCATCATTGACGACGAAGAGCTGAAGAACCAGTTTGCTTTCGCCAAGCCTTACCGGCAGTGGATCGAGAACGTGCGCATCCGGCTTGACTCGATCCCGGTGCCCGCCGAGGCGGTGGCTGCGGCCGCGTCGTTTGCCGAATCGCTGCTGGATCGCCAGCAAGCGTTTGGCACCACGCAAGAAGACATCAAGTTTTTGCTGGCGCCCATGGCCAGCAGCGGTGAAGAAGCGCTGGGCTCGATGGGCAATGACTCACCGCTGGCGGTGCTGTCCGACAAAAACAAGCCGCTGTTCAACTACTTCAAGCAGCTGTTTGCGCAAGTCACCAACCCGCCGATCGACCCGATCCGCGAGGCCATCGTGATGAGCCTGAACAGCTTCATCGGCCCCAAGCCCAACCTGCTGGACATCAACGC
>JAYWDK010000350.1:0-10453 GCA_043779845.1 Betaproteobacteria bacterium | reverse complement strand
TGCCCGGCGTGGGCGCCACCTACGTGGCCATTGGCTGCGTGGCGGCCGCCGTGCTGGGGCGCATCACCGCGCAGTTTGTGCCGGCGTCGCCGGCCACTGAGCCCGGGCTGCGCATCAACTGGAACCCGGTGTCCGAGACCTGGCGCAACCTGCGGCTGGCGCGGCAAAACACGGTGGTGTTCCGTTCGCTGCTGGGCATCAGCTGGATGTGGTTTTTTGGCGTGGTGTTTTTGGCCAACTTTCCGGTGTTTGCCAAAGAGGTGCTGCACGGCGACGAGCACGTGGCCTCGCTGCTGCTGGTGGTGTTCTCGGTGGGCATCGGCGCGGGCTCCTTGATGTGCGAGTTGTTTTCGCGCCGGCATGTCGAGATTGGCCTGGTGCCGGCCGGCGCCATCGGCATGAGCCTGTTTGCGGTGGACTTGTACTTTGCCTCGCGCGGCCTGCCGCCTGTGGCCAGCCAGACCGTGACGCAGTTTGTGGCCCAGCCGCAGCACTGGCGGGTGATGGCTGATTTGGGCCTGCTGGCGCTGTGCGCCGGCCTGTACAGCGTGCCGATGTACGCGCTGTTCCAGCTGCGCTGCCAGCCCACGCACCGCGCCCGCATCATTGCCGCCAACAACATCCTGAACGCCTTGTTCATGATCGCCAGTTCAGTGGGCGCGGGCGTGATGTTGAGCGCGGGGTTCACGATCCCCGAAGTGTTTTTGGTCACCGGCTTGCTCAACGCGCTGGTGGGCGTCTACATCTTTTTGCTGGTGCCCGAGTACCTGCTGCGCTTTGTGGCTTTTGTGTTGTCGCGCTGCTTGTACCGGTTCAAGGTGCGCGGTGACGAACACCTGCCGGTGGCTGGCGCGGCCATCGTGGTGTGCAACCACGTGAGCTATGTGGACGCGCTGCTGCTGATGGCGGCCAGCCCGCGGCCCATGCGCTTCATCATGGATCACCGCATTTTTGCCGTGCCGGTGCTGGGCTGGTTGTTCAGGCTGGCGCGCGCCATCCCCATCGCACCACAAACCGAGGCCCCAGCGGTGTATGCGGCAGCCCTGGCGGCGGCCGATCAGGTGCTGGCCGATGGTGATTTGCTGTGCATTTTTCCGGAGGGCGGCATCACCCGCGACGGCACGCTGCAAGCCTTCAAGGGCGGCGTCATGACCATGTTGGCGCGCCGGCCCGTGCCGGTGGTGCCCGTGGCGCTGCAAAACCTGTGGGGCTCGTATTTTTCACGGGTTGAGGCGGGCTCGGCGATGGTGCGGCCCTTCAGGCGCGGCGTTTTTAGCCGCGTCACGCTGGTGGCGGGGCCGGCGATAGCGCCCGCCGGCTTGACGCCAGATCGCCTGCATGCGCAGGTGCTGGCGCTGACGCACACCGCGTGATCTTGGGGATTGCGCGTGAAGCACAAATGACATAGACGTGTGCTTTGCCGCAGTAAACAAGGTCTCCCCACTGATTTGCGGGGGGCAGGCGCTTTGCCGCAAAACCTACAGTTCATGACCCCGCTGGACACAGTCGTCCGGTGCTGCGCCTTGGGCGCTTTCGCTTACCTCCACGGATCTCATGAACTTGTCTCGTGCCACATGGATGCGCACCTTGCCGTTCGCCGCCTTCATGGGCTTGCTGGCACTGCGGGGCATGGCGCCTACCGACGATAGCTGGGGCTTTGACACCCGTTGGTTGTACGGCTTGAACCTGGTCGTGGTGGGCGGCATGCTGGTCTTTTGGTGGCGCGAATACGGCGAGCTGAATTGCGTGAATCTGCCCACTGCGGCCGAAACCCTGCTGGGCGCGGCCGTGGGTTTCGCGGTGTTTGCGCTGTGGATCAACCTGAACGCGCCCTGGATGCAGATAGGCGAATCAGCAGCGGCGTTTGTGCCGGTGGATGCCCAAGGCCGGCTCGACAGCCCGCTGATTGCCGTGCGCTGGTTGGGCGCCACCGTGCTGGTGCCGGTGATGGAGGAGCTGTTCTGGCGCTCGTTTTTGATGCGCTGGCTGGAGCATCCGGTGTTTGAGGGCGTGAATCCGCAGCGGGTTGGCGCCCGGGCCTTGGTGCTGTCCACCTTCGTCTTCATGCTGGCACACCCGCTGTGGCTGGCGGCCATCGTGGCCGGCCTGGCCTACGCGCTGCTGTACCGCTACACCGGCAAACTCTGGACCGCCGTGATCGCGCACGCGGTCACCAACGGCGCCTTGGGCATTTGGGTGGTTGCCACGGGGCAGTGGCAGTTCTGGTGATGGCGCATTGGATGCCTTTTCAAGCTCTGAGTCAGCCGCGCTGCCAGCGCGCCCAACGCTGCCGCGCCAAGCGCTTGACGGCCCGGCCGGTGCGCCAGGCCCACGAGGCCCGCACCCGCGTCAGCAAACCGTCTTTCCAGATCGTCCAGCGCTGGTAGATCGAGGCAAACCAGGGCATCTGCAGCAGCGCGGGCCGGGTGAGCGCAAACAGCCGCGCCACGATGGCGGTGCCCACCAACTTGGCCACCACGACCACCAGCAAGCCGAGCAAGCGCTGGCCATGCGCGATCAACATCAGCGCCAGCAGCTTGACCGGCAACAGCAGCAAAGTGGGCAGCAAAAACACCGCCAGCGCGGTGCGGGGCCCCAAACGGGCGATGCCCGCCTCCAGCTGACGCAAAACCGGCAAACGGGCGATGCGCGCCAACAGGCGCTGCAGCGGCTCCCAACCCCATTCTTCGAACACGATCAGCAGCGCCAGCAGGCCGGTGAACAGGTGGCGCAAGAAGCGCAGCAAGGCGGTGATCATGGTGCGCATCATGGCAGGCCTTGCCGGCCCAGCGCGTGCCGAGGCATCACCGCGCCGCGCCGGCGTTCAACCAACGCGCCTGAGCAGGTCATGCGCAGGTTGGGCGCGCCTCGGGCTGCTATCGGGGCAAGCCGGCTTCAGGCGGCGGGCAAGGCCGCCGCCACCAGCTGCAGCCAGTCTTGCAGCCGCTCACCTTGCAGGTAAGCCCGGCCACCGCCATCGGCCAGGCCACGCGGTGGGTCTTGGCGCTGAATTAGCGTATCGAACAAACCGCTGTCAATGCCGCCCAAGGCCACGGCATACACCTGTTGTTGCCCCGCCGGCGCCTCGCCACGCGGGCCGGCCGGGCTGCGGCGCGTGCGCCACGGCACGCCCACTTGCAGCACGGCGTCCAGCCCGCCCGGCAGCGCATCGGTGGGCAACAAAAAGTGCAGATCAAGCACGGGGCCAGCCCAGTCGGCCAGGCGCTGGCCCAGCTGATCACGGTCGGCCTGGGTGGCGCACAACAGCGCCACTTTCATGGGGCCAGTAGTCGCCCACTCTGTGAGTTGGGTGGCCAGTGCCTGCACGCAGGATTGCGCCAGCGGGCTGTTGGCCTGCGTGGGGTCGGCGCGGTGGCAAGCCCACTGCATGTCGCGCAGCAATACACCCAGCCGCCATTGGTCAGCGTCGCTGAAGTAGCCGCTGCGCTGCCAGCCGGCCACCAGGCGACGGGCTTGGGCCAGGTGGGCGTCATGCAGTTCGCGTTGGCCCGGGGCCATTAAAAACAGGCGCTCGGTAAATACCAGCGGCGGCAGCTGGTCCAGCAAGTCCGTGCGCTGGCGTTGCAGCATCAATCGCGACAAATCGTCGGTGAGGCGCTCAATGTCCGAGGCTGTCAAGTTGCGGCCCACATCGGCGGCGGCTTGCAGCTCCAGCAGCGCGGCCAGCGGGCCTTGGCGGTTTTGGTCCAGCCACGCCACGATGGCGCGCATCAGCACGGGCTCGTCGGCCAGCGGCGCGCCGCTCAAAACCAGGGCGTGCGGGGACTGCAACTGCGCCCAGGCGTCATCACGCAGGCCCAGGTGCTGGGGCTCGTCAACAATGATCAGGTCGGGCGCCCAAAAGGCGATGTGCGCGGCGTCACTGGCCAGCGTATCGGGCGACAGCACCCGCACGCCGACATCGGTGGACCACAAAGCCTGGCGCTGGTGCAGGCCACCGTCCATCACTTGCAGCGCACCGGGCGCGCCGGGCAGAGCGTCGGGTGCAAAGCGCTGCCAAGCCCGCTGCCAGGCGGCACGCTGGGCCGGCGCGCACAGCACCAGCACGCGCTTCACGCCAAAGTGGCGGCGCCACAGCTCGGCCGCGGCCATGGCTTGCACGCCCTTGCCCAGGCCACGCTCGTCGGCGATCAACGCGCGGCCGGCGATCACGGCAAACAGCGCGCCCTCAGCCTGGTAGGCCGGCAGTGGCGAGCTCAGCACCTGCTGCAACGCGGCGCTGCCGGGGCCGTCGGGGTAGGCGGCCTCCAGCGCTTGCAGGCGCGATCGGGCATCGCGGTTGGTGGCCAGGTGCGGCCACACGGCTTCGTCGACGCGAAGCAGGTGCCCGGCCTCCGAGGCCAGGCGCAGCAGCGTGGGCAAGGCCGCATCGTTGTCGGCGGCAATGTGGCCCTGGCCATCCAGCATGTGTTGGGCGGCCTTTTGCAGCGTGGCGGGGCAAGCGTGGCCGGGAAGCCAGGCGATGACACGGCTGTCGTCGCCCTGCAGCACGATCTGGCTGTGCGCCGGGCCGGTGGGTGATGGCCTGGGGGCTGGGGTTGGTGCATCGGTTGGCGCGGGCGCGGGCGCCGCTTTCGGCGCGGCGGCCAAAGCGGGTTCGGGCGCGGCGACGGGCGCTGCTGCCGGGGCCGCCGTCAACACGGCCAGCACGTCGCTGGCCGTGTCGCGCGGGGCGCCACGCTGCCTGGCTCGGGGCGAGGATGCTGGTGCAGATGCAGATGCAGGTGCAGGTGCCTGGGCTGGCGCTGGCACAGCTTGACGGGGCGCCGCATCCGCTAGCGTGGTCACCTTGGCCGGCAGCATCGCCTTGGGCGCGGACTGGGCCACGGCCTTCTTGGCAGCCACGGTTTCTACGCCCAGCTTGGCCGCTGCCGCCTGTTTGGCCGTCGGTGGCAGCACCGCAGCAGGTTTGACGGTTGCGGGCGTCAAGGGCACGGGCTTGAAGGCCGCCTTCTTGGCCACTGCGGGCGCGGCAATCGCCGGCTTGTTGGCGGCTGGCTGCTGCGGCGCGGCCTTCGTTTTGGCGGCGGCGGGCACCACGGGCGCGGACTTGACGGCGGCCTTTTTGGCCATCGCCGACGCGGCAATGGTCGGCTTGGTCACCGCTGTTTTGCCGGCCGCCGGGCGCGATGCGGGGCTCACGGTGGCGGGCTTGGCCACGGCCTGTTTTGCGGCCGATTGTTGGGTGACAGGCAGCTCGGCCGCAGTTGTTTTGGCGGCCACTTTTTTGGCGGTTGCCAGGCGCGAGCCGGCCTGTTGAGCGTTGGCGCGCTGGCCTGCGGGGGCCATCACCACGGGCACCGCGACCGCCGCCACCGGAGCCACTTTGGCGGCAACCGGCACGGCCACTGCGGCCTTTTTGGCCGGCTTCACGGCGGCCGGCTTGGCCAGCGGGCTCGGCTTTGCAGGCAGCTTCATGGGCAATTTTGTGGGCGACTTGATGGCTGGTTTCACCACCGGCTTGGCCGCCTGTGTAGCCACCTTTGTAGCCGCCTGTTTGACCGCCTGTTTGGCGGGCACTTTGCGCGCCGGCATTGGCGCAACAGGCGCGGCAGCAGCGCGGGCAGGCTTGGCCGCTACGGCGGCCTGCGGCTTGGCCGCTTTGTCGGGCGTAGAGCGCGGTGTTTTGGAGGAAGTCGCCATGGGGCGTTGTGGTGTCCGTTGAGGCGCTGGTGGCCGGTCAGCCGGCTGGGCGCCTGATGATTTGAAGGGGGTGAAAAAGCCCGGGGGCCAGGTGGGGTCTAGACGCCGCGCGCGCGGTCGGCATGGAACTGATTGCGCCAACCGCCAAAACCGCCAACATCGAGCGCCTCGCGGATCTCGCGCATCAGGTTCAGGTAGTAATGCAGGTTGTGGATGCTGGTGAGCATCGGGCCCAACATCTCGCCGCAGCGGTCAAGATGGTGCAAATAAGCGCGGCTGATGCCGGTGCCGCAAGCGTGGCAAGTGCAGGTTTCGTCGATGGGCCGTGCGTCGGTTTTGTAGCGCGCGTTGCGGATGCGCAGGTCGCCAAAGCGGGTGAACAAATGGCCGTTGCGCGCGTTGCGGGTGGGCATCACGCAATCAAACATGTCCACCCCGCAGGCCACGCCTTCCACCAGATCTTCGGGCGTGCCCACGCCCATCAGGTAGCGCGGTTTGTGCGCCGGCAAGCGGTGCGGCGTGTGCGCCATGATGGCCAGCATCTGCTCCTTGGGCTCGCCCACGCTGACGCCGCCAATGGCGTAACCGGGCAAGTCAAGTGCCACCAGCGCGTCCAGCGAATCCTGGCGCAGGCGCTCGAACATGCCGCCTTGCACGATGCCGAACAAGGCGTTACGGTTTTCGAGACGCTCGAACTCATCGATGCATCGCTTGGCCCAGCGCAGGCTGAGCTCCATCGAAGCGCGCGCGTCGGCCTCGGACGTGAGCACGCCTTGGGTCTCGTACGGCGTGCATTCGTCGAACTGCATGACGATGTCGCTGTCGAGCGCGGTTTGCACCTGCATGCTCACTTCGGGCGTCAAAAACAGCTTGTCGCCGTTCACGGGCGAGGCAAACCGCACGCCCTCTTCGCTGATCTTGCGCATCTCGCCCAGGCTCCACACCTGAAAGCCGCCGCTGTCGGTGAGGATGGGTTTTTGCCAGCCTTCAAAACCGTGCAGGCCCTTGAACGACTCAATCACCTCCAGCCCCGGGCGCAACCACAAATGGAAGGTATTGCCGAGGATGATCTGCGCGCCCATGTTGTGCAGCGACTGCGGCAGCACGCCCTTGACGGTGCCGTAGGTGCCCACGGGCATGAAGATGGGGGTTTCAACCACGCCGTGGTTCAGCGTGAGGCGGCCACGACGGGCATGGGCCTCGGTGGCGAGAATTTTGAAGTCAAGCATGCACAAAACCCGTGGATTGAAAGTACTGGCGCAGACCAGCCTCGAATCTGTCGAACGACGGCAATCGCCGCAGCGGCGTCAGATCGTCAAGATAGTCGGCCACCCGGTGACGCAAGGCTTGGGGTTGAAGTCGGTTGCTACGACGATTGTTGAGGTTCTTGGCCCGCGCCAGTGCCGCGAAAAGCGCCTGCTTGGCGTCGACGGACTCGAACTTTTGCGGGTCAGGCAAGCCCAAGGGTTCACGTCCGCCGGGGTTGCCCGCCGCGCGGCGAATCGCGTTTTCTTCAACTAATAACCAGGCTTCGGTCATGCGCATTGGCACGATGGCAATGACAGGCGGCGCCAGGCCCAGCGCCTCGACGGCGGCACGAATCTCATCCTCGCGCAAGACGGTGGCGTCTTTCTGTTCAGCGTCACGGTGCACAAAAAGGATATCGCAAGGAAACTGCGCCAAGGCGTGGCGCATGCGATGCGCCAAACCACTCATGCCCTTTGGATAGTCACGCACAAAATCCGTCTCGCGGCACGGCACTGGGCAATGCGCCGACAAGAGACGGCCAATGATGGGGATCAGCACGCGGTCTGAGCTGCCGTCAGCCACCAACGTGGAGTTGAGAATCCTCGTCGCTGTGGTCATGACTTGAGTCATGACTCGGCAGCAAACAAGTTGCCCTCCGGCCACAGACCTTGTTGACCTGTCTCCAACCGCTCGGCCACAGTGTGCTTGCCGGGCGGCAGCGGGCGCCGACCCGCCGAGGCCTGGGCACCCAGATAAGAAGCCAGTTCGCCCCGCGCCACACAGCGCGTGTCAGGCAAGTCCACGGCCCGCCAGGTATTCGGGAGTGGCCGGAAGTTCACCCACTCGCCAGCCCTCGTGCTCAGTGTCTCAGCCATCAGCAATTCGTCATCAGTCAGCTCCGCCACGACGAGTGGTGAATGCGTATTGATGATGACTTGCCGCAGGCTGTTTTCTTGGTGTGCCGCACCGTCTCGGTCTGACTCAGACGGGTCCGACGCGTCTTCGGTTTCGGCCAAGCTTCGCACCAAGTCGAGCATCTCTGGAATACGCAGCGGGTGAATGCCGTTTTCGGGCTCTTCCAGGCAAGTCAGCCCGCCCGTGGCGTCATCACAAGCCAATACCGCCAAGGCCAAAAATCGCAAAGTACCGTCGGACAAGGCACTGGCCGCGTAAGCTTGGCGATCTTTCATCGTCACCTGCAAGGTGTTCATCTGCCGGGTCTTGTCGCTGTCCACATCAACTGATCGGATGCCGGGAATCAATTCCGCCAAGCGCTGAGTCACCTCCTCGCCACTCGCGCAGCGCAATACCGCGTTGGGCAAATGGTGGCCGGTCGCACTGACGTGAGACTCACCTCTGAACTCATCGGCCATGCGCAAGGCACTGGGCTCAAGTTGCAGCAAACGCCAGGATTGCATCTCACGCCGCGCCGCCAATACCGTGGGATACAGAGACGAGTTGACGCCTGAAAGAACGGTTTGCGGCGATTGCCGCGCCATCACCGGTGAAGGCCGTCCGCCCCGGCCCTCACCGTGAAGTTGAATGATCGGCTCGGCGTCAGAAGTGGGGGGGGTATCGATGAATGCGCCGCGACGATTGCCCGGCCCGAGCACATGCCGCTTCAGCCACATCTTCGAGGGCCTGAAACCCAATCCCGTCGCCGCCACGCTAGACGATTTGGCCACCAACTCTTCACGCTCAATGTAAAACGGCTCTTTGCCACTGACACCGCGCTGGGGGTCGTACCGCAACGCCAGCGTGTATTGCAGATAAGTCGCGGCCGCAAGCGCAGGACGGTCGTAATCGTCGGTCACGCGCTGCGCCACCACCATCTCCGCCACGAACTCCATGCGCGCGATACCGGGTTCAGCATGCCGCGCAAACAGCGCGCTGATGCCCGCAATCCGATCCTCGGCGCCGCGAACCTTGATTGCCGCCTTGACCAGGGGCAGCGAGGCCAGGTCGCTCAGAAACGTGATCGCGTCAAAGACGTTTGACTTACCGACGCCGTTACGACCCGCGATGCAAGTGAATGGCCCAAAGGCCAAATCCACCTCTCGCAGGTTCTTGAATCCCTTGACGCGCAACCTTGTCAGCACCGGCGCTCCTCCAACTTGATGGCGTGGATTGTCGCAGGCAGCTATTTCTGATCAGGGCCGTCAAAACGCGCCGTTCAAAACTGATCAAGGCAACCAGCCAGAGGTGCGTTGGAAAAGCGGCGCGGCGCCACCCATCACGACTTTTTGGCAGCGTCCAGGCTCAGGATCCACTTGACCAGCTGCTTGGCATCGGCCTCTTTGACGGCCACCGCGTTGGGCGGCATGGCCAAGCCCGAGACCTTGCCCTTCCAGTGGCTTGAATACGGGTTGGAGCCCGCCATCACGGTTTGCGTGAGCTGGGCGACAGCGCCTTTTTGGCCGCTGTACTTGGCCGACACGTCACGCCAGGCCGGCCCGATGGGCGCCAGGCCGTCGGGGCCCTTGGCGCCGGGCTCGATGTGGTGGCAGGTCATGCAGCCGCTGCTGCTGGCCAGCTTGAGCATGGCGTCGTCGCGGCCATTGGCCAGCGCCGGGGCAGCCGCGCACAGCGTGGTGAGCAAGGCCGCCAACAAGGTGGCCGCGCGGTGGCTGCTGTGGCGGGTTGAACAGGGCAAGGCGCGGGCGGTACGCAGGGGGGTCATGGTGAAAGGCTCCATTGGGTTGATCAAAACACTGCGGCCACCTTAGGCGCTGCCCGAGCGCGGGGTTTGACCTTGCTCAAGGTGGCCGGGTTTTTCGCCAATCTGGAACACCTGGGCGCGGCGTCAGCGCCACGGCCGTGACGGCGTGGCGCATTGTTTTAAAAACTGTGCCCGTACGCCAGCGCCAGCTCACGCGTGCGGGCGGCGGCGTCCAGCCGGTCGGCGCCGGCCCGCAGCGTGAGGCCTCGCCAGTCCAGCGCCACGGTGAGCCGGCGTTCGTGCACGCGCCAGCCCAGGCCCAGCGTGGCCTCGCCCACCGGCTGCTGCCAGTGCACGGCGGGCAGCCAGCGGGTGTTGCTGGCGGGGGGCACGCCGGCGTCCACTGTTTGGGCCAAGGCCAGGGTGTCGCGGCTGGCCACCACGGTGGCCAGGCTGCGCGCCAGCAGGCCCCAAGTCCAGTCGCCGCTGAGGCCTTGCAATCGCACTTCGTCGTCCAGGTAGGCCAGATTGCGGCCGGGCCGGGGCGCCAGGCGCTGCCAGTCGTCGTCGCCCAGCACGGCCAGCGGCAGCGCGTCGCTGTGGTGGTCACTGCGCGGGCTGAGCTGCCAGCTTGAGGGCGATGCCGGCGCCGCGCGGGTGCTTGAGTTTGATGCCGCAGACGCAAAAAAGCCCGCCGGGGCGGCGGGCTCTTGGGCAGCGGCGGGTGCTGGTGCCAGCACCCCCGCCAGCGCGGCGGCGGCCACCACTTGGGTGGTCGCCAGCGCCGCAGGCATCACAAGCCGATGTCCAGCGACACGCTGGTGCCGTCGGTGAACGTGGCCAGGCTGGTGGCGGTGGTCAGCGTGCCGATCTCCAGCGTGG
>JAYWDK010000349.1:0-3771 GCA_043779845.1 Betaproteobacteria bacterium | reverse complement strand
TCCGAGGATCCAAGAATCAATACTCGCCGTTGCTCTCGCTACCTGGCGCCATGTTGTCAAACTTGGTCAAGGGCTTCAAGAAGATGAGCTTGGCCGTGCCCACTGGGCCGTTACGCTGCTTGGCGATGATGATTTCGGCCACGCCAGGCTCTTTGCTCTCTTTGTTGTAGTAGTCATCGCGGTAGATGAACATGATCACGTCGGCGTCCTGCTCGATGGCGCCTGATTCACGCAGGTCACTCATCATCGGCCGCTTGTCGGTGCGGGTTTCAACCGATCGGTTGAGCTGCGACAGCGCGATCACCGGGCATTGCAACTCTTTGGCCAGGGCTTTGAGCCCACGCGAGATTTCACTGATTTCAGTCGCGCGGTTTTCACCCGACGAACTGGCCGTGCCGCTCATGAGCTGCAGGTAATCGATCACGATCAAGCCCAAGGTGCCGCCAAACTGCCGCGCCATGCGGCGTGATCTGGCGCGCAGTTCGGCGGGGTTCAGCGCCGGTGTTTCGTCAATGAACAACTGGGCTTTGCCGAGGCGTTCAACCGCATCGGTCAACCGGCCCCATTCGTCGTCACGCAAACGCCCGGTGCGCAGGCCAGACTGGTCAATGCGACCAATCGAGCCCACCATGCGCAGCGCCAATTGCGAAGCGCCCATTTCCATCGAAAACACCAGCACTGGCAGCTCTTCATTGACCGCCACCGCCTCGGCGATGTTGATGGCCAAGGCGGTTTTACCCATAGACGGGCGCGCCGCGAGGATGATCAAGTCGCCTTTTTGCAGGCCGGCCGTCATGCGGTCCAGGTCAAAAAACCCCGTGCGCACACCGGTCACTTCTTCGGCGCCGTTTTCAGCCAGTTCGTTGACGCGGTCTATCAACTGCACCACCAGCTTGTCGATGCCGATGAAGCCTTGTTTGTTGCGTGAGCCTTCTTCGCCGATCTTGAAGATCTTGCCTTCGGCTTCATCGAGAATTTGCGACACCGCCCTGCCCTGCGGGTTGAAGGCATTTGTGGCGATGTCGTCGGATGCCGAGATCAGCTTGCGCAGGATGGCGCGCTCACGCACGATTTCAGCGTAACGCCGCAGGTTGGCGGCACTGGGCACGCTCTGCGCCAGCGCATTGAGATACGCCAAACCGCCGCAGGCCTCGGCGATGCCCGTGCTCTGCAACTGCTCAAACACCGTGATCACGTCGGCCGGCTTGCTGCCGTTGATCAGCTTGGCAATCACCGTGAAAATTTCGCGGTGTTCGTAGCGGTAAAAGTCGCTCTCGCTGACCTGGTCACCCGCGCGATCCCAAGCCATGTTGTCGATCAGCAAGCCGCCCAACACACTTTGCTCGGCTTCAACTGAATGGGGGGGCACCCGGAGCCTTGCGACCTCGTCATCAGGGGGCGAGGCGGATTGGGCAGAGCGGAAAACGGCTGACATCAGGCGGGCATCTCGGACGGTGGGGCGTGATTGAATGATAAGGCGGGGGTCTTGCGGCGCCTGTGGGTAAGGCTGTGGAAATCCGGGGGACGGGCTGGGGAAAAGTGGCTCTGCAAAAGCAAAAGGCCGGCGATTAGCCGGCCTTTGTGAACCTGGATGCGGCAATGCGCCGCATCGATCAGTCAAGTGACCGACACGCTACCGAATCAATCGGTCTCGGGGATCACTTTGACGGTCACTTCAACCACGACGTCGGTATGGGTGGCGACTGATACCGGGTGCTCGCCAACCGTCTTCAGCGGGCCGTTGGGCAAGCGCACTTGCGACTTGGCCACATCAAAGCCGATCTTCTTCAGACCGTCGGCGATGTCGGCGTTGGTGACCGAGCCAAACAAACGGCCGTCAACGCCAGCCTTTTGCGACACGACCACCGTCTTGCCTGCGAGCTTGTCGCCCACGGCTTGCGCGGCGGCCAACTTCTCGGCAGCGGCGTTTTCAAGCTCGGCACGACGCACTTCAAACTCTTTGATAGCCGTTTCAGTGGCGCGACGGGCTTGCTTCGACGGGATCAGGAAGTTACGGGCGTAGCCGTCCTTGACCTTGACCACATCGCCCAGGTTACCCAGGTTCGCTACTTTTTCGAGCAGGATGATTTGCATGGATGCGGCTCCTTAGACGCGGTGCTGGTCGCTGTATGGCACCAGCGCCAGAAAGCGCGCGCGCTTGATGGCGGTGGTCAGCTGACGCTGGTAAAAAGCGCGCGTGCCCGTCAGGCGAGCTGGCGTGATCTTGCCGTTTTCACCCAAGAAATCACGCAACACATCGACGTCTTTGTAGTCAATCTCGACCACATTGGCGACAGTGAAGCGGCAGAAGCGCTTGCGCTTGAACAGCAGTGATTGCTGATTGCGCTTGGGCTTGCGGTCTTTGGAAAACTTACCTTTACCTCTTGGTGGGGGCATGGTGAACCTCTTTCGAATGGGTGCAATGGTTGTCGATTGGGCCACGCGTTCGGCGCGGCATGGGTCGACAAATCAGGGATTGGTCAGAGCGCTTTGGGCGTCTGGAGTCAGCTCGGTAATGTGAAACAGCAATCCGCGTCCGTTGCGGGCCGAGGCCAGAAAGCCGGCAAACAAGCCTGAGCTTCCCAACGTCAGCGCGCCCAGTGGCCGTGATATCGCCCCGATCGCCAGTGCCTTGATCTCCACGGAGACCTTGCGTGGCTGCCCGTCTTCGGTGACTGTTGACTCGTGTTGCAGTCGGCAATCAATGACCGGAAGACCAGCGGGGGTGTACCTCACGACACCTCGCTCTAGCAGTTGCGCCGACAGAACCATGCGGTTCATTGTGGCGCGACCTTCAAGCGCGGCAGCGGTGGTTTCAATCAGGTGCTGGTCTCCTGCTGGGCCGACTTGCGTGACTCTTCCTTCTCAACCGCCTTCATCATGACCGACGGGGTGGTCTCAGCTTTGGTCTTGGACACGGTGAGGTGGCGCAAAACGGCGTCGTTGAACCGGAAGCCGGTTTCGATTTCAGCCAAGGTTTCCTTGGTGCACTCGAAGTTCAGGCACACGTAGTGCGCTTTGGCCAGCTTCTGGATCTGGTACGCCAACTGGCGGCGGCCCCAATCTTCAACACGGTGCACTTTGCCGCTGGCGGCGGTGACGATGCCCTTCAGGCGTTCCAGCATGGCTGGAACTTGTTCGCTCTGATCCGGGTGGATCAAAAGCACGATCTCATAGTGACGCATACACACTCCTTGTGGTTTCCGGGGATCGGAAGCTGCCCTGGATTGCCAATTCGCGTCAACGATCAGCAATTCTTGTCCGGTGCAGCAAAGGTAAAGCCAATGATTATAGCGCGGGCGGCCCGCCTGATTCGCTGAATTGGTCAGGCTCGCCTCTGGGCCGGCGCAAGTTATCAACCATGGCCAACTCGGCGGCAGCCGGTGGGCGGGTCAACAAACTGACCAAAACCAGCGCCAAACACCCAGCCGGCACGCCAAACACGCCGGCGGACACCGGGTCAATGCCAAACCACCGCAGGTTGGCACCCAACTCGCCCAAACCCAACCAGACACGCGTGCCGGGCAGGTTGCGCGCCATGTACCAAAGGCACACACCGACACCCACCAACATGCCTGCCACGGCGCCCGCGCGGTTGGCGCGACGCCAGAAAATGCCCAAAACCAGCGCCGGGAAAAACGTCGCTGCGGCCACCGAAAAAGCGGCGGTGACGAACGGCAGGATATTGGCAATGCGCAACGACGCCACCCAGGCGGCCAGCACCGCCGTGACCAGCACCAACAGCTTGCTCAACATCACCCGTTTGATGGC
>JAYWDK010000348.1:0-3771 GCA_043779845.1 Betaproteobacteria bacterium | reverse complement strand
CGTCGTCGGCATCAACCAGGTCAAAAGCCAAGGCCAGGGGCGCGGCGGACTGGGCTTCGTCGTCAAGATCGGCGGTGTCATCAGTGCTTGCAACGGTGGCGCCGGCGGCCACGTCGTCAAGCCGCGTGGCCAGGTTGGCGTGCAGGTCGAGCGTGAGCAAATCCATGCCGGTGATGCGCACCCGCACGCGGGTGTTGCGCGGCAGCGGCTCGCAGCCCAGCGCCTTGAACACCAGCGGCAGCGTGTCGGCGCGCACCAGGCCGTCTTTGAGCACGGCGGCATCCAGCTCGGTGATGTTGTTTTGCTGCAGCCAGCGCAGCGTCCAGAAGCGCTCGATGTCGCGTTGGAAATCGTTGTAGGCGCTGTAGGCCGCGTCAAACGACGAGATCACCGAAAACAGCATGGCGTCTTTGGGTTTGAACGGCGCAACCAGCGCGGCCGTGCGGCCATGCTTGGTGCAGGCAATGATTTGCCACTGGTTGACCAAATCCACATAGCGCCGCAGCGGCGAGGTGGCCCAGCTGTACTGCGCCACGCCCATGCCAGCGTGCGGCGCGGGCTTGGTGCCCATGCGCACCTTGACGCCCGGCGCCATGCTGGCCTGGCTGCGGTAGATGCCGGGCACGCCGTTTTCAGCGATGAACCCGCCCCAGTGGCTGTTGGCCAGAATCATGGCCTCGCTGACGATCAAATCCAGCGGCGCACCACGCTTGCGCTCGGTGATGCGCACGGTCTCATGCCCCAGCGGCTCACCACCCGTGTTGCCTTCACTGTCGAGCTTGAAGTTGTAGTCGGGCCGGTTGAAGTTCTCGGGCTTGCCGCGCACCACCTCACGTTGGGCTTTCAGATGCCGTGCCAAGCGGAAAGCAAAGGCCAGCTCGGGCGCAAACGGGTACTCGGCCACCGCCTCGTCGGTCAGCGCGGCCACGGTGACCACTTCATCGAGTTGGTCGTGGCGCAGGTTGGCGGCAATCGGCACACGCTCCAGCCGCGTCTCGGTTTTCTGCACCGCCAGCGTGGCCTCGTCAAAGGTGACGTACAGGCTCACCGCCGGGCAGTCACGGCCTTCAATCAACGTATAGGCCTGCACCACCTCGTCGGGCAGCATGGTGAGCTTGTAGCCCGGCATGTAGACGGTGGACATACGCTCGCGCGCCACTTTGTCAATAGTCGAATCGGGTGTGATGGCCAGCGCCGGCGCGGCAATGTGCACGCCAAAAATCACCGTGCCGGTGCCCAGGCCGTTGACCGACAGCGCGTCGTCGATTTCGGTGGTTTGGGAGTCGTCGATTGAAAACGCCTGCACGGGCGCCAGCGGCAGCTCGTCCTTGATCAGCGGCGCGCTCAGCGGGGCAAAGCCGGTGCCCTTGGTGAACTGCTCAAACAAAAAACGCTGCCAGTGAAACTGGTAGGGCGAATCAATGGCGCCTGCCGCTTGCAACATGGCCAGCGGCTGGCGCTGGGCACGTTTGGCGCCTTCCACCACGGCCTTGTACTCGGGGCCGTTTTTGTCGGGCTTGAACAGGATGCGGAACAGCTGCTCGCGCACGGGCGCCGGGCAATTGCCGGCCGCCAGTTCAACGGCCCAGGCTTCAATTTGAGCGGCTTGCTCGGCCCGGCGGGCAATGCCCAGCAAGGCGGCTTTCACGGTGTCTTCGGGCGCCTTCTTGAACAAGCCCTTGCCGACGCGCCTGAAGTAATGCGGCGCGTCGGTGAGCTTGAACAGCGCGGCGGCTTGCTCCTCCGGGCCGGCTTTGGCCGAGAAGTAGTCGCGCGCCAGGTCGGCAAAGCCAAATTCACCCTCCGGGGCAAATTCCCAGGCCATTTCGAGATCAATCTCGGCGGCAAGGGCTTGGGCAGCATGGATCAAGGCCTGCGGCTCTGGCTTGGCAAAGCGCAGCAGCACGTTGGCGGATTTAACCTTCACGCGCTTGCCTGAATCGAGCTCGATTTGCACCGAGGCATCAGCTTCAGACATCACGCGGCCAGCGAGGAATTTACCGGCGTCGTCAAACAGGGCGTAGGTCAAGGACATAAGCCGGGCATTGTCGCCGCGATTTCCACCGGGTTTGTGGCCGCAGCCGCCGGCTCGATTTGCCAGCCCAACGCGCTGGCGTCTACTATCCGGGCCATGGGACAAGTGCAGCCAAAATTCAGCCTCAGCGAGTTCATGGTGTGGGAAGAGACCCAGACCGAGCGCCATGAGTTTGTGCGCGGCGAGGTTTTTGCCATGGTGGGCGCCAGACGTGTGCATGGGCTGGTATCACTCAACATTGCTTCGAGCCTGAAGCAGCAATTGCGCGGCAGCCCATGCCGGGCGTTTACCGAGTCCATGAAGGTGCAAGCCGCCGCCGACGTGGTGTTTTACCCCGATGTTTTTGTCACCTGTGACCGTGACGACCTGCGCACCGAGCAAGTGTTCAGTGCGCCCACCGTGGTGGTGGAGGTGTTGTCACCGTCCACCCAGGCCTACGACCGGGGCGCCAAATTCACCTGGTATCGGCAATTGGCAAGCCTGCGTGAGTACCTGCTGGTCGACCCCGACAGCCGTGAGTTGCAGTTGTTCAGGCGGGGCGCGGATGGCTTGTTCACGCTGCACGACCTGACGGGCGCGCCCGCCATCGAGCTCAGCAGCATCGGCTGCAGCCTGCCGGCCATCGAGGTGTTCGACGGGCTGGACGACGACTTGCAGCGGCCACTGCCGGGCATCTGAGGGCGGCTCCCTGGTCATGCGCTTGGCGGCGCTACACCGTCATGCCGCCTGAGACCTCGATCACCGCGCCGTTGATGTAGCTGGCCTCGTCGCTGGCCATAAAAGCGTAGACGTTGGCGATTTCTTCGGGGCGGCCCAGGCGCTGCAGCGGCACTTGCGCGCGCAGGTGATCCAGCACTTGTTCGGGCACGCTGCCCAGGATGGGCGTCTCGACAAAACCCGACGCCACGGCGTTGACGCGCACGCCCTTGGGGCCCAGCTCGCGGCTCCAGGTTTTGGTGAAACCGATCACGCCAAACTTGCTGGCGGCATAGTTGGTCTGGCCAAAGTTGCCGTAAACGCCCACCACCGAGCTGGCATTGAGGATCACGCCCTGACCTTGGGCCACCATGGTGTCTGCGACCGCCTGCGCGCAATGAAGCACACCGCGCAGGTTGACGTCAATCACGCGGTCAAATTGTTCCAGCGTCATTTTTTGCAGGCGCGCGTCCTGCGTGATGCCGGCGTTGTTGACCAGCACGTCGATGCGGCCGAACTGCGCCTTGACCTTGGCCACCACGGCGTCAACCGTGCCCCGCTGCGTCACGTCCATGACATAGCCGACGGCCTGCGCGTCCAGCGCCTGGCACTGCCTGACGGTCTCGTCAATGGCGGCCTGTTTCACGTCGCAGATGACGACGATGGCGCCTTCCTCGGCGAACTTCAGCGCTGTGGCCAGGCCGATGCCTTGCGCCGCGCCCGTGATGATGCTGATCTTGTTCTTGAGTCTTTGCATGAGAAGTGAATTGGGTAGGGTGAAAAAATGAATGAAATCAATGAGATCAATAAACCGGCTGGTGCTGGCGGATTGACGCCTTCACCGCATCGCTCAGCAAAAAGCCAGGGCCGAATTTGGCCGCCAGCGCGTCGCAGCGCATGGTGAAGGCATCCACGCCCATGCCGTAAATGAACTGCATGGCCCCGCCGGTCCAGGCCGGAAAGCCGATGCCGAAGATCGAGCCGATGTTCGCATCATGCACGCTGGTCAGCACGCCTTCGCTTAAGGCACGGGCGGTTTC
>JAYWDK010000347.1:0-3781 GCA_043779845.1 Betaproteobacteria bacterium | reverse complement strand
GGGTCCAGAAAAACGGCGCAAACCGGCGCTGGCGCAGCAGGGCAAACTGGTTGGGGTGATCGGCGTTCTGGCTCAAGCGGGCTCCCTGGATTGGCGCGAAAGTTGACTGTAGTGGGGCGTCGTGACAGGCCTGGACGCACGCCTCAAGGCACCGCCACGGCCGCTTGCCCCAAGCCCGCGCGCGGCAGCCAGGCAAACACCGGATCCACGGTCACGGTTTCAATGCGGTCGGCAAAGCGCTTGTGGTTGGCGGCGGTCAAACGCGCACCCAGGCGCGTGACGGGCGAGACGCCGGCGCCCAAAAAGCTCTACCGGCTCCCGAATGTTTCAATCCACGCCCGTCATTGCTGACGGGCGAGACTGGCGCGCGTGGTCCTGAAACGGGCGGGGTCGGGGTTTCAATCCACGCCCGTCATTGTTGACGGGCGAGACGTCATGCAGGCAGCTTTGCGCGCTGCACCATGCCGCGTTTCAATCCACGCCCGTCATTGCTGACGGGCGAGACTCCCCTGACCCCTGGCCCGTGACCCCGGGCCCGATCCCCGGGCCCGCACACGCGAGTTCGCCGCTGCAGCGCGGCCGTCTGCGGCGGTCGTTCTCAGCGAGCAATGCTGCCGGTGAGCGTCACGAAACCCCTTGCCGCCGGAAACCCGCTGATGTCTTCGGCCCCGAACAAGCTACCGCCGCCCTTGATCTTCCTGTACATGCCCGTGCCAGAGGTGAACTCGAAGGTTCCGTTGAGGACAAGAAGGAAGGTCGCGGGGTCGAGCATCGCCGTGCCGCTGTAGGTCGCGATGATCTCATCGCCATTCCGGGTCGTGAGCCTGAACGACTTGCTGCTGAAAGTGTAGGGTGGTTGGAAGTCCGGACTTGCGGCACGCACGCAGTCAAGGGATGAAAGCGTGAACGCACCGATGCCTGTTGTTCCCAAGCCCGTGCCGCTGATCCTGCCCATCGCGCTGCTTTCGGTGCCAGGGCTCGCCGGCTGGCAGCTGCTATCAACGTTAAAGTCCAAGACTTCGACGATCTGGGCGGTTGCCGCGAATTTCTCGAATTTGTCAGCGGCAGCGGCCGCCAACGGCACCGTCAACGCCATCAAGCCCACAGCGGCAACGGCGATCACCCGCACTCGGTTCAGGACAACCAGCTTCTTCATCTTCATCTTCATCTCCTTGTCGTTAATGCGATAGCGACTCTAAGCCGCTGGCGATGAGGATGGTAGTTATGAACGTGGCCCTCCGGCAAATCTGCAGGAGTTGACGATGCGAACAAGTTCAACGCCGGGCGCTGGCACCACATTCCGAAGACGAAGTCTACGGTGAGGAACTGCACTGGGATTAGGGTCGCACCGGGATTGGGATCACTGGGATTGGGGTTGTCGGGGCATTTCTATCCGTTTCACAAGGATAGGCCACGGAAATAGGGTTGCCGACGCTGGCGTTGATCCGCCTTTGGCGCAACTTGTTCAGGCTGGACACTGGCAGGCTGAATGGTGCGCGCATTGGCTTTGAACTCGGTGGCCAACGGGGCGACAGTCACCCGCTCGCCTTGGTTGAGCGTCCAAAGTGGTAGCTGCGGCGTTCAGGGATTTGAAGCGGGTGGGGTGAGGGCGCCCGATGGCGCTGGGCTCAGGCCAGCGCCAGCCGCGTCATCAAAAAGCCCTTGGGCGCGGGCAAATCATCATCGCCGCCCACCCACAGCCAGCGCACCGGGTGCCTGAAATCGGCGCCGCGCAGCGTCAGCGTGGCCAGGCTCAGGCGCAGGGCTTCAAACTCCTGCCTATCGCCCAAGATGAGCGTGGCTCGGCGCGGCATGAACCGACCCTGCATCTGACGTTGCGCGGGCGGCGTGTTGATGGCCCAGCCGGCGTCCCACGGATCACTGGGCTGGCGCTGGCGCCACCACTGGGCGTCGCGCGCCTTCACGCCCAGGCGCAGCGCCAGGCCGGCGGCGCCCCCGGGCAGGGCGTCGAGCTGGGTGCTGCCATCCAGCTGCCGCGCAAAGGCGTTGGCAAAGGCCAGCAGGCTCGCGGCGTTGGGGCCACGCAGGCTGGCCATGGCCAGGCGTTGCGCCACGGCGGGCTTGGCGCCGGGCGCCCAGGCGGGGCTGTTGCCGGGGCCGGCGCCGTCATGGCACCAGGCCATCAACGCCGCCCAAGTGGCGGCGTGTTGCTGCTGCAACAAGGCCACCTCAACTGCGGTGGCGGGCGCGGGCGGGCGCAGCGCCAGGCGGTCAAAGCGCGCCTGCAGGACGCTCAGGTAGCGAGATAGGCTCATTCATCGGTCCTTTGTTTCTTGAGCGCAGCCAGCACCTGGGCGATGTGCTGGCCCAGCGTGGGTGCGGCGCTGCGGATGCTTTGGGCTTGTCGCTGACGTGTTGGGGATCAAAGCCTTGTTCGCGCGTCATCACCGCCCACAGGATGCGCGCGTTCTTGTTGGCCATGGCCACGCAGGCTTTCTGCCAACCTACCCGCGCGGCGAGTTGCTGCACCCATCGGCTGTTCGGGTCGTCGCGTTTTTGCGCGCTCATCACGGCGGACTTCGCGCCCTGGATCAGCAGGGTGCGCAGGTAGTCGTCGCCGCGTTGGGTGATGCGCCCCAGGCTGGCCTTGCCGCCGCTGGAGTTTTGCCGGGGCACCAGCCCCAGCCAGCCACCGAACTGCGCGCCCGATTTGAACTGGCCGAAGTCGCCCACGGCCGCAGTGAATGCCGAGGCGCCGACCTCGCCGATGCCGGTGATCTTGGCCGCACGCTTGGCCTGCTCGCTGCTGCGCACATGCTGGCCGATCTGACGATCACACCAGCGCATGTGCTCGTCCAGTTGCCGCCACAGCTCGAACGCTTGCTGCAGCACCAAGCGCGCCACGCTGGTCAGCGCGTTGCCGGCGTCCTCCAGCATGTCGGGCAGCGCAGCGCGCAGCACCTTGGGGCTCTTGCCGAACGCCAGCCCGCCGGCAACTGCGCGCACCAGGCCAGGAATTGATCTCGCTTGAGCGCCTTGCCAACTACCCGCCGACCCGCCGTATCCACCGCGTGCACCTGGATCACCAGCTTCGCAAGGTCTACCCCTACCCGCGCAATCAGCGCTCGTGTAATCTCAGCCATGGGATTTCTCCTTTCCAGTTTCAGATTGACTCTCCAAACATCAATCTTGGTGCCTCGACACCGTCTTCAGTTTGGGGAAGTCGCTTTGTATTCGCTCAACCGGAGCGCCAACGGCAGGCCGCACAACAACCAACCTTGGAGACATTTGTGACGAACTCCAAACAAGTCGGCGGTCTCGTGGGTCCCACCCTTGTCGCAATGCTTCTCGCCGAGTTCCCGCTTGTTCAGCCCAACCTCTACGACGCACAGATACCGCCAGTCATCTATCTCTCAGGCGTCCTCATGTTCGTCGGGGGCTTGGCTGTCGTGCGAGCGCACAACGTCTGGGCGCGAAACTGGACAGTTCTCATCACACTTTCTGGCTGGTTATTCCTTGCGCTTGGCCTCGTTCGCATGTTCGCGGCAAGTCAGTATCGGCAGGCGGCGCAGGGCACAAGTTCAGTGACGTTCATGGTTCTGGAAGGGTTCCTCTTGGCGGTCGCGCTGGTCATCACCTTCAAGGCATACAGCAGCAACACAGCATGAACCCTTCTTCGCGGGCGCGCAGTGCTGCCTAATCGGGTAGCCGGGGGTTTCTAGCCCAATGCCATTAAGTTAGCGCAAGTCATTGATATGCCCGACGAGGCCGTTGCGCACCGTTCACCCCGAAATTCCGAGGACATGATCTGCCGGGACGC
>JAYWDK010000346.1:0-10598 GCA_043779845.1 Betaproteobacteria bacterium | reverse complement strand
CTGTGCGCGAACTCAAGAGTTTGCCCGCTGGCAGGCGGGCAGATCCTTCGTTAGCCACAAACTGCCTGTCGGCAGTCTGTGCGCGAACTCAAGAGTTTGCCCGCTGGCAGGCGGGCAGATCCTTCGTTAGCCACAAACTGCCTGTCGGCAGTCTGTGCGCGAACTCAGCGCAATTCTTCGATCAGGCGGCCGACGATTTGTCGCGCCACGTCGCTGTTATCAACCTGCCCCTGGCTGTTTTGCACCGTGACCAATGATTTGGCGCCGGTGGCCTTGACGAGCACGCGGTAGCGCTGCGCCAGCGCCGGATCCTTGTCGTTCGAGAACAGCTTCATGATGAAGTTGGGCTCTTCCTTGCCGGCTTTCTTGGGGTCGATGTAGCGCACGAAGTACAGGCCCGCAGTGCGGTCGCGGTCTTCGACTGTGAAGCCGCTGCGGTCCAGTGCCAGGCCCACCCGGCGCCAAGCGCGGTCAAAGCCCTCGTCGATTTCCATAGCCGCGGTCTCGGGCAGGGTGGTGCCGCGCGCCTTGGCGGGCGCCACCGGCGCGTTGGCCACGGTGCTGCGCGCGGTTTCTTCCTTGCTGCCCAGTTTGACCATCACGCGTGTCAGAAACTCGGCTTCCAACTCGGGGTCGGTGGGGCGGGTTTGCCAGATCGTGTTGTCGCGCTGCGCCGAGGTGTACACCTCGGCCATGCCGCGGTGGCTGATGTAGATCTCGCTGCCGGTGGCCGTGCGTTCGATGCGGGTGCGGTACAGATCCCGCTCGGAGGTGCTGTACAGGTTGTCAAAGGCGCGGCCGATGGTGCTGCGAATGAAGTCGAGTGGCAACTTGGCGCGGTTCTCGGTCCAGGCGGTTTCCATCACGCCAATGTTGGCGTTGTCAACCGCCAGCGTGAAGCCGCGTTCCATCCAGAAGCTGCGCAGCAGCGGGTACAGGGTTTCAGGCGGCAAGGTGCTGACCAACCAGCGTGCGTTGCCCTGGCGCTCGATGCGCAGATCGCCCAGCCCATTGGGCGCCACCAACGGGGCCGCAGTGGCCAGGCCCGCCGCGCTGGCGGCCGCAGTGCCGGGACTGGCGCGCAGGTTGGACGCGCTGACCACGCCGGCCTGGGGCTGGTAGCGCCCGTCACGGGCCAGCTGGCTCAGGTCGGGGGGCACGTCCAGCGGTTGGGTCTTGGCGGCTTGCGAGCGGTAGTCCAGCTTGTCGCCTGAAAACACGCCTTCAATAGACGAGCAACCAGCCAGCGACAGCGCCAGCACCAAGGTGGCGCCGCGCAGGGGGGTGAGGGTAAACACAGAATTCACTTGCGAATCTCCAGGGAGCACTTTGGCGGGTGTGTCGGGTGTTGCGGCAGTTGATTTGGCGGACGGTTTGGCGAATTTTCTGGCCGCATCAAGTGCGCGGTCAATGGTGCATGCAGCCATCTGCCTAACGGCCAATGCGTGCGACAACCCACCCGCGTCGGCCTTGAAGCCAAACCGGCTGCGGGCGCAGCGTCAAACCAGGCCCGCGTCACGCAGCGCTTCGTCCACCGAGGCTTGCCCGGCGGCCGTGAGCGGCGTGATCGGCAGGCGCACGTCGGGCCGGCAACGGCCCAGCCGCGACATCGCCCATTTGGTGGGCGCGGGGCTGGGCTCGCAAAACAGCTGCTTGTGCAGCGACAGCAAGCGCATGTGGATCGCGCGGGCCTCTTGCACCCGGCCGGCCATGGCCGCCACGCACAGCTCATGCATCAGCTTGGGCGCCACGTTGGCGGTGACGCTGACGTTGCCATGCCCGCCCAGCAGCATCAAGGCCACGGCGGTGCCGTCGTCGCCCGAGTAGATGGAGAACCCCGCCGGTGCGTGTTTGATCAGCTGCGCCGCGCGCTCGATGTTGCCGGTGGCCTCTTTGACGCCCACCACGCCGGGCACCTGGGCCAGGCGCAGGGCGGTTTCGGGCAGCATGTCGGCCACCGTGCGGCCGGGCACGTTGTACAGCACCACCGGCAGATCCGCCGCCTCGGCGATGGCTTTGAAGTGCTGGTAAATGCCTTCTTGCGAGGGCTTGTTGTAGTAGGGCACTACCTGCAGCGTGCAATCGGCGCCCACTTCTTTGCAGAACTTGGTCAACTCGATCGCTTCGCGGGTGGAATTGGCGCCGGCGCCGGCCATCACGGGCACGCGGCCCGCCGTGTGCGCCACCGCCACGCGGATGATTTGACAGTGCTCGTCGACCGACACCGTGGGGGATTCACCGGTGGTGCCCACCACGCCGATGCAATCCGTGCCCTCGGCAATATGCCAATCGATCAGGCACCGCAGCGTGTCGTAGTCGACGTTGCCGTCTTCATACATCGGGGTGACGAGGGCAACGATGCTGCCAAGAATGGGTTTCATGCGAATTCCTTGCGAATCCATAAGTTTAGCCGGGCCGCCGTGGCGCGCTTTCGGCCGTTGGCCGGGCTGGGCTTCGGTGGTGATCAGGCCACCGGTGGCGCTTGCAGCAGGTAGCGCAGTGGCGGGTCGTTTTGGGTGGTTTCGGCGGCCGGGGCGGGTTCACGAACAGCCACCACGCGCTGCACAAATCGGGCCGGGTCATCCAGAAATCCATCTTCGTAGGCCAGCACGCGCAGGCCCGCGCAGCGGCTGAGCAACTCACCGGTTTGCAGCAAAAAATCAGGCCGGGACGGCTTGCCCACGGTCTGGTTGCCGTCCGCAAAGGTTTCGTAAATCAGCACGGCCCCGGGCGCCAACGAGGCCAGCAGCACTGGCCACAACGGCCGCCACAGGTAGTTGCACACCAACACGGCGTCAAAGCTGCGGCCAGGGCAGGGCCAGGCGTTATTTTCAATGTCGGCCTCGATCAGCTCGGCGCGGCCTTGGGCTATCAGGTCGCGTGACAAGGCCAGCGCGGCGGCGTCGCGGTCAATGCCGGTCACGTGAAAACCATGCGCCACCAGCCAGCGCAGATGGCGCCCACTGCCACAAGCCACGTCCAGCACCTGACCGCCAGCGGGCAGCAAGTGGGCCCAGCGTTGCAGCCAAGCGGAGGGCGGCAACTGTGAGGGCGAGTGCGGGTTCATGTTCCGGTTCATGTGCAAGTTCATGGTCAAAAACAGGCCCAAACCCGGTTGGCCAGATCGACCACCAGGTGCGGGCTCAAGTAGGCGGCAAACACCGCCGCCAGCACCCCGGCGATGGCCAGCCAAATTGCAAAACGCCGGGCAGCTTGCAAGGCCGTGCGCCGATTTTGGGGCGTGCTCATTGCTGAACCATGAACGCCCGTCAAGCGGCCGCCAAGGCCGCGCCGCCACGCGGGATGGGGGTCTCACGCACTGGCAAATTGATCAGCGCGGCAAACACGCCCAAGCCCACCGTAATCCACCACACCACGTCGTAGCTGCCCGTGGCGTCATACAGCTTGCCGCCCAGCCATACACCCAAAAATGAGCCCACCTGGTGGCTGAAAAATACAAAACCACCCAGCATAGACAGGTATCGCACGCCAAAAATTTGCGCCACCACGGCATTGGTGGGCGGCACCGTCGACAACCACAGCGCACCCATCGTGGCCGAGAACAGGTACACGCTGGTGGGGCTGAGCGGGACCAGCAAAAACGCCACGATCACCACCGAGCGCAGCGCATAAATGCTGCTCAGGATGTAGCGCTTGGGGTAGCGCTGGCCCAGGATGCCCGCGCCATAAGTGCCAAACACGTTGAACAAACCGATCAAGGCCAGCGCGGTGGTGGCCACGCCCGGCGCCATGCCGTGATCCTTCAGGTAGCTGGGCATGTGTACGCCGATGAATACCACCTGAAAACCGCACACAAAGTAGCCCGCCATCAGCCACTGAAAACTGCGGTAGCCAAAGGCCTCACGCACGGCCTGGCCAATGCTTTGCTGCACGCCCGTGTGGGCCGCCTGCTCGGGCTCACGCAGGCCGCGGGCCAGCGGCAATATGGCCAGCACGGCGCAGCCCAGCACAAACAACGCGTTTTGCCAGCCCCAATGGCCGATCAGCCAGCTTTCCACCGGCACCATCAAAAACTGGCCAAACGAGCCGGCGGCTGCCGCCACGCCCATCGCCCAGGATCGTTTGTCGGCGGCCACATTGCGCCCGATCACGCCGTAAATCACCGCGTAAGTACAGCCCGATTGCGCCATGCCGATCAGCACGCCGGCCGATCCGGTAAAGGCCAGGCCCGAGGTGGACAAAGCCATCAGCACCAGACCCAGCGCGTACATCACGGCGCCGGCCAGCAGCACGCGGTAGGCACCAAAACGATCGGCCAGCATGCCGGCAAACGGCCCCGCCACGCCCCAGGCCAGGTTTTGCACGGCCAGCGCAAAAGCAAAGGTTTCGCGGGTCCAGCCCCGGTCCATGGTGATGGGTTGCAGCCACAGGCCAAAGCCGTGGCGGATGCCCATCGACAGCGTCACGATCAAGGCACCACACAGCAGCACCTGGGTCATCGACAAGGCCGGCGCGGCAGGCGGCGTTGCGGCGGGCATGGTTTGGGATCCGGTCATCGGCCGGCATGCTAGCCGCAGCGTGCGTTGCTTGCTGGGCCAAGGTTGCTTTTGCGCGGCTTTGATGCGAGGTGCGCCGGCACGCCCAGGTTTGGTGGATTGTTTGCGGCGCTAAACCCTGAAACGTTGGTCGAATCAACGCCAAAACCAACAATTACATTGAAAAACGCCAGCGATTGATCGGTACAGTGGCGTAATTCAACGAAGGCGCGACATGAAAATACTGGTTCTGGGCAGCGGCGTGATCGGCACCACCATCGCTTATTACCTGGCCCGTGCGGGCCACCAGGTCGAGGTGATCGACCGCCAGCCCGGCCCCGCGCTTGAAACCAGTTTTGGCAATGCCGGCGAGGTGTCGCCCGGTTATTCATCGCCCTGGGCCGGGCCGGGCGTGCCGGTCAAGGCCATCAAGTGGATGCTGATGAAGCACAGCCCGCTGGTCATTCGCCCGTTGCTTGATCCCAAGATGTGGCGCTGGGGCCTGGCCATGTTGGCCAACTGTACCGAGGCGGCTTACGCGCTGAACAAAAGCCGCATGGTGCCGCTGGCCGAATACAGCCGTGATTGTTTGAAGGCCCTGCGGGCTGATACCGGCATCCAGTACGACGAGCGCACCCAGGGCACCTTGCAGCTGTTTCGCACCCAGGCCCAGCTCGACGGCATCCGCAAAGACGTGCAGGTGCTGAAAGATTCAGGCGTGGCTTTTGAGGTGCTGGATCGTGCTGGCTTTTTGAAGGTGGAGCCGGCGCTGGCGCCGACCCAGCACAAGTTTGTGGGCGCGCTGCGCTTGCCTGGTGATGAAACCGGCGATTGTTTTTTGTTCACCCAGCGCTTGGCCGAGATGGCCCGCGACCTGGGCGTGGTGTTCCGGTTTGGCACCACCATCCAGGGCATCAACAGCGCGGGCGGCAAGATCACCGGCGTGCGCACCGATCAGGGCCTGCTGACGGCTGACAGCTACGTGCTGGCGCTGGGCAGTTATTCACCGGCCCTGGCCGCGCCGCTGGGGCTGCGGCTGCCGGTGTACCCGGTGAAGGGTTATTCGATCACCGTGCCCATCACCGATGCCAGCGCCGCGCCCGAATCCACCGTGATGGACGAAACCCACAAGGTGGCCGTCACGCGGCTGGGCGAGCGCATCCGGGTCGGCGGCACGGCCGAGCTGGCGGGCTTTGATTTGACGCTGCGTGAGCCCCGCCGCCGCACGCTGGAGCACGTGGTGACCGACCTGTTCCCCCAGGGCGGCGACGTGAGCCGGGCCACGTTCTGGTGCGGCCTGCGCCCCATGACACCCGACGGCACGCCCATCGTGGGCCCTACAAAGTACCCCAATTTGCACCTCAGCACCGGCCATGGCACACTGGGCTGGACGATGGCCTGCGGCACCGCCAAGCTGATGGCCGACCTGATATCCGGCCGCAAAACCGACATCAGCCTGGATGGCCTGACGATTGCCCGCTACGCCTGAGCCCGGGCCGGCACCCGCTGAGCGGGGTGCTCAGGGCGCTGCCTAGAATCCCGCGCCATGGCCACCCCACCCAAACAACCCGGCGCTTACGCTGAATCATCGATCCGTGTGCTCAAGGGCCTGGAGCCCGTCAAGCAGCGCCCGGGCATGTACACCCGCACCGACAACCCGCTGCACATCGTGCAAGAGGTGATTGACAACGCCGCCGACGAGGCCCTGGCCGGCTACGGCAAACGCATCGCCGTGACCATGCATCTTGATGGCTCGGTGAGCGTGGACGACGACGGCCGCGGCATCCCCTTCGGCCTGCACCCCGAAGAGTTGGTGCCGGTGCTCGAAATCGTCTTTACACGCCTACACGCCGGTGGCAAGTTTGACAAAGGCGCGGGCAACGCCTACAGCTTTTCAGGCGGCCTGCACGGCGTGGGTGTCAGCGTGACCAACGCGCTGGCCAAGCGCCTTCAAGTGAGCGTGTGGCGCGAGGGCCAGATGGCCACGCTGGCATTTTCAGGCGGCGACGTGATTGAGCCGCTGCTGCTTTGCAAGGCCGGCGCGGGTGAGCGCGGTGCTGCGGGCGTTGGCATCCGCGACCGCAAAACCGGCACCAGCGTGCGCGTATGGCCAGACGCCAAATACTTTGACGCCACCGACTTGCCGCGCAACGAGCTGACCCATTTGCTGCGCAGCAAGGCCGTGCTGATGCCGGGCGTCACTGTGACGCTGACGTTCGAGAAACCCGGCGACAAAGAGTCCGAAGTGCTGACCTGGGTGTATGCCGGCGGCCTGCGTGATTACCTAAGCCAAGGCCTGGCCGCCGACCCGATCATTCCGCTGTTTGAGGCTGCGGGTTACGCCACTGGCAGCGAGACCGAGAACTTTGCCGAAGGCGAGGGCGTGGCCTGGGTGCTTGGCTTTACCGACGAAGGAGCCGTGCTGCGTGAGAGTTATGTCAACCTGATCCCCACGGTTGCCGGTGGCACGCACGAGAGTGGCCTGAAGGACGGTTTGTTTGGCGCCGTCAAGAACTTTATCGAGCTGCACGCGCTGCTGCCCAAGGGCGTCAAGCTGATGCCCGAAGACGTGTTCTCGCGCGCCAGTTTTGTGCTGTCAGCCAAGGTACTTGACCCGCAGTTTCAAGGCCAGATCAAAGAGCGCCTAAACAGCCGCGACGCGCTGCGCCTGGTCAGCCAGTTCACGCGCCCGCCGCTGGAGTTGTGGCTCAACGGCCATGTTGATCTGGGTAAACGCTTAGCCGAGCTGGTGATCCGCCAAGCCCAAACCCGCCAGCGCGCCAGCCAAAAAGTGGAAAAACGCAAAGGCTCGGGCGTGGCTGTGCTGCCCGGCAAGCTGACCGATTGCGAGAGCCGCGACCTGATGCTCAATGAGGTGTTTTTGGTGGAGGGTGACTCCGCCGGCGGCTCGGCCAAGATGGGCCGCAACAAGGAAACGCAGGCCATCTTGCCGCTGCGTGGCAAGGTGCTCAACGCCTGGGAGGTGGAGCGCGACCGGCTGTTTGCCAACAACGAAATCCACGACATCTCGGTGGCGGTGGGCATTGACCCGCACGGCCCGAATGACAACCCTGACTTCACCGGCCTGCGCTACGGCAAGGTGTGTATCCTGAGCGACGCCGACGTGGACGGCTCCCACATCCAGGTGCTGTTGCTGACGCTGTTCTTCCGCCATTTTCCCAAGCTCATCGAGCGTGGCCATGTCTACATCGCCAAGCCACCGCTGTTTCGCGTCGACGCGCTGGCCCGGGGCAAAAAGCCCGCCGCCAAGTTTTACGCGCTTGATCAAGGCGAGCTGGACGCCACGCTGGACAAGCTGCGCAAAGAGGGCGCGCGCGAGGCCTCGTGGAGCATCAGCCGCTTCAAGGGCCTGGGTGAAATGAACGCCGAGCAGCTGTGGGAAACCACGCTGAACCCGGAGACGCGGCGGCTGCTGCAAGTGGCCTGGGGAGCCTTGAGTTTTGATGACACGGTCAGCTCGTTCACCAAGCTGATGGGCAAGGGCGAAGCGGCGGCCCGGCGCGAGCTGATGGAGCTGCATGGCGACGCGGTGGAAATCGATGTCTGACCGGCCTGAAGACGGCGCCCAGCTTGGCAACCCCGGCGACGCGACACCCGACGCCGACCCGCCACAACGTGTGCGCCTGCGCCCCACGCTGCTCAGCGACCTCGA
The DNA here is from genome assembly GCA_043779845.1 of Betaproteobacteria bacterium. GTDB lineage: Bacteria > Pseudomonadota > Gammaproteobacteria > Burkholderiales > Burkholderiaceae_C > Pseudaquabacterium. Next base: position 2,429 of record JAYWDK010000346.1, on the reverse strand, counting down.
CTTTGTGGTGCAGGTGGAAACCGATGCGCACAACCTGCCGTTCATCACGCCCTGGGAGCGCACGCAGCACGAAGGCGCGGTGCGGTTTCCGGATTTCAGGCACTTCATCATCGAGACCGGCCTGGCCTACGACGCCGCCGGTTTTGTCATCCTGCAAGGCTGCCGCAACCCCCACCGCAGCGTGGAGCTCAAGCGCCTGGTGCTGCACCACGAGGGCCAGGGCCACGGCCTGGGACGCGCCTGCGTGCGGCAACTCAAGCTGATGGCGTTCAGGGATTTGCATGCGCACCGTTTTTGGCTGGACGTGAAGCAGCTCAACACCCGCGCGCAAACGCTGTACGTGAGCGAAGGTTTTGTCGAAGAAGGCCGATTGCGCGAAAGCGTGCGCCTGACCGGCAACAACGCCGACGGTTACGACAGCCTGATCGTCATGAGCCTGCTGGACCGTGAATACCAGGCGCGCGTGGCGCTGGGTTTGGAGGCTGTCTGATGCCACGCTTTGACTTGCGCGGCCTGGCCCGCCTTGCCCGCCTTGCCTGCGCGGCCGGCCTGCAAATGCTGCTGGCAGCCACCCTGGTGGCTTGCGGCGGCGGTGGCAGCGACGGCGGCACGGGCTTGGGCGGCGACTCGGGCGCCACCAACCCGCCCGGCCCGGTGGTCTACGGCAGCGACTGGTTGGTCAGCATGGACTACGGCGGCTTTGTGCTGCTCTACGACTGCACCCAACACGTGGCGCTGCGCTACGACTACGTGCTGACCGTGGACACCGGCAACTACCCACGCCCAGCCAGCTTCACGCTGGACCCGACCTTGCCGGCGGGCTGCGGCCAACAAACCAGCACCGCCAGTTACGCCAGCGACGTGCCGGGCTGGGACCGCGGGCACCTGGTCACGTCCAACCACATGGACTACAACGCCACCTACATACGGCGCGCCAACTACATGAGCAATGTGGTGCCGCAGGTGTCCACTTTTAACCAGGGCATCTGGCTGGAGGCCGAAAACGTGGCCGAGTGCTACCGCGACCTGGCGCCCGTGCATGTTTACGGCGGCGTGGTTTTTGGTGACCCCAGCAACGATTACTTCCTGGCCAGCCACGGCGTGCCCACGCCCGAGAAGTTCTGGAAAGTGATCGTCACCACCGACTCCGCCACCGGCACCATCAAGGTCATCGCCTGGATCATCCCCAACCAGGCTGGCTTGGGGCGGCTGGACAGCTATTTGGTGAGCATCGAGGCGCTGGAGCAGTTGCTAGGCGCTGCAATGGTGGGCGCGGTTGACGTGCCAGCGGCCGCGAAGGCCAGCAAGCCGGCGGTGACTTGGCCCTTGCCGGCGGGGTGCGTGCTGGGGTAAATGGCTGCGTTAAACGCCGCCGTCCCGGCGGCGAGCTAGAGGTGCTTGCAACGCGGCAGGGCGCATCAAGTGCCCCTGCAAGCCGGCTGAAATAAAAACCTACGGGTCAACCATCAGCCCAAAAGCTTTTTGAATCAAAGAGCGCGCGTGAAACCCCAACTCCAAGGCTTTGACGTCATTTTCTCCAGCTGGCTTTTCAGCTTGGATTGGTGATGCGTGACAAGCGCTCAGTTGTCGGCGTGCGCGAAAAAATTAGCCAGGACACTGGGTCCTGACATCCAAGTCGTGGACAAAACCGAAGTAAGAGCACCGTTCCCGGTTCAGTGCGCGTACTGCCGCCCGGTCTCCCAGGCGGCCCGCATCGCGGCCAAAAGCGGCTGCGGTACCCGCACATCGCCTCGCGCGGCCTCAAGCATCTGGCGCATGGCCTGTGCGATGCCTTCGAGCACCTGTGCAGGCGTGGCTCACGCCACCGACGCGCCGGCCGAAATCGTGAAGTACCTTGGTGGTCGGGTAGGTCTTGGTCGAGTGCTTTCCAGCAAAGAGCTTGAGGGCAAGCGTGCGGTCCTCCAACTCAGGCCCACCGGGGTATCGCGTGTACGCGTAGATGGACGTCGTCACCATGTCGAACATGGGCGCCAGCCAGACATCGGTAAGCGTTCCGCGAACCCCACCCTTGCGCCGTTGATGGCGGCATGCTGAGGTGGGGTTTACGCCGTGGCGACGACGGTAGGGGCGGTGGCGCCGGCGGGCTAGACGATGCGGGTGGCGGGGCGCCAGTTGTGCGGCAGTAGCTGTGCCAGATCGCGATTCTTGAGCGTGGGCAACCGCTCGAAGACGACCTTGAGATAGGCCCAGGGATCGTGCCCATTGAGCTTGGCCGATTCGATCAAGCGCATCAAAACGGCCGCACGCTCACCGGCCAACTGTGACCCTGCAAAAAGCCCATTTTTGCGGCCCACCGCGAGCGGGCGTATCGCGTTCTCGGCCGCGTTGTTGTCGATGGGCACGGCCCCGTCGCCCAGGAACGTCGTCAGCGCGGGCCAATTGCTCAACGAATAGTCGATGGCCCTGGC
>JAYWDK010000345.1:0-3791 GCA_043779845.1 Betaproteobacteria bacterium | reverse complement strand
CGCGCGAAGCCGGCCAGATCGCCGGCCTGGAGGTGGTGCGCATCCTCAACGAGCCGACTGCCGCCGCGCTGGCCTACGAAAGCCGCCACCAGGGTGCGCGCAAGGCCCTGGTCTACGACCTGGGCGGCGGCACCTTCGACGTCTCGGTCGTCAATCTGGAGGGCGATGTGGTGGAGGTGTTGGCCAGCCACGGCAACAACCATCTGGGCGGCGATGACTTCGACCAAAAGCTGGTCGAGTTTGCGCTGGCCCATCTGAAGCAGGCGCATGGCGTCGATGTGCGCGGCTCGGCGGCTGCGATGGCGCGGCTGCAACGCGCCGCGGAGGCGACCAAGATCGCGTTGTCGGACCAGCCCTTCGCCACCATGACCGAGGAATTCCTGTTCGAGCATCAGGGCGTACCGCTGCACTTGGCGCTGGAGGTCTCGCGCGAGCAGTACGAGGCGATGATCGAACCCTATATCGACGAGACCGTGGCCGCCGTGCACGTGGCGCTGAGCGGCGCGTCGCTGCGGGTGGCCGACATCGACGAGATCCTGCTGGTGGGCGGCGCCACCCGCACGCCGCTGGTGGCGCGCCGGCTGGAGGCCGATCTGGGCAAGCAGCCACGCGCTGAAGTCGACCCCGACCTGTGCGTGGCAATGGGCGCGGCGATCCAGGCGGCGCTGATTGCCGGCACGCAAACCCACACCGTGCTGGTCGACATCACGCCCTACACCTTCGGCACCAGCGCGCTTGGCGAGCTCGACGGCGATCCGTATGCGCACTGTTTTGTGCCGCTGATCCGCAAGAACACGCCGATTCCGGTGTCCAAGAGCGACGTCTTCTTCACGGTGTTCGACGGCCAGGACACGGTCGAGGTGATGGTCTACCAGGGCGAAGACCCCGACGCCCTCAACAACATCGAGATCGGCCGCTTCACGGTCGAAGGATTGAGCGATGTGCCGGCCGGCAATGCCATCGTGCTCGGCCTGTCGCTGGACCTGAACGGCATCCTCGAAGTGACGGCGCGCGAGAAGCGCAGCGGACTCCAGCGCAGCATCACCATCGGCAACGCAATGGCCCGCTTCGAGCAGGACAAGCTCGCCGAGGCACGCACCCGGGTGCAGGCATTGTTCGGGCCCTCAGCGGACGACAGCAGCGCGCTGCCCAGCGGGCCAGCCACTGTGGCAGACGACCAACACGCTATCGACCATCGCCGCCTCGGCGTGGAGGCGCAGGCGCTGCTTGAGAAGGCCGAGCGCCTGTTGGACAAGGTGGGCGCGCATGACGCCGAGGACCTGGTCGACGCCATTGAGGGGGTGAAGGACACCCTGGCCAGCGACGAGGCCGCGCTGAAAGAATCCATGGCCACGCTGGCCGACCTGCTCTACTACCTGGACGTATGAGCGCGCCAAACAGGGTGTCGACGCGGCACGCTGCACTCACGGTGTTGCCATGAGCCTGGAGCGCTGCCCGGGTTGCCGGGGCCGTTTGCAGCAGGGGCCAAGCTGCCTGCGCTGCGGCTGTGACCTCACGCTGGTGCTGCGCGCCGAAGTGCAGGCGCGGCGGTTCATGACTCGTGCCGTGCATGCCTGGGCGCGGGCAGACCTTCAGCAGGCCAGCGCCTGCGCACACGCGGCCCTGATGTTGGAGAAAAGCCCACTGGCGACGGCTGTTCTGCAAAGCCTGCGGCAGGAAAATCCAAAAATAGCGCTATCTGAGGCTGTGAGTCCAGCGCCGGACTTTTACCCGCCCGTTTGACCCGACCGGTGCCAACAGGCCGTGAACTGGGCGTTGGTGCAGCGAGGTCGGCGCCGCGCACGCGAGCAGGCGGCCTGCTCAGTGCTGGACAGCAGCCGCATGTGCTGCAACCCGGCCAGATTCTGGCAACCAGCCTGTCTTGACCACCATGAACGCGACGCGTTAATACGACGCCGTGGCCATCAAGAGCTTCAAGTGCAAGCCCACCCAGGCCCTCTTTGAAGGCCGCAGCCTACGTCGCTGGGTCAACATTGAGCGCCCTGCTCTGCGCAAGCTCGCACAGCTGGACTGGTCTGCGGTTCTCGATGACTTGAAGGTTCCACCAGAGAACAGTCTTGACGCGCTGAAAGATGATCGAAAAGGCCAGCACAGCATTCCCATCAATGTCCAATGGCGACTGTGCTTTGTCTGGACACATCAAGGCGCCACTGACGTGGAGATCATCGACTATCACTGAAGGAGATTTGCAATGCGCACCGTCCTGCCCGTCTCGCCAGGCGAGATGCTCGAAGAAGAATTCCTGAAGCCTCTTGGTCTCACCAAGTACCGCTTGGCCAAGGACATCGGTGTTCCGCCGCAACGTATCGGTGACATCGTTGCAGGCAAAAGAGCCGTCACTGCGGACACCGACCTTCGCCTGTGCCGCTACTTTGGCCTGAGTGACGGTTGGTGGTTGCGGGGGCAAGCCAGCTACGACACCGCGCTGGCGCGGGAGGCTATGCAAGAGGAGCTTTCGCGCATCCCTGTCTGCCCACTGCTTGCCTCATCCGCACGCTGAATCTGCCAGACAACCGCGCTGGCTGCGGCGCATGGTGTGATCGCCTGTTTGGCCTTGAGGCTCAAGCACCGAGACCAAGCCTACAGACCCAGGCGCGTCGGACGACAGCGACTCCAATAACCGGGAGGCCAGCAAGGCCCGCTGCACATCGTCTTACCCGATCAGCAAGGAAGTTCAGCCGCACGAGCTGCATGAAGAGGGCACGGTGCAGCCTGGCATGCGGTGCGTGCCAGGCGCCCGAGGATCGCACGAAGGTCAAAGCGGCGGTTGAACAAATATTGAACCTGCCCAAGATAGCGATGCGCATACTTCTCGAAGCCAAAGGAATGGTACGTGCCGGCCAGGGCGGTCTTGAGGTTGCCCAGGGCCGTGTTGACGGCCAGGAACGAGGGATGTTTGGCGCTGGCCGCGCCCCCGCCTGTGACGTGCTGCTCGTGCATGACGCCGCGCCCGCGCACGGCGGTGAAGCAACCCAGGCCGTCGGTGACGAGAGTGGCCGGTGCAGCCAGCGACTTCTCAGTGAACTCCAGGATGGACTGCTTGGTGAATGGGCGCTTGGACAGGCACAGCAAGACCGGCTGGCCCGACTCGGTGGTCTGCACCGCGGCGACGAAGGCGATCTTGTTCTCGGAGCCCCGGCCGGGCTTGCCGCCCGGACGCCGGCCACCGAGGTAGGAGTCGTCGGCCTCGATGCGGCCGGTGAGTTGGCGAGTCTCCTCGCGCAGGAACATCACCTCCATGAGCTTGTGCTTGACCAGCCAGGCTGTCGGATAGGAGACGTCGAGGTGGCGCTTGAGCTCCAGCGCCGAGACTCCTGTCTTGGCCTGCGTCATCAGGTGCATGGCCAGGAACCACTTGGGCAGAGGGAGCTTGCTGGACTCGAAGATCGTGCTGGCCAACCTCCTGTTCAGATTGGCCCATCGTCTCATCTTGATAGATCACAGAGTGAGCTACTATCTGGGATGGCTGAACTTCCTTGCTGATCAGGACGGCAGTTGATGGGCTACTCGGGCAGGCCTTGTATTGAACCTTTTTGCCCAGCGCGCCAAGCTTGGCGCGCCCATGCAGCATACGTGCTGGCTGAGCGTTCTCCGTCAGCTAGTCGGCAGGGGTTTTGCCCACTGCCGCCAGTTCCTACAGCGGTGTAACAGTCACCGCCACCACCGGGGGCGCGGTGCCGCCGCCGCGGATAACGCCGCGCAGCGGGGCCACGTCGGCGTAGTCGCGGCCCCAGGCCAGCGTGACGTGGTCTTGGCCCACGGCCACGTTG
>JAYWDK010000344.1:0-25669 GCA_043779845.1 Betaproteobacteria bacterium | reverse complement strand
CCACCGCCGTGCCCTCGGCGATGCAGTTCACCGCCATGAACTGGGCCTGCATGTCGGTCGGGAACGCCGGGTACTCGCTGGTGCGAAAGCCCACCGCCGTCGGCCGGCCGCTGGCCTGCACCCGGATCCAGCCCTCGCCCGAGCCGATGGTGGCGCCGCACTCGCGCAGCTTGTCGATCACCGCGTCGAGGTGGCCGGCATGGCCGCCCTGCAGCGTGACGTCGCCACCGGTGGCGGCCACCGCGCACAGGAAGGTGCCTGCCTCGATGCGGTCGGGCAGGATGCGGTGCGGCGCGGCCGGCGGGTGCAGTGCATCCACGCCGATCACCGTGATGCGGCTGCTGCCGTGGCCCTCGATGCGCGCGCCCATGCTGATCAGCAACTCGGCCAGGTCCGGAATCTCCGGCTCTTGCGCGGCGTTTTCAAGCACGGTTTCGCCATCGGCCAGGGTGGCGGCCATCAGCAGGTTTTCAGTGCCGGTCACGGTCACCATGTCGGTGGTGATGCGCGCGCCCTTGAGCCGCGTGGCGCGGGCCAGGATGTAGCCATGATCCACCGTGATCTCGGCGCCCATCGCCTGCAAGCCCTTGATGTGCTGATCCACCGGCCGCGATCCTATGGCGCAGCCGCCCGGCAGCGACACCCGCGCATGGCCAAAACGCGCCAGCAAGGGGCCTAGCGCCAGGATGGACGCACGCATGGTCTTGACCAGGTCGTACGGCGCCTCGGGCGCGGTGATGTGCGTGGCGTCCAGCGTCACCCGGTCGGGTTGGGTGCTGGAGCGCTCGGCCACCACGCCCATGTTGCGCAGCAGCTTGAGCATCGTGGCCACGTCTTGCAATTGCGGCACGTTGTGCAGCACCACGGGCTCGGCCACCAGCAAGGTGGCGCAGAGCTCGGGCAAGGCGGCGTTTTTGGCGCCGGCAATGGGCACCGTGCCGGTCAGTTGCCGGCCACCACGAATGAGAAGTTTGTCCATGAAGAAAGCCTTAGAAGCGGGCTGCTTGCGGGACAGGGGCTGGGTGCGTGGCTGGCTTTATTCGACAAGGCCAACCCGGCCAAACACAGTCACCCGCAGCGTGCAGCCGCAGGGGTGTCAGTGATGGGGGTGGTGCGCTGCCAGCGGTGCGGCGCCGCCTTGGGTGGCCAACCATTCGGCGGGCGTGAGGGTCTTCATCGACAAGGCGTGGATTTGCGCGCGCATGCGGTCACCCAGCGCGATGTACACGCGCTGGTGGCGCGCCACGCGGCTCTTGCCCTCGAAGTCTTGCGCCACGATGGTGGCGAAAAAATGCTGCCCATCACCCTCAACTTCAAGATGCTCGCAGCTCAAGCCGGCGGCAATAAAGCCCCGTACGTCGTCAGCAGTTGGATTGCCCATAAATTCAATTATCTCAGAGGCCTCGAAACACCAGCTCGGCTGGGGTAAGCACCAATGCAAGACGGCGCGAACACCACTTGCCACGTGATCACAACGCACCGCTCAAGACCGTAGCTTGTAGCCTGTTTTCAGCAGCCGCAACGCCACCGCAGACACCCCCACCAAGCTGGCGCCCACCACGCCCAGGCTCAGCCAGGGCGACACATCGCTGGTGCCAAAAAAACCATGCCTGAAGCCGTCAATCATGTAGAAAAACGGGTTCAGGTGGCTGGCCTGAAGCCAGATGGGCGGCAGCGAATGCACCGAGTAAAAAACGCCAGACAAAAACGTCATGGGCATGATGATGAAGTTCTGGAAGCCCGCCAATTGGTCAAACTTTTCAGCCCACAGCCCGGCGATCAAGCCCAATGCGCCCAGCATGGCCGAGCCCAGCACCATGAATATCAAAATCCACAGCGGCTGCGCAAACGCGGGTGGCGCAAACCACACGGTGACGATGAACACGCCAAAGCCGACCACCTGGCCCCGCACCATGCTGGCCCCCACATAGGCCACGAACCAGGCCCAGTGCGTCAGCGGCGAGACCAACAAAAATACCAGGTTGCCCGTGACCTTGCTCTGGATCAGGCTGGACGACGCATTGGCAAAACTGTTTTGCAGCACGCTCATCATCACCAGGCCCGGGATCAAGAAACTGGTGTAACCCACGCCGGCAAACACCTCCACTTTGCCTTGCAGCACATGGCCAAAAATCAGCAGGTACATGACGGCCGTTAGCACCGGGGCGGCCACCGTCTGGAAGCCCACCTTCCAGAAACGCAGCACCTCTTTGTAAAACAGCGTGCCCGCGCCCGCCAATTGCGGGGCCGTCATGCCGCCACTCCTTCTGCCGTCAAGGCCGCAACAGGCGTGCCGCCCGCCTGCATGATTTCAAGGAATACATCCTCAAGATCGGCGCGGCCAATTTCCATGTCTTCAATCTTCACGCCGGCCTCGCGCAGCGTCACCAACAGGCGCTCGACATCGGCGGCATCCCTGGCCTTGAGTTGCACGATGCGCCCCGTTACCCGTGCATGGGCCGCCAGCGAGGCCGGCAAGGCCTGCTCGGTCTTGAAGCGCAGCATCGTGCTGGCCGTGGCCGACAACAAATTGGCGGTGCGATCCAACGCCACCAGTTTGCCCTGCTTGAGCATGCCGATGCGCCCGCACAAGGCCTCGGCCTCTTCCAGGTAATGGGTGGTCAGCAAGACGGTATGGCCCTCGCGGTTCAGGCGCGCGATGAAGGCCCACAGCGTTTGCCGCAGCTCCACGTCCACCCCGGCGGTGGGTTCATCCAGCACGATCACCGGCGGGCGGTGCACCAGCGCCTGGGCCACCAGCACGCGGCGCTTCATGCCGCCTGACAGTTGCCGCATGTTGGCATCGGCTTTGTCGGCCAGGCCCAGGTGCTCCAGCAGCTCGTTGATCCATGCGTCGTTGTTGCGCACGCCAAAGTAGCCACTCTGGATGCGCAAGGCCTCACGCACGGTAAAAAACGGATCAAACACCAGTTCTTGCGGCACGATGCCCAGCGACTTGCGGGCGGCCGCCTTGTCAAGCTGCACGTCATGGCCCATCACCGTGACGCGGCCCTTGGTGGGCAGCGCCAAGCCGGCCAGGATGCTGATCAACGTGGTCTTGCCAGCGCCGTTGGGGCCGAGCAAGCCGAAAAATTCGCCCTGCTCGATGTTGAAGGAAACACCGTCCAGCGCCCAAAACGTGCCGCGTGGCCCGGTGAATATTTTTTCGACTTGTTGGAAGCTGACTGCGGGCATGGGCCGCGATTGTAGGGAGCGCGACCCGGTGCTTGCTAGGGACAGCGAGCAAGTCCCCTGGGCGTGCTTGGTGCTAGATTCCCGCAGACTCATCGACGAGCCATGCAACCCAACAACCCATTCTCCCCACCGCCGTCCGGCCCTGTGCCGGCCGAGATGCCCGCGAACTCAAGCAACAAGGCGCCGCCAAAAAAGCCGCGACGCACGGCCGAGCGCATTCTGGAGGTGACCCTGGCGTTGTTCAATCGATTTGGCGAGCCCAATGTCAGCACCACGCTCATCTCGGCCGAGATGAGCATCAGCCCCGGCAATCTGTACTACCACTACCCCGCCAAAGACGAGCTCATCAACTCGCTGTTTGACCGCTACGAACGGGCGCTCAATGACTTGCTGCATGCCGCCGACAACGTGCGCAACGTCGAAGACGCCTGGTTGTTTTTCCACATGCTGTTTGAGCTCATCTGGCAGTACCGGTTTTTGTACCGGGATCTGAATGACCTGCTCAGCAAGAACCGTCGGCTGGAGACGCACTTCCAGTTTGTGCTCAAAAACAAGTCTCGCGCCGTGCAGCAGGTGATTGACGGCTTGGCGCGCAGCAACACCATGCGCATTGACCGCCGCGAGTCCGAACCCGTTGCGAGCAGCATGGTGGTGGTGCTGACCTACTGGCTGAGTTACGAATACGTGCGAGACCCACGCCGCGCCCTGGAGCCCGAAAGCGCGGGCGCCGCCCTGTCGCGTGGGGCTTACCACGTGTTGAGCCTGCTGATGCCCTATCTGGAGCCGCCCTCGCGCGAGCACTTGTTCCAGATCGCTGGCGCCTACCACAGCGGCGACTGATTCCCCAAAAACCCAAGACGATCAACCCCAAGAAGACAAAACCATGGCCACCTGGACCGCCTTTCCCTACGACAACGCCGCTTACACGTTCAGCAGCGCCGCGCTGAAAAAGAACTGGTCGCGCCTGCATGTTGGCGACGCCGAACCCCTGCCCAAAGACGCCGCGCTGTTGGCCGGCTGGGCGCTGTTCCATGCGGGTGAATTTCAGAAAGCTTTTGACACCGCCATGAAACTGGTCGCCGCAGGCAATTCGGCCGCCATCACCTTGGCCAACAAGTCTCAGGCGATCTACGCCACCTACCTGGAAAAGAGCGAAAAAACCCGGCTGGCGATGTTCCAGGAAGTGGCCGCCAGGGCCGAGGCACAAGCGGCTGCCGACCCCGCAAACCCCAATGCCCACTACTGGATGGCCTACGCGCTGGGCCGCTACAGCCAGGGCATCAGCGTGACCAAAGCACTGACCCAGGGTTTGGGCGGCAAGGTTAAAAATGCGCTGGAAACCACGTTGAAACTGGCGCCGCAACATGCCGATGCGCACATCGCGCTGGGCACCTTCCACGCCGAGGTGATCGACAAAGTAGGCAAATTGCTGGGCCGCACCCAGGGCGCGGACGCCAGTACCGGCTTGAAGCTGTTTATGGAGGCGCTCAAGCTCAACCTGGGCTCGGCGATTGCGATGGTGGAGTACGCCAACGGCTTGGTGATGCTCGAAGGCGAAAAGCGCATGAAAGAAGCCGAAGCGCTGTATGCCAAGGCCGCCGCCTGCGAAGCCGCCGACGCGATGGAGCGCTTGGACATCGAAATGGCCAAGGCCGAACTGGCAGATTGAGCGGCGACTGGCCTGTCACCGAGCGATTGCCGCGCTATGGCTCAGCAATCGCTCGGTAGTGACCATTCAGACAAGCACCAGGTTGTCCCGATGAATCAACTCGGGCTCATTGGCAAACCCCAGCAAGCCGGCGATGGCGGACGATGGTTTGCGCGCAATCAAACGCGCCTCGGCTGACGAATAATTGGCCAGGCCGCGAGCAAGCTCTAACCCCGCTGGTGAGCGCACCGCGATCACGTCGCCCCGGTGAAATTCGCCTTCCACGTCGGTCACGCCAATGGGCAACAAGCTCTTGCCCTCGTCGCGCAACTTGAGCACCGCGCCTTCGTCCACCTTCACCGAACCGCGCAGTTGCAGGTGATCAACCATCCACTGCTTGCGGGCCGTCAGCTTGGGCGTGGCGGCAACCAGTGCCGTGCCAATGGCCTCGCCAGCGGCCAGGCGCAACAGCACATCGGGTTCGCGACCGTAGGCGATCACGGTGCTGGCGCCGCTGCCGGCAGCCCGTTTGGCGGCCAGAATTTTGGTCAACATGCCACCCCGGCCAATGGCCGAACCGGCGCCGCCCGCCATCTGCTCAAGCGCCGGATCACCCGCGCGGCCCAGATCGACAAAACGCGCATCGGGCTGCTTGCGCGGGTCGGCTGAATACAGCCCACGCTGATCGGTCAGGATCACCAGCGCATCGGCCTCCACCAAGTTGGCCACCAGCGCACCCAGCGTGTCGTTGTCGCCAAACTTGATCTCATCGTTGACGACGGTATCGTTTTCGTTGATGACCGGAATCACCTTCAACCGCAGCAAGGTCAGCAAGGTCGAGCGGGCGTTGAGATAGCGCTCCCGGTCGGCCAGGTCGGCGTGCGTCAGCAACACCTGGGCACTGCCCATGCCATGTTTTGACAACTGCGACTCATAGGCCTGCGCCAAGCCCATCTGGCCCACTGCGGCTGCGGCCTGCAACTCATGAAGCTCTGTTGGGCGCGCGTGCCAGCCCAGGCGCTTCATGCCTTCGGCAATGGCCCCGCTGCTGACCATCACGAGCTCGCGGCCCTGTCCCGCCAACGCGGCCAACTGCCGACACCAGTTGCCAACGGCGTCGACATCAATGCCGCGGCCCTCGTTGGTGACCAGACTGGAACCCACCTTGACAACGATGCGGCGGGCGCTCTTGAGCTGATCGCCGGGCCGACCCCAATCAAAATCAGTCATCGTCGGGCTCGGGTGGCGCAACAGGCACCGGGGCCGCATCAAACCGCGGATCAATCTCGGGGGGAACTTGCACCTTGTGCGCCGCCACGTGCTCGTAAATGGCCTGCACCATCGGATCCAGGCCTTCGCGAGCCAGTGCCGAAATCTTGAACACCGGGCCCTTCCAGCGCATGCGCTTGACGAAATCTTTGACCAGCGCGTCGCGCTGCTCGGCCGGCACCATGTCGAGCTTGTTCAGCACAAACCAGCGCGGCTTTTCAAACAACGACTCGTCGTATTTGCGAAGTTCCTTGACGATGGCCTTGGCTTGGGCCACCGGATCGACGCCGTCATCAAACGGCGCCATGTCCACGATGTGCAGCAGCAAGCGCGTGCGCTGCAAATGGCGCAGGAACAAATGCCCCAGGCCTGCACCATCAGCCGCACCTTCGATCAGCCCAGGCAAATCGGCTACAACGAAGCTGCGCTCTGGGCCAGCACGCACCACGCCCAAGTTAGGATAGAGCGTCGTGAACGGGTAGTCGGCGATCTTGGGCTTGGCGTTGGAAATCGCCGTGATCAAGGTGGATTTGCCCGCGTTGGGCATGCCCAGCAAGCCCACGTCGGCCAGCACGCGCAGCTCAAGTTTGAGCTTCTTTTCCTCGCCCGGCCAGCCCGGCGTTTTTTGGCGCGGCGCGCGGTTGGTGCTGGTCTTGAAGTGAAGGTTGCCAAACCCTCCATCGCCGCCTTTGGCCAGCAGAATCTTGACGTCGGGATCCAGCAACTCGGCGATCACCACGTCGGTTTCGGCATCACGCACGATGGTGCCCACGGGCATGCGCAAGACGATGTCTTCAGACGCCGCGCCGTACTGGTCAGAGCCGCGCCCACCCTCGCCGTTGCGCGCCTCGTGACGGCGGGCGTAGCGAAAATCGATCAGCGTGTTCAGGTTGCGGTCGGCCACGGCAAACACACTGCCGCCCTTGCCGCCGTCGCCGCCGTTCGGCCCCCCAAAGGGGATGAACTTCTCACGTCGAAAGCTCATGCAGCCAGCGCCACCGTTACCGGCGGCGATGTCGATGGTGGCTTCGTCGACAAATCTCATGATGGTTCATCCCTCAGGGCCGAAGCCCGAAAAACACAAAAGCCCCGGCGGGCCGGGGCTTAGAACATACCCTCCGGCAGGCCGGGGTCCAGCAGAAAAGCCCCGGCACGCCAGGGCCCTGCCTGGCCTGAAGATCAGGCCGGGGTGACGATGACCAAGTGGCGATTCAAAGCGCCCTTGATCGCAAACGACACCTGACCATCGACCAACGCAAACAGCGTGTGATCCTTGCCCATGCCGACGTTGTCGCCAGCATGGAACCGTGTGCCACGCTGGCGCACGATGATGGAACCTGCCGGAATGACTTGGCCGCCAAACACCTTCACGCCCAACATCTTGGGTTGTGAATCGCGGCCGTTACGCGTTGAGCCGCCGCCTTTTTTCTGTGCCATGGTTTAAAAACTCCTGGATTTAGAAGGCTGGCTCAAACGCCGATGGCGCCGATTTGCAGCTCGGTGTAGGTCTGGCGGTGACCGCCATGACGCTGGTAATGCTTGCGACGACGCATTTTGAAAATGCGCACCTTGTCGTGTTTGCCATGTGACACCACGGTGGCTGTCACCGTGGCGCCGGCCACCAAGGGCGTGCCGATCGAAATTTCAGCGCCGTTGCCGACGGCCAAAACCTGGTCGATCACGATCTCTTGGCCCACGTCCGCAGCTATCTGTTCTACCTTGATTTTTTCGCCGATAGCAACTTTGAACTGCTTGCCACCGGTTTTTATGAGCGCGTACATATGTGCCTTTCTAGAAAGCGATTCTTTAAAACTTGTTCACGAACCATCCGGGATGTTTGACTGAGATGTTTGACGGAATTGCTTGAACCGCCCAGCCACCCGAACCCCCTCAACCAGCACGGCCGAAGGAACCTATGAGTTTAGCACAAGCCGTTATCTCGCCAGAATTGCGACCACCAATCTGGCAACGGCCGCACCCGAATCCACAGGCCTCCTTGACACGCGACAAGATGCACGCCGTGGAGCACGCCGCTGCCTCCCTATAATTTGAGACTGATTCGAGCCCGAGCCCCTGTGACCGACCTCTACGCCCCCGCCTCGGTCGCTAGCGACCCGATGGCCGCCGATCTGCATCAGGTAGATCAAGTCATCCACCAACGACTGTCGTCCGAAGTGGCCTTGATCAACCAGATCTCGCACTACATCGTCAGCGCTGGCGGCAAACGCATTCGGCCGCGTTTGGTGCTGCTGTTTGCAGAGGCGCTCGGCTTTCTGGGACAGGAGCGGTTCGAGCTTGCGGCCACGGTGGAGTTCATCCACACCGCCACCTTGCTACATGACGACGTGGTCGACGAATCCTCACTGCGCCGCGGCCGACAAACAGCCAATGCCTTGTTCGGTAACGCAGCCAGCGTACTGGTCGGTGATTTTTTGTACTCCCGCGCCTTCCAGATGATGGTGAGCGTGAACCGTCTGCGAGTGCTTGAGGTGCTGGCCGATGCCACCAACGTGATCGCCGAGGGCGAGGTGCTGCAACTGATCAACATGCACGACCCCGATTTGTCGGTGGACGACTACTTGCGCGTGATCCGCTACAAAACCGCCAAGCTGTTCGAAGCCAGTGCTCGCTTGGGTGCGGTGCTGGCTGATGCCGGGCACGCCGTTGAAGAGGCCTGCGCCGACTACGGAAGATCGTTAGGCACCGCGTTCCAGTTGATCGACGATTTGCTTGACTATGAAGGCGACACGCAAGCGTTGGGCAAAAATGTGGGCGACGACCTTCGAGAAGGCAAACCCACTCTGCCATTGCTGGTGGCCATGGCCAGGAGCACCGATAACGAGCGACTCCTGATCCGGCGAGCCATTGAGCACGGCGAAAACGAGCGATTGGCCGAGATCATCGATATCGTGCGCCGCACGGGCGCACTGGAGGCTACCCGCGATGCCGCCCGCAGCGAAGCGAACAAAGCCCGCCAGGCACTTTCGGCACTGCCAGCGTCGGCGGCTCGAAGTGCTCTGCTAGAATTATGCGTTAGGTCGGTGGAGCGATCTTTTTGACCGGATCTGTTGTTGGCTGCTTGTGCAAAATTGTGCAAAAGTAAAACTGCACATGGTTTGACCAGCGGGTTTGGCCAGCGGTTCGGCAAGCGCAGTCATCAAAAAATCACCAAAAAGCTGGGGCGGTGATTTGCTGCCAGTAACTGTGTCTCACGCTGATCAAAGCAAGTGAGGCCACATCGGGGTGTAGCTTAGCCTGGTAGAGCGCTACGTTCGGGACGTAGAGGCCGGAGGTTCGAATCCTCTCACCCCGACCATTTTTGCCAAGGCAGGTTGGCAGACACCTTCACGGCATTCGGCTGACTCAAATCAAGCTGCAAAAAGTTACGCATCGGTAGGTCTGCGGCAGGTTTTGCGCCCAATCCACGGTGATTGTTGAGGTTACAGTCTGCGTTTTGTCGGCAATCATGCCGTAGTCGCTGCGCTGCGAAGCCCACTGAAGCTGCCTTGGAACACTTGGTCGAACCACCGAAATCTTCCCTCTCCGGCGTGGCGAGAGTCCTCGTGCATGCAGGCAAACTGGGCAGCAAGGCGGCCGAGGACTTGGCAAAGTCAGCGCGCGATCGAAAAATCAGCTTCATTGGCGCGGTCATCGCCTCAGGCGCGGTTTCAGCATTCGATCTGGCGCACACGCTGTCAACTTCGCTCGCGCTTCCACTGGTGGATCTGTCAGCCGTTGACTTCGAACGCCTGCCCAAGGGTTTGGTCGACAACAAGCTGGCGGCGCAATACCAGGTGGTCATGCTGGGGCGCCGCGGCAACCGCTTGTTCATTGGCGGTGCCGATCCCACCGACCAGGAGGCGGTTGAACGCATCAAGTTTGCGACGCAACTGTCGCCTGAGTGGGTGATCGTCGAGTACGACAAGCTCGCCAAATTGTTGGAGTCACAGGGCAACTCCGCCACGGAAACGCTGGAGGCCTTGACCGCTGACGACTTCGAGTTTGATGTCACCGATGACTTCAGCCCGCCGGAAGCCAATGAAGTCGCAACCGAGGTGGAAGACGCACCCGTCGTGCGCTTCCTGCAAAAAATGCTGATTGACGCGATCAACTTGCGCGCGTCCGACTTGCACTTTGAGCCCTACGAGTACAACTATCGGGTTCGGTTCCGGGTCGACGGCGAGTTGCGTGAAATCACCCAGCCGCCCATTGCGATCAAGGAGAAGCTCGCTTCACGCATCAAGGTCATCAGCCGACTCGACATCGCCGAAAAACGCGTGCCGCAAGACGGCCGCATGAAGATGAAGTTCGGCAACAAGTCAATCGACTTCCGCGTCTCAACGCTACCCACTCTTTTTGGCGAAAAGATCGTCATACGGATTCTTGACCCCAGTTCGGCCAAGGTCGGCATTGAGGCGCTGGGCTACGAGAAAATCGAAAAAGAGCGCCTGATGGCCGCCATCGTTCGGCCCTACGGCATGATCTTGGTCACGGGCCCCACGGGCTCGGGCAAGACGGTGTCGCTCTACACCTGCCTCAACATCCTGAATCAACCCGGTGTCAATATTTCCACCGTCGAAGACCCTGCAGAAATCAACCTGCCGGGTGTCAACCAGGTCAATGTCAATGAGCGCGCCGGCATGACTTTTTCAGTCGCGCTGAAGTCGTTCTTGCGGCAGGATCCCGACATCATCATGGTCGGCGAGATTCGAGATCTTGAAACCGCCGACGTGGCCATCAAGGCAGCCCAGACCGGCCACATGGTGATGAGCACGCTGCACACCAACGACGCGCCCACCACGCTCACGCGCCTGCTGAACATGGGCGTGGCGCCGTTCAACATCGCCTCAAGTGTCATCCTGATCACCGCGCAACGCCTGGCTCGACGGCTTTGCGAGCAGTGCAAGACACAGGCCGATTACCCGCGCGAGGCCATGTTGCGCGCCGGCTTTGTCCCAGAAGACCTGGATGGCTCATGGCGTCCGTTTCGTGCCGTGGGTTGTAGCGCCTGTAACAGTGGCTACAAGGGCCGCGTCGGCCTGTACCAGGTGATGCCCATGAATGATGCGTTGCAGCGCATCATCCTGTCGGAGGGCACTGCCGTTGACATTGCTGACCAGGCACGGCGTGATGGTGTGCGAGATTTGCGCCAATCCGGCTTGGTCAAGGTGCGTGCGGGCCTGACGACTCTTGAAGAGGTGATCGCCGTCACCAATCAATGACGCTCGCCCACATCAAATATCGAATCCACCTTGACCCGAGTTTGAACCGGCCACCCCCGATCTGGAGTTCGCATGGCGACTGCATCAGCCGCAAAAAACGTTAAAGAACTGGTCTTCGAATGGGAAGGCCGCGACAAGAACGGCAAGATTGTCCGGGGCGAGATTCGCGCCGGTGGTGAGGCCGCCGTCAGCGCAAGCCTGCGCCGCCAGGGCATCCTGCTGACCAAGGTCAAGAAGCGCCGCAGCAGCGGTGGCAGTTCAGTCAAGCAAAAAGATATCGCCCTGTTTACGCGGCAACTGGCCACCATGATGAAGGCTGGCGTGCCGCTGCTGCAAGCCTTTGACATCGTGGGCCGCGGCGCCACCAACCCCCGGTTGACCAAGCTACTGGGCGATATCCGCGGCGATGTGGAAACCGGCACCAGCCTGTCGGCCGCGTTCCGCAAGCACCCCATGCATTTTGATGCGCTGTACTGCAACCTGGTCGAGGCCGGCGAGGCAGGCGGCATCCTGGAGCAACTGCTTGAACGCTTGGCGATCTACCAAGAAAAAACCATCGCCCTCAAAAACAAAATCAAGTCGGCGCTGATGTACCCGGTGGCGGTGCTGATGGTGGCATTCGTGGTGGTCGTGGTGATCATGATCAAGGTGATTCCGGCCTTCAAGGAGGTTTTCAGCTCCTTCGGTGCCGACCTGCCAACGCCCACCCTGCTGGTGATCGCCATGTCGGAGTTTTTCGTCGCCTATTGGATTCTGATCTTTGGTGTGCTGATTGGCGGTGGTTACATGTTCATGCAGACCTGGCGCCGCTCCGTCAAGATGCAAATGGTGATGGACCGTTTGGCGTTGCGCATTCCGGTATTTGGTGCCTTGATCAACAAATCGGTGATCGCTCGCTGGACAAGAACACTGGCCACCATGTTTGCTGCTGGCGTGCCCCTGGTTGAAGCGCTGGATTCGGTGGGCGGCGCCTCCGGCAACGCGGTGTATGCCGAGGCCACCCAAAAAATCCAACGGGACGTGTCCACGGGCAGCGCGCTCACCACCGCCATGCAATCAACCGGCGTGTTCCCCAACATGGTGATCCAGATGGCCTCCATCGGCGAAGAATCCGGCTCGTTGGATCACATGTTGTCAAAGGCGGCCGAGTTTTATGAAGAAGAGGTGGATGACATGGTCAAGGGTCTGTCCAGCTTGATGGAGCCCATCATCATCGTGGTGCTGGGCACCATCATTGGTGGCATCGTGGTGGCCATGTATTTGCCCATCTTCAAGATTGGCCAGGTTGTTTGATCCGATGACGCTTGCCCAAATTGAATGGTTGCTGTCACCCTGGGCCCTGGCGCTGCTGGGCTTGGCCATTGGCAGTTTTCTCAACGTGGTGATTCACCGCAAACCGCAGTTGCTCGAACGTGAATGGCTGGGTGATGTTGCCGGCTACCTGCAAGACGGCGAGGCCATGTCCCGCGTTTTGAGCAGCAGCGCGGCGCGCAATGCTGAGCTCGCCTTGCAGGGCCGGGCACTTGAAGCCGAGGTCGCGGCGCTGCCTGCCTTGAGCCTGTCCAAGCCCCGCTCGCGCTGCCCAAAGTGTGGCCACGCACTGGCCTGGCACGAAAACATCCCGCTGCTAGGATGGCTGCGCCTGGGTGGCAAGTGCTCGGCCTGCGGCAGCCGCATCTCGGTGCGCTACCCGCTGGTAGAACTGCTCACCGCCGTGCTGTTTTCGGCCGCTGCGCTGAAGTCCGGTCCCACGGCCGCCACGGCGGTGTACTGCGTGGCGCTGGCGCTGCTGGTGGCGGCGGCCTTCATTGATCTCGACACCACCCTGCTGCCGGACGACCTCACGCTGCCCCTCATCGGGCTCGGCTTGTTCGCTGCCTGGATGCGTTGGATCCCGGTGTCGCTGCCCGATGCGGCGCTGGGCGCCCTGTTCGGCTACTTTTCGCTTTGGGCCGTGGCCTTCAGCTACAAGCTTTTGCGGGGCGTGCAGGGCATGGCCGAAGGAGATTTCAAGTTGCTGGCGGGCCTGGGCGCGTTGCTGGGCTGGCAAGCCCTGCCTTCCATCATTTTGTTGTCATCGGCCGTGGGTGCGGTGGTGGGCATTTTTTTGATCGTGGCCCGAGGCCATGGCCGCAATGTGCCCATTCCCTTCGGTCCGTACTTGGCTGGGGGTGGCGTGGCGGCACTGTTTTTCGGCGCGCAGCTCAGTGGTTTTTGGCCTGGCTTGTGATCAGGTCGGTTGCCCAACTGAAGCCCGCCTTGCATTCATGACAGGTTCAACGCAACGCAGCATCGGCCTGACCGGTGGCATAGGCAGCGGCAAAAGCACCGTGGCAGCACTGCTGGTGGCCCATGGCGCCACGCTGGTCGATACAGATGCCATTGCCCACGCGCTGACCGCCCCGGGCGGCGCCGCCATGCCGACACTGCAACAACGCTTTGGCGACGCCGTCGTATCTCATGATGGTGCGCTGGATCGCGCCCAGATGCGCAGCCTGGTGTTCGCCGACACCAGCGCCAAAGCGGCACTGGAAGCCATCCTGCACCCCATGATTGGCGCCGAGGCACAGCGACAGGCGGCAGCCAGCCAAGGCGTGGTGGTGTTTGACGTTCCCCTGCTCACCGAATCCAGTCACTGGCGCCAACGCTGCGAACGCATTCTGGTGATTGACTGCCGCGCCGAGACCCAGGTGCAGAGGGTCGTGGCGCGCTCCGGCTGGACCGCTGAACAAGTTGAGCGCGTGATCACCCATCAAGCCACGCGAGCCGCCCGCCGGGCCATTGCCGACGCCACGCTCTACAACGATGGCATCAGCGCCGAAACCCTGGCCACCGAGGTGGCGGCACTCTGGCACGCCTGGAACCTGGGCGGGTTCACCATCGCCATCTCCGCCTGACCGTCCCTAATCGACAAACGGCACGGGCTCACGCCCCGCTGTGAAACAATCGGCAACCTAAGCGCAGCAGCCTGCTGCCCCAGCCTGACGAGCCTGTGTCACGAGGAATCGCCTTGGTTTTATACGAGTACCCGTTCAATGAGAGCATCCGCACGATGCTGCGTTTGGAACATCTTTTTGACAGGCTGGGACAGCTGCTGCCACGCGACGCGCCGGTGGATCACCACTTTGCGCTGGTGACGCTGTTCGAGATCGTGGACGTGGCCTCGCGCGCTGACCTGAAGTCCGACCTGCTGAAAGAGCTGGAACGCCACAAAGCCCATTTCGCTGCCTTCCGCAGCAATCCGCAGGTGTCGCAGGCCGCGTTGGACGAGGTAATCGGTCGCATCGACCATGCCTTTGACGGCCTCAACCAGCAAACCGGCAAGGCAGGCCATTCACTGGCCAACAACGAGTGGCTGACCAGCCTGCGCAGCCGCATCAGCATCCCGGGTGGTACCTGTGAATTTGACTTGCCGGCCTACTACGCCTGGCAACAGCAAGAGCCCGCGCGCCGCCGAGCCGACCTGATGGGCTGGGTTGGCACGGTCGCGCCCCTGGCCGAGGCGCTGCATGCCTTGATGCAGTTGGTGCGTGACGCCGGCGTGCCGCACAAGGTGGCGTGCACGGGTGGCCAGTTCCAGCAAAGCCTGCCGCAAGGCCGCACTTACCAATTGCTGCGGCTGCGCATTGACGACAGCTGTGGCCTGGTGCCTGAAATCACCGGCCATCGCTTGATGGTCAACGTGCGACTGATGCGCACCGACGCCGAAGGCCGGTTGCGGCCTGCGGCGGTGGACGTGCCGTTTGAACTGACGCTGTGCGCATGAGCCCTACTGACGAAGCGCCCGCCCGCCACGTGCCCTGCCCCACCTGCCGCAGGCCGGCACTGTTTGCGCCCGAGAACAAGTGGCGTCCGTTTTGCAGCGAGCGCTGCCGAGGTGTTGACCTTGGCGCCTGGGCCAACGAGAACTACCGGGTTGAAGTGCAGCCGGTGCGCGAAGACGACGACACGCTGCCCGACTGACTCGGGGCCACGGCCCAAAACGCCTTGATCGTCGCTGCCAATCGCTGCCAATCGCGGGCAAAAACCCGCTTGCCGGCCTCTTGAAACGCCGAGCATCGCCCCTATAATTGATTGCTAGCACTCGTCGATGATGAGTGCTAGCAGCCGAACCGGTGCCGCTGTGTTTCGGTTCCCAAGCATGTGAACGAGCGCCAGCTTGCTTGTTGGTCGCTCTTGCTGAATGAACTCCCAAGGAGAAACCCATGAAACTTCGTCCCTTGCATGATCGCGTGATCGTCAAGCGTTTGGAACAAGAAACCAAAACCGCCTCTGGCATCGTCATCCCCGACAACGCCGCCGAAAAGCCCGACCAAGGTGAAGTGCTGGCCGTCGGCCCAGGCAAGCGCAATGACAAGGGTGATTTCATCGTCCTGAACGTCAAAGTCGGTGACCGCGTTTTGTTTGGCAAGTACAGCGGCCAAACCGTCAAAGTCGACGGCGACGAACTGCTTGTGATGCGCGAAGAAGACCTCTTCGCAGTGGTTGAGAAGTAATTCTCCCGCTCGCCGTCAACACCCCCCAACACTGAATTCGGAGAATTACACATGGCAGCAAAAGACGTCATTTTTGGCGCTGACGCACGTCACCGCATGGTCGAAGGCGTGAACATCCTGGCCAATGCGGTCAAGGTTACGCTGGGCCCCAAAGGACGCAATGTGGTGCTTGAGCGCTCGTTCGGCGCCCCCACCGTCACCAAGGACGGTGTCTCGGTGGCCAAAGAAATCGAACTCAAAGACAAGCTCCAGAACATGGGCGCCCAGATGGTCAAGGAAGTGGCTTCCAAGACCAGCGACATCGCCGGCGACGGCACCACCACCGCCACGGTGCTGGCTCAGTCGATCGTGCGCGAAGGCATGAAGTACGTTGCCGCCGGCATGAACCCGATGGATCTGAAGCGCGGCATCGACAAGGCGGTCATCGCCCTGGTCGCCGAGCTGAAGAAGGCCTCCAAGGCCACCACCACCAGCAAGGAAATCGCCCAGGTCGGCACCATTTCGGCCAACAGCGACGACGAAGTCGGCCGCATCATCGCCGAGGCGATGGACAAGGTTGGCAAAGAAGGCGTCATCACCGTTGAAGACGGCAAGAGCCTGAACAGCGAACTCGACGTCGTCGAAGGCATGCAGTTCGACCGCGGCTACCTGTCGCCCTACTTCATCAACAACCCCGAGAAGCAGTCGGCCATCCTGGACAACCCGTTTGTGCTGCTGTTCGACAAGAAGATCAGCAACATCCGTGACCTGCTGCCCACGCTGGAGCAAGTGGCCAAGGCTGGCCGTCCGCTGCTGATCGTGGCTGAAGAAGTTGAAGGCGAAGCGCTGGCAACGTTGGTGGTCAACACCATCCGCGGCATCCTGAAAGTTGTGGCCGTCAAGGCGCCTGGCTTCGGCGACCGCCGCAAAGCCATGCTCGAAGACATCGCCATCCTGACGGGCGGCAAGGTCATCGCTGAAGAAGTCGGCCTGACGCTGGAGAAGGTCACACTGGCCGATCTGGGCCAAGCCAAGCGCGTTGAAGTGGGCAAGGAAAACACCACGCTGATCGACGGCGCCGGTGAGGCTGCCGACATCGAAGCCCGCGTCAAGCAAATCCGCGTGCAAATCGAAGAAGCCACCAGCGACTACGACCGTGAAAAGCTGCAAGAGCGCGTGGCCAAGTTGGCCGGCGGTGTTGCGCTGATCAAGGTCGGTGCCGCCACCGAAGTCGAGATGAAGGAAAAGAAAGCCCGTGTCGAAGACGCGCTGCACGCCACCCGTGCCGCCGTCGAAGAAGGCATCGTGGCTGGCGGTGGCGTGGCCTTGCTGCGTGCCCGTCAATCAGCTGGCGTCATCAAGGGCGACAACCACGACCAGGAAGCTGGCATCAAGATCGTGCTGCGCGCGGTCGAGCAGCCGCTGCGTGAAATCGTGGCCAACGCCGGTGAAGAGCCCAGCGTCGTGATCAACAAGGTCCTGGAAGGCGCTGGCAACTACGGCTACAACGCCGCCAATGGCACCTATGGCGACATGATCGAAATGGGCATCCTGGACCCGACCAAGGTGACGCGTACTGCCCTGCAGAACGCCGCGTCTGTGGCTGGCCTGATGCTGACCACCGAGTGCATGGTTGCCGAAGCGCCGAAGGATGAGTCAGCCGGCGGCGGCATGGGCGGCGGCATGGGTGGCATGGGCGGCATGGGCGGCATGGACATGTAATGTCCTCGGGGGTGGCAGTGCCGCCCCCGGACGTGGCTCGCTGACCAACGCGGCGCCCGGCACCCAGGTGCCGCAGTGCTGCCGATCAAACCGTCACATTCAACGCTTTGCGCGCAAAGGCCACTTTCGAGTGGCCTTTTTTTTGCCAGTCACTTCGGGCGTGTCCGGTGCCAGGCGGCGTCGGACATGCCGGTCGACTGGTTCGTGATCGGGTCGTTTTTTCGCCCTTGGTGGCGGGCTGCGACTGGGCCTGAGGCGTTGATAATCGGTCTTCATGCGCGCCATTCCCACGTTACAAGACTTCATCGACGACGAGCTGCTGCGTGCGCCGATGACGCTGGAGCTGGTGGTCGACGCGGTGGTCGATCTCTGGCGAATCAGGCATTCCAGCGTGCTGCGACGCGGGGCGGATCCGGTTCGCCTGCTGCAACAGCAGCGCGGCAAACTGGTGGCCGACAGCCTGCGGGCCTTGCGTGTTGCCACCGAAACCGAGGGGCGCGGCGCCACTTTCTCCGCCCGGCCAACCCGGCCCCGTCCACCCGCAGCGCCAACGTCTCTGTCACTGATTGGCGACGACGACGTGGCCGTCGACATCGAGATCGCCCACTGCACCGCCACGGCCAAGTTGCAAGCTGAAAACGAGTTGCGCGACCTGCAGACCTACACCTCGGCGCTGGTGCATGACCTCAACGTCTCGCGCGATACCAACCCGTTCCGACCCGAATGTTTTGTGCAGGCCTTGTGGACCGGCGTGCAGGCCTTGCCCATTTCGCGCACCGCGCAGGCGGCCTTTCTGCATGACGCTGCGGCCCCCCTGGCCAACCAGCTGCGTCGGTCTTACGCCTCGGCGTGCCAGCGCTTGGCCGAGCAAGGCGTCACCCCGGCGGCCCACCGAACCATCGTGTTTGGTGGCGGCACGGCCTGGGGCGCCGATCTCGGGCGCTACCGTCCACCCGACGATCTGAACAGCCTGCGCGACAGCATGCCCGCCGCGCTTGACGAGGTGCCCCGCGCGCCGGCCCACGCCAAGCCCGTAGCGCTTGATGACGCCCGGACCACATCAAACACCGCCGCGCCCGCCGTGCCGCAGGTGCCCGACCCTCAACTCGTTGAACTGTTGGCTCGGCTGTTTGACGCCATCCAGCGGCACTGTGGCCTGGCCGCCGACACCGCCGCGCTGCTGAAAAGGCTGCAGCCCGCCGTGCAGCGAATGGCCTTGCGTGATCCGTCGCTGCTTGACACCTACGACCACCCGGCCTGGTTGTTCATGAACCATCTGGCCCATGACATCGAGTGCAGCTCGGCGGCACACCGCCTGCGTTTGGTGGGCTTGGGCCGCAACCTGGTTGATCACCTGGTCGCTGCCGAATCGCCGGATGGCGACCGATTTGACTGGGCGCTTGAGCGCTTGGCCCTTGCCCGGCGCCAGGCCTTGGCGCAGGTGCTCTTGGCGGCCGCCCCCGACATCGACCGGCTGCTGCGCATCGCCGGTGCCCATGCCGCGCCCACCACCAGCACCATGCCACTGGACATTGGCTCCCTGGACACTGTGCCGGCCGATCTGCTCGTTGAGCATGGCCAAGTCATGGCCGACAAAGCGCTGGACAACCCAGCGCCTGATCTGGCCTTGGGCCAACAATTGCGGGTCTACCTGCAAGGTGAATGGCGACAGCTGTTTTGTCTTTGGCAAGACCATGGCCATGAATTGGTGCTGTTCCGCGAGCCCGCGCTTGATCGCCTGTGGGCATTGCGTCAACGCACCTTTGCGCTGCTGTTGAGCCAAGGCCTGGTGCAGCACCTGCACGTGCGCTCGCTGGTGCGCCGTGCCGCAGGCAAGGTCATGCGCGCGCTGTGACCGCTGGTTGTGGGCCTTGTTGGCCAGCGCTGTTCGGCTTGCATTGCCCCTGGGTACGTCGGCCCAACCCGCCCCACCCTCAGGGCCAGTGGCGGCACCCGACATCACCGCGCCCACACCGCCCACACTGCCCGCCCCGCCCACACTGCCCGCCCCGCCCCCCGCCGCCCGCGCATCGGCCTGGTGCTGTCCGGCGGCGGCGCGCGGGGCTTGGCCCACGTGGGCGTGCACAAGGAGCTGGAAGAAATGCAGGTGCCCATCGACGTGATCACCGGCTCCTCGATGGGCGCCATCGTGGGCGGGCTTTACGCCAGCGGTTTGCGCGCCAATGAGCTGGAGTGGGAGCTGCGCGCGGTGCGCTGGGGCGAGGCGTTCGCCAACCGGGTGGAGCGCCGCCAACTGTCGCAGCGCCGCGCTTGGCAGGTCACAAGGTGGCCAGCACCTCGCGCAAGCGCGCCACCACCCAGGCCGGTTGCTCATGCACGATCCAGTGGCTGGCACCTTTGAGGCGATGAACTTTCAAGTCAGGCACCCAGTCGGCCAGGCCGTCCAGCAGGCCAGGCAACAAGGCATGGTCCGCGTCGCCCCACAACACGGTGGTGGGCACGGCCACGTTCACCACCGACGCCGGCAGCACCAGTTGCTGCAAGGCCGTATCGCTGGCGTCAACCGGCGGGCGCAGCGGCGACGCCCGGTAGTAGTTGAGCGCGCCGTCCAGGCCTTGGCGCCAAACGGCGCGGTACTGGTCGCGTATCTCTGGGGTTAGCCAGCCGGCGCCACCAAAGCGCTCAAGAATTGACCACAAACCGGCAAAGTCGTCGGCCACCAAGCAGGCCGCCGCGTCGGGCCGCACCAGGTCATTCATGTAGAGGCTGGCGGCCTGCTGCGCCGGGTTGTCGCGCAGCTCACGTTGCAAGGCGCCGGGGTGCGGCGAGTTGATGATCACCAAGCGGCGCAGCAGTTGTGGATGCAGCGCAGCCAGGTTCCAGGCCACGCCGCCGCCCCAGTCATGCGCCACCAGCAAATCCAGTGGCGAGCCGGTGGCTTGACAAGTGGCATCGATCATCGCGACCAAGTCCGCCACCAGGTGCTTGGCGCGGTAATCGGCCACCGCCGCTGGCGCGCTGCTGCGCTCGTAGCCCCGCAGGTTGGGCGCCACGCAGCGCACATCGGGCGCCAAGGCCTGCATCACCTCGTCCCAGACAAAAGCCGCCTCGGGAAAGCCGTGCAAAAACAGCGCGCGACTGGGCGCGTTCAAGGGCCCGGCGGCACGGCACGACAAGGTGATGCCGTGCGGCAAAGCTTGGCCAAACAAGGTGATGGGCATCGCCCCAGTGTGCCGCCGCCGGCGGCGCATTGACGTCAAGCGGGCGACAGCGGCAGGCCGCGCTCCGAAATGCGCCCCCCGCTGGCAAGCCTGGTCGCCTGCGGGGGCCGGCCTCAATCAGCGGCGGGTGGCGCCGGGTTCACGGCTTGGGCAACAGGCTCGGCGTCCGGCTCAATCTCGTCGTCGGACGGCATCTCGGGCGCCAGCGTGGGCTCGGTTTGCCACTGGCGCAGCGTCAGCGCCGCGTCGCCCAAACCTTGGCGCGACAAGGCCGAAAACAACGACACGCTGATGTCGGCGGCGTCGGTGGCCATATCACCCAGCACCTTTTGCGCCGTCATCACGGCCCGTTGCTGCTGGTTGCGGTTGAGCTTGTCGGCCTTGGTCAGCAGCACCAGCAGCTTGACTTCACCATGGCCCACGCGCTGCGAGACAAAGTCAAGCAACTGCTGGTCCAGCGGCGTGAAGCCGTGGCGGCTGTCGACCATCATCACGATGCCGGCCAGCGCGTGGCGCATCGCCAGGTAATCCGCCATCACCGCCTGCCAGCGCAGCTTGGCGCCTCGCGCCACTGCTGCGTAGCCATAACCCGGCAAGTCGGCCCAGCGTGCGTCAGGCGCATCAAGTGGCCCCAACTCGAACAAATTGATGTGCTGGGTGCGGCCGGGTGTTTTGGACGCAAACGCCAAACGCCGGTGTTGGGCCAGCGTATTGATGGCGGTGGATTTGCCGGCATTGCTGCGGCCCACAAACGCCACCTCGGGCAAAGTGGGCGGCGGTAGCTGCGACAGCAGGCTGGCCGTGGTCAAAAAACGGGCGCTTTGCGTCCAGGACAATGCCTCGCGAACAGCGGGGTCGGAGGGGATATCGGAGTCAGTGCTCCGTGCGGCAAAGCTTGTGGTCATGGAGCATTGTAAAATCCCGCAGTTAGTCGATCCCCACCGAAGATCCCACCCATACAACAAACACCAGATTTACTGCGCCAAACAAGCTCAAACCCTGTTGCACCCCGTGCGGCATTGACGGGGGCCAAGATGGTTGCAGCACTGGTTCATACCAAGGTTTCACGACATGAAGTCGCTGCTCGCCCTGTCGCTGTCTGCCCTTTTGACCCTGTCCACGGGCTCGGCTTTTGCCAACGAAGGCGCGGCTCACCCCAAAGCCGATCTGGCCAAAGGCCAGGAAAAATCCACCCAGGTGTGCGCTGCCTGCCACACCGCCGATGGCAGCCGTGGCAGCCCCGCCAACCCGATCCTGCAAGGCCAGCACGCGCAATACCTGGTCAAGCAACTGACCGAGTTCAAGGCTGGCAAGCGCGCCAACCCGATCATGAGCGGCATGGCCGCAGCGCTGACCGAAGACGACATGAAAAACGTCGCCGCGTTCTACGCCAGCAAACAGGCCAAACCCGGCTTCGCCAAGAACAAAGAGCTGGTCACGCTGGGTGAAAAAATCTACCGCGGTGGCATTGCCGCCAAGCAAGTGCCGGCCTGCGCGGGCTGCCACAGCCCCACGGGCGCCGGCATCCCCGCGCAATACCCGCGCCTGGGCGGCCAGCACGCTGATTACGCCGAAGCGCAACTCACGGCCTTCCGCGCTGGCACCCGCGCCAACTCGACCCAGATGACGGCCATCGCCGCCCGCATGAGCGACAAAGAAATCAAGGCCGTGGCCGACTACGTCGCTGGCCTGCGTTAAGCCAAAGTTTTTTGCGCACCCTGAAAAGCCGGTCAATGACCGGCTTTTTTCATGGGCGCAAGCCCAACCCGGGATAATCAACGGCTATGTCCCTCACCACCTCCGGCCTGGCGCCGCGCACCGGATCGCGGGCTTTCCGCGACGCCATCGAGCTGCTGTCGTCGATGCGTTTTGCGATCTCACTGCTCACGCTGATCTGCATCGCCTCGATCCTCGGCACCGTCGTCAAGCAGCACGAGCCGTTCAACAACTACGTCAACCAGTTCGGGCCGTTCTGGGCCGAGGTGTTTGGCCATGTCGGCCTGTACACGGTTTACAGCGCCTGGTGGTTTTTGTTGATCCTGGCGTTTTTGGTCACGTCCACCAGCCTGTGCATCGCGCGCAACGCGCCCAAGATCCTGGCCGACGTGCGCAGCTACAAAGAGCATGTGCGCGAGCAGTCGCTCAAGTCGTTTCACCACAAGGCCGATGGCCTGCTGATGGCGGCGCCCGAGCTGGCGTTGCAGTACGTCAATGAACTGCTGATCCAGCACGGCTGGCAAGCCCGCGCCCAGGTGCGCAGCAACGGCACCATGGTGGCCGCGCGCAAGGGCATGGCCAACAAGATTGGTTATCTGGCAGCGCACTCGTCCATCGTGCTGATTTGCCTGGGCGGCTTGTTTGACGGTGATCTGGTGGTGCGCGCGCAAATGGCGCTGCTGGGCAAAACCGCGTATGGCGGCGGCGGCATGATCAGCGAGGTGCCGGCGCGGCACCGGCTGTCCGAGCGCAACCCCACTTTTCGGGGCAACCTGCTGGTGCCCGAGGGCGGCCGCGCCGGCGTGGCGGTGATCAACATGAGCGACGGCGTGGTGCTGCAAGATTTGCCGTTTGACGTGGAGCTCAAGAAGTTCATCGTCGAGTACTACGACACCGGCATGCCCAAGCTGTTTGCCAGCCAGATCGTCGTGCACGACCACGACACCGGCGCGCAAACCGCCGCCACGGTCAAGGTCAACGAGCCGTTTTTCCACCGCGGCGTGGCCATTTACCAAAGCAGTTTTGACGACGGCGGCAGCAAGCTCAAGCTGCGGGCATTGCCCATGGCCGGCGGCGGCGTGCCGTTTGACGTGGCCGGCACGGTGGGCGGCAGCACCGAGCTGCTCACCGCCAGTGGCCAGCAAAAGCTAACGCTTGAGTTCAGCGGCCTGCGCACGATCAACGTCGAGAACATGGCCGGGCGCACCGGCGAGGCAGATGGCAGCGCCACCGACGTGCGCAAGGTCGACTTGGCCCGCTCGCTGGACAAACACCTGGGCTCGGGTGCCAAGACCGGCAAAGACAAAGCGCTGCACAACGTGGGCCCGTCCATCAGCTACAAGCTGCGCGACGCCAGCGGCCAGGCGCGTGAGTTCAACAACTACATGCTGCCCGTTGAGCTGGACGGCAACCGCGTGTTTTTGGCCGGCATGCGCGACAGCCCGGATCAGCCCTTCCGCTATTTGCGCATCCCGGTCGACGAAAAAGGCAACATCGACGGCTGGTACCGCATGAAAGTGGCCTTGAACGACGCGGCCCAGCGCGACAAGGCCGTGCAGCGCTATGTCACGATGGCCACGCCGGCCGACAAGCCGCAAATGGCCGAGCAACTGCGCTTGACGGCCCGGCGTGCCTTGTCGCTGTTTGCCGGCGCTGAGCATGTCCAGATCAGCGCCGCTGACCGCGAAAAATTGGGCCAAGGCGCACAAACCGAGCCCGGTGGCCTGCAAGCCCTGGCCCAGTTTGTGGAGGCCAGCGTGCCCGAGGCCGAGCGCGGCCGCATCTCCGAGGTGCTGCTGCGCATCGTCAACGGGTGCCTGTTTGAGTTGGCCCAGATCACGCGGGAGCAAGCCGGCCTGGCGCCGCTCAAAACCGACGACGACACCCGCCGCTTCATGACCCAGGCGGTGCTGTCTTTGTCAGATGCCGCCTACTACCCGGCGCCGGTGCTGCTGCAACTGTCTGATTTCACCCAGGTGCAGGCCAGCGTGTTCCAGATGGCGCGCGCGCCGGGCAAAACGCTGGTTTACCTGGGCGCCGTGCTGCTGATCATCGGCGTGTTCACCATGCTCTACATCCGTGAACGCCGGCTCTGGGTTTGGCTGCAAACCGACCCCAGCGGCGGAACCAAAATGCAAGTCGCCTTGTCCACCACCCGCCGCACGCTCGACCTTGACGCCGAGTTTGACCAGCTGAAGATCGCGCTCCTGAAAGACAGACCATGAACACCACCACCGCTCCCAAAACGCTCGTGATGGGCCGCCCCGGCCTGGTCGGCAGCATGGCCAAGCGAAGCGCCTTTGACTGGGTTTTTGCCGTGCTGGTGATGCTGGGCGCAGCCTACGCTTTTGCGCGTTATCACGCGGCTATGGACGTGTATGAAAAAGGCATCTTGCTGGGCGCCGTGCCCGCCGTCATCTCACTGGGCTGGTTCTGGGGCCCGCTGCGCGTGCTGGGCCTGGGCGTGGGCGCCGCCAGCCTGTTGGCCATCAGCCTGTACAACCGCCATTTGGACAGTTTTGGCGCCGATCTGGCCCAAGCCGACCAGGTGTTCATGCTGAAGTACTTCATCTCCAGCCAGAGCGCCATCTTGTGGATGGTGGTGCTGTTTTTCATGAGCACAGTGCTGTACTGGATCGGCCTGCTGGCCCGCGCCGGCGCCGGTGGCGGCGACAACACTGCCCAAATTTTGGGTTCGCGCATGGCCTGGGCGGGCGTGTTCATGGCCTTGGTGGGCACGATGGTGCGCTGGTTTGAAAGCCACCAGATCGGGCCCGACATCGGCCACATCCCCGTCAGCAATCTGTACGAGGTGTTTGTGCTGTTCTGCTGGCTCACGGCGCTGTTTTACCTGTACTTTGAACAGCACTACCGTACCAAGGCGCTGGGCGCGTTTGTGATGCTGATCGTCAGCGCAGCGGTGGGCTTTTTGGTCTGGTACACCGTCGCTCGTGATGCCGACCAGATCCAGCCGCTGGTGCCCGCGCTGCAAAGCTGGTGGATGAAGCTGCACGTGCCCGCCAACTTCATTGGCTACGGCACGTTTGCGCTGGCCGCCATGGTGGCGTTTGCGTTTTTGATCCAACGCAACGCGCAAGAAACCAGCTGGTGGAAGCTGGGCCCGCTGGCTGTGCTGGGCTTGGTGCTGTGCTTCGAGCCTATCGTCTTCAGGGCCAGCAAGCTCAGCACGTCGGCCAGCTATTGGGCCGTGTACTTTGGCATCAGCGTGTTGATCGTCGG
>JAYWDK010000343.1:0-3812 GCA_043779845.1 Betaproteobacteria bacterium | reverse complement strand
ACCAGCGGGATGCCGTTGGGGATGTTGACGCCCACGATGTCGGCATCGGCGATGCCGTCCAGGTATTTCACCAGCGCCCGGATCGAGTTGCCGTGGGCGGCGATCACCAGCCGCCGGCCCGCCAGGATGGCCGGGGCCAGCACCTCGGTCCAGCACGGCATCACCCGGGCCACGGTGTCCTTCAGGCATTCGGTCAGCGGGATCTGCTCGGGCGCCAGCGCGGCATAGCGCAGATCGCCGCGCTCGCTGCGCGGGTCGCCGGCGTCCAGCGACGGCGGCGGGGTGTCGTAGCTGCGGCGCCAGATCAGCACCTGCTCGTCGCCATACTGGCGCGCCATGTCGGCCTTGTTCAGGCCCTGCAGCGCGCCGTAGTGGCGCTCGTTCAGGCGCCAGTCGTTGACCACCGGCAGCCAGGTGCGGTCCATTTGATCAAGCGCGTGCCATAGCGTCCAGATCGCGCGCTTGAGCACCGAGGTGTAGGCCACGTCGAACTCAAAGCCCGCCTCCTTGAGCAAGCGGCCGGCTTGCTGGGCCTGGGCCACGCCGGTGGGGGTGAGCGCCACGTCGGTCCAGCCCGTGAATCGATTTTCGAGGTTCCAGGTTGATTCACCGTGGCGGATCAAAACAAGTGTGTACATGGAGGCGGCAACAGGGCGTTGAAGAGTCGGGGGTGCGGTTTCGGCGCTGCATGGCAGGCCAAATCAGGCCCAAGCAGGCCAAATCTGGCCCGATAAGGCCGGCAAGCGGCGGAATTCTATAATCGCATTCCCTCTCAAGCACCCTAGGTCCCCACCCGTGAAGTTCATCATCGACAACTGGATGCTCATCTTGCTGGCCGCCACTTCTGGCGGTTTGCTGTTGTGGCAAGTGCTGCAAAACAGCGTGGGTGGCGCGGTGGCCCCGGCCGAAGCCGTGCGCCTGATCAACCGCGAGAAGGGCGTGCTGATCGACGTGTGCGAGCCTGCGGAATTTGCCGCCGGCCATGCCGTGGGCGCGCGCAACATTCCCTTTGGATCGATTGACGGCTCAAAAAACCTGCCGTCAAACAAAGCCGTGCCTTTGCTGCTGCTGTGTGCCAGCGGTGCCCGCTCTGGCCGCGCGGCCGGCCTGTTGCGCAAGGCAGGTTACGAAAAAGCCATTTCGGTGGCTGGCGGATTGCCAGCCTGGCGCGAAGCCGGCTTGCCGGTGGAGAAAAAGGCCGCTTGAGCCTCGGGTCAATCGAGGGCTGTCAAAATCGGCCATCAACTGACTGAGCGCCTCGCCGCATTGCCACCATGAACGCTGTCCGCATGTACACCACGCAGGTCTGCCCGTACTGCAACCAGGCCAAGGCTTTGCTCAAGCAGCGCGGCGTGGCGCAGATCGAAGAAGTGCGCATCGATCTGGATCCGCAGGCCCGCGATCTGATGATGCAGCAGACCGGCCGCCGCACCGTGCCGCAAATCTTTATTGGCACCACGCACGTGGGTGGCTGCGATGACCTGGTGGCGCTCGACCGCAGCGGCGGCTTGCTGCCCTTGCTTCAAGGGGCTTGAAAAACGCCAACGCGCACCGCGCCGCGTGGCGCCTAAAACGTCACGCCGCCAGCGCCCGGGCCGCCCTATTTGCTGCGCCATAATCCGCGCCGCAGCCAGCCCGCCAACCCATCGTTAGCGGGCTTTTGATTTTTCTTCAGGACTCCATTGCCATGGCCGACCAAGACCTCACCCCCGTGTTCCAGATCCAGCGCATGTACCTGAAGGATCTGTCGCTGGAGCAACCGAACTCGCCGGCCATCCTGCTGGAGCAGCAACAACCGCAGGTGGACATCAACCTGGCGATGGCCGCTGGCGGCGTGGCCGACGGCATTTTTGAAGTCACCGTGACGGCCACCGTGACCACCAAGCTCAAAGAAAAAACGCTGTTCTTGATTGAGGCCAAACAAGCCGGCATCTTCGAGATCCGCAACGTGCCCGAAGACCAGTTGCAAGGCATCCTGAGCATCGTCTGCCCGCAGATGATTTACCCGTACTTGCGCGCCATCGTGTCGGACGTCTGCACCCGTGCCGGCTTCCCGCCGATCATGCTGACGGAAGTCAACTTCCAGGCCATGTTCGAGGCCCAGCAAGCCCAGGCCGCCGGCAATGGAAGCGCCCTGCTGTCTGGCGCAAACTGAGGTTTTGTTGACGCTGTCCCGCCGGCCCGCTGACTGTGTTGGCTGACAGTGTTGGCTGATTTGGCCCCAGGCCCATTGCCTATCGTGGTGCTGGGCGCTGGCGCCTGGGGCACAGCGCTGGCGGTGGCGGCGGCGGTCCGGCATCCGGTGCTGTTGTGGGCCCGCGACCCGGCGCAAGCCGCCGAGATGCAGGCTGCGCGGGTCAACCAGCGCTACTTGCCCGACGTGCCGCTGCCCCAGGCGCTGCACGTCAGCGCCGATTCCGCGCTGGCGCTGGCCGCAGCCCAAAACGGTTTGGTGGTGATTGGCTCGCCGATGGCGGGCCTGCGCGAGCGCCTGCTGGCCTTGCCGCCTGGCGCCCGTGCCCTGTGGCTGTGCAAGGGCTTTGAGGCCGACACCGGCGCTCTGGGCCACGAGATAGCGCGAAGCGTGCGCCCGGACCTGCGCTGCGGCGTGCTGTCTGGCCCCAGCTTTGCGCTTGAAGTAGCGCGTGGCCAGCCCACGGCGCTGGTCGCGGCCAGCAGCGACGCCGAGCTCTGCGCTCAAGCCGTGTCAGCTTTTCACGGCGACACCTTGCGCATTTACACCTCCGACGATCCGGTGGGCGTGGAGGTGGGCGGCGCCGTCAAAAACGTCATGGCGATCGCCACGGGTATTTCGGATGGCCTGCAGTTGGGGCTCAACGCCCGGGCCGCGCTGATCACCCGGGGCCTGGCCGAGATGACGCGCCTGGGGCTGGCGCTGGGCGCACGCACCGAAACCTTCATGGGCTTGTCGGGCCTGGGCGATCTGGTGCTCACAGCCACGGGTGATTTGTCGCGCAACCGCAAAGTGGGCTTGCTGCTGGCCGGCGGCTTGGCCTTGCCCGACATCCTGCGCCAACTGGGCCACGTGGCCGAGGGCGTGCACACCGCGCCCACGCTGCAAGCACGTGCGCGCCTGCTGGGTGTGGAGATGCCCATCACCGACGCGGTGGTGGCGGTGGTGCGCGGGCAGTTGTCGCCGGCCCAGGCGCTGCGCCAATTGATGGCGCGCGAGTCCAAAGCCGAGCTTTGATGCCCATGAGTCAATGTTGCTTGGCCGCTTGACTCATCCCCTCGGGGGGGCGGACGACATGTGTTGTCGGCCTGGGGGGCGCCCTCAAGCTCAGCCGCCGCCGGCGTAGCCCTGCTGGCGCCAGGCTTCAAACACCACCACAGCCACGGCATTGCTCAAATTCAGGCTGCGCTGGTTGGGGCGCATGGGCAGGCGCACGCGGCGGCTGGGTTCAAAACTGTCGCGTACTTTGTCGGGTAGGCCGGCGGTCTCGCTGCCAAACACCAACCAGTCAGCTGGCTGCCAGGCCACCGTGCCGAACGGCAGCGCGCCCCGCGTGGTGAAGGCCCATTGGCGGCCGCCGGTGCGGGCAGATTCAGCCAGGTAGGCAGCCTGCAATGCCGGCCAGTCGGCGTGGCGGTGGACGGCGGTGAACTCGTGGTAATCAAGCCCCGCGCGGCGCAACAACTTGTCGTCCATCGAGAACCCCAGCGGCTCGACCAAGTGCAGCGCGCAGCCGGTGTTGGCGGCCAGCCGGATCACGTTGCCGGTGTTGGGCGGGATTTCAGGGTGCACGAGCACGATGTTGAACATGGTGGCGGCATTGTCGCGTGGCTGCGCC
>JAYWDK010000342.1:0-3815 GCA_043779845.1 Betaproteobacteria bacterium | reverse complement strand
GACCTTGATCAGTGCCAGTGCGCGCACCTCGCCGGCCTGGGCCGGCACATCCTCAGGCGCTGGCACTGGCGCATCAAGGCGCCTGGCCGTCTTGCCTTGAGGCTGGCGCTGCGCGAGGCCACCAACCAGGAGGTGCTCACGGCCGTGGCCGCCGATGCTTGCAGCGGCGGTCAGGGCGCGCGGTTGAGCCGCGTATCCACCACCAGGCGCTGCTGGTGTTTCAGGTGAAACCGCCCGGCCGCCGCAGCCGGTGAAAACACCAGGTTCCAACTGCATTTGGACACCGCGCTGGGCAGCAGCACCACGCCGTGCTCGGCCAATAAATCAGCGCCAAAACGCTGCTGGCCCGCGCTGGGCGTGCCGCCGTGCAGCCAGGCCGGGTTGGGCAGCTCATCGGGTTGCACCACACGCACGCCGCGTTGGCCAGTCCCACCGGCCTCACCGGCCAGGGGCTCGATCAGCACACAGCTCAGCACATGGGGCTGGGTGTCGAGCACGTCAAAACCCCGGTGCACGGCAGCCTCAACCAGGCAGGTGGCGGGATCGACGCTGCAATACACCGCCGGCACACCCTTGGGAGTCCAGCGGCCGCCAAAGCGCTCGGCGCCAATGCCGCTGTGCCAGCTTTGGGCATATTGAAGCGCGTCGATGCGCCACGCCAGCAGCAGCGGGGCCGGCGTGGCAAATGCTGAATGCGCGGCGAATGGGGCGCCCACCAGCGCCGCCGGCAAAGGCGTCATCAAGGCCAACATGGCGGCGCCAACGGCGATGTTGGGGCGCTGGTGGCGTTCAGTTGTAAACCCCGTGCTCCAACCGGCCCAGGAACTCGGTCACCAGTTCGGCGCCTTGCAGCGTGCGCAGCAAATCAATCGGGCGGGCGCCGTCCAGGCCCATCGCGGGCCGGGCCATCCAGCGCTCGGCGGCTTCGCGGCCGCCAAACACGGCGCTGGCCTGGGCCAGGGTCTCGGCAAATTGCCAGGTTTTGCTGGCCAAGTCCGGCGGCATGGCCTTGTTGGGCTGCTCTTTTTGGCGGCGCAAGGTGCGGGTGCTGATGCCCACGGCGTCAGCGATCTCGGTGGGCTTAAGCGCCGACAAATGATCCACGATGTTGACCAGCACCGAGTACGGCAAGCCCTTGACCAAGGCGCCGTGGATCTCGGCCCGGCTTTGCGGCAGCGACTTGAACAAGCGGCCCGCGCCCATGAACTCGATCGCGCCCAGGCTGACCGCCGCGCTGTCTTGGCTGGCCTGGCCCGCCGCCGGCCAGCGCGGCTGCGGCTGTAACGCGGGCACGGCGGCGGTGGCCAAAGCCGCCTCGGCCTTGCCCGTGCGCAACACCGAAGGCCGGCGCGGTGCCGGGGCGGGGGGATGAGCGAGCGACGAATGTGCCATGAGCCAATTGTCCGATCATGTTGGCCAAATGTCAAAGCACAAGCCAAAACAGGCGGGCGTCGGATGCTCAAGCGGTCAGGCGCCGCAAGCTTGCCACCGTGCGCAGACAGGCCTGCGCCGCCTCGGTGCCCTTGACCACAAAGTGCTCGGCAAAAAAGTGCCGGTGCTCGGCGTGGTCATGAAAACTGGTGGGCGCAAGCTTGGCCAATATCACGGGCACGTCGGTGCCCAGCTGCACCCGCATCAGCCCGGCGATCACCGCATCCGCCACAAACTCATGGCGATATAGGCCACCGTCCACCACCAGCGCACACGCCACGATGGCCGCGTGCTGGTCAGCGCGCGCCAGGCGCTGCGCGTGCAGCGGGATCTCAAACGCGCCGGGCACGGCGATCACGTCCACCGCGTCGGCGGCCACGCCGTGACGGGCCAGCCCGGCCAAAAACGCATCGCGGCCACGCAGCACGATCTCGGCGTGCCATTCGGCATGAATAAAGGCAAACCGCTGGCGCGGGGGGCGCCGCCAACGGACGCTTGGAAACATCAAAACCTTGGGGCTGATGCATGGGAGGTCCACGGTGAGCAGTTGCCAGAATCAGGGCGCACAAACGCCGGCAGCCACCCCGCGCAGCGCCAAAAATTGACGCCGCGCCCAGGCAGCCCCCCGCAGATCGCGCTCTCTTTCATCCGGACTGTGACCGTCGGCCCCGGGATCACACCGGGTCTGCCGACCCCTGCTGGCATGGCCGGCAGGGCGCTCGCGGGCTCATGCGCCACAAGGGCACCATCACCCCCGGTGGGGACTTTCACCCCGCCCTGAGAACGCTGAGCCGGGCAAAACGCCCGGCGCGCCGGGTTCATGGCCATGCGCCCAGGCGCCTTCAGTTCACCCAGGTGACAGGCTGGGGCAAAAGCGATTGCCCTGCCCGCCACGCTGGCTGCCTCGCTGCTGTTGATCGGCGTGTCGCCGGCCGCCAGCGCGGCCGCCATCAAGGTGAACATCGTGGGGCCGTTCTACGGCCCATTTGCCCGATCAATACGCGCTGCTTCACGCCAACCCCAGCCTGGCGCGGCCCGCATTTGAAGAAGCGCTGCGCTGGGAGACCACGGCGCAAACCTTCTGCCGCACCCGCGCGCACGACACGCAAATTGCCGGCCTGCCCATCCCCGGCAACAGCAAGGTGGTGCTTTGCCTGGCCGCCGCCAACCGCGACGCACGCAAGTGGCCAGCACCCCACCGCTATGACGTCAACCGCCGGCCCAGCGGCCACATGGGCTTTGGCTCGGGCATCCACAGCTGCGTGGGCCAGGCGGTGGCGCGGCTTGACGGCGAGGTGGTGCTCACCGCGCTGGCCCAGCGCATCAAGCACATCACGCCGGCCGGCCCGGCGACCCGCCGCTTGAACAACACCTTGCGCGCGTTCGACACCTTGCCGCTGCACCTGACGCCGGCTTGACGTGGCGGCGTGGTGTGGCGGCTTGATGCGAAAATTTGCGCCGCCCGCAGTCGCCCGCAGTCGCCCGCAGCCGCCCTCATCGGCACTCGTCCGCTCTCCTCCGAAAACCCGCCCCCGAAAGACTGAACCCATGCCCGACATCACCCTGATCGAAGCCAACGGCACCGTGCACAGCTTCGAAGCGCCCGAGGGCGTGTCAGTGATGCAAGCCGCCACCGGCTTTGGCGTGCCCGGCATCACCGCCGAATGTGGCGGCTCGGCCATGTGCGCCACCTGCCATGTGATGGTCGACGACGCTTGGCTGGACAAGCTGCCCCCGCCGCTGGCCAACGAGCTGAAGATGCTGGAGTGCACCGCCTGCGAGCGCGCACCCGGCAGCCGGCTGAGCTGTCAGATCAAGCTCACGCCCGAGTTGCAGGGCCTGGTGATGCGGTTGCCCGAACGGCAGGTTTGAGTGGCTAGCCGGGCGAAAAAACAGTGCCGGCGCCGGGGCTGCCGCCCGCGCCAGCGATCGACCTGGCGCACTACTCCCCCCGTGTTTTTCACCGTCATCGCCACCAT
This sequence comes from Betaproteobacteria bacterium, assembly GCA_043779845.1. Classification (GTDB taxonomy): domain Bacteria; phylum Pseudomonadota; class Gammaproteobacteria; order Burkholderiales; family Burkholderiaceae_C; genus Pseudaquabacterium. The sequence continues at coordinate 405 of JAYWDK010000342.1, read as the reverse complement.
GCTGGCGCGCGGCGCGTCGGCGCATTACCTGGCCACGTACGGCGTGGGCATCGAGACCTGGCGTGTGCTGGTGATGCTGGCCATCGAGGGCCGCGTCACCGCGCAGCGCGTGGTGCACGCCGATCGGCAGGGACAAAGCCAGCGTCAGCCGCTGCTTCAAAAGCATGCACGCGCAAGGCCTGATCCAGTTTGAATCCGACGCGCTGGACGGCCGGCTGCGCCACGCCAGTTTGACGCCCACCGGGCGCGCGCTGCACGACCGCATCCGCCGCTTCGCGCTGCTGCGTGAGCAGGTCTTGCATGCCGTGCTCTCGCCCGACGAGACCCGCACCCTGCTCGACCTGCTGGCCCGCCTGCATGCCAACCTGGGCGCGGTGGAAGAGGCCAGCGATGCCTTCATGGCGC
>JAYWDK010000341.1:0-25718 GCA_043779845.1 Betaproteobacteria bacterium | reverse complement strand
CGGCCATGCACCGCGCCTTGAATGAGCCCGGCGAGGAGCGAAAACCGTGCAGGTACAGCAGGTGCGTGGTTGGCTTGGCGGGTTGGGGGCGGGTCATCTGACTTGACGGCTGTGGCACGCCATCAGCGGCGTTCCGCCAGCGCAGCCAGCAGTTTGTCGTGGATGCCGCCAAAACCGCCGTTGCTCATCACCAGGATCTGATCGCCGGGCACGGCGGCTTTGACGATGGCCACCACCAGCTTGTCAACGCTATCGGCCACCACGGCTTGCGCGCCCATGGGCGCCAAGGCATCGGCCGCGCTCCAGCCGTAGTTGCCTTGCAGGCAAAACGACAGATCGGCTTCTTCAAGCGCCCAGGGCAGCAGGGCGGCCATGGCGCCTTGTTTCATGGTGTTGGTGCGTGGCTCAAACACCGCCAGCACACGCGCCAGCCCGGCGCGGCGGCGCAGGCCATTGATGGTGGTGCGCATGGCGGTGGGGTGGTGCGCAAAGTCGTCGTATACCTTCACCTCACCGGCACCCAGCGCCACGGTGCCGCGCAGCTCAAGCCGGCGCCGCACGTTGTCAAACGTGGCCAGCGCGGCGGCGGCCACCTCGGGCGCCACGCCCACGTGCTCGGCCGCGCCAATGGCGGCCAGGGCGTTGAGCTGGTTGTGCTCACCGAGTTGAGACCAGTCAACGCGGGCGATCTTGAGGCTGCCGCGCAGCACGTCAAACGCATGGGGTTCACCGCGCGCGCGCAGGGAGCCGGGTTCTTCCTTGCGGGCGCCAAAGCGTTGCAGCTCGCTCCAGCAGCCGCGCGCCAGCACGCGGGTCAAGGCCTCTTCGCGGCTGTTGACGATTAGCCGGCCGTGGCCCGGCACGGTGCGCACCAGGTGGTGAAACTGGGTTTCGATGGCCCCCAGATCCGGAAAGATGTCAGCGTGGTCGTACTCGAGGTTGTTCAGGATCGCGGTGCGCGGCCGGTAATGCACAAACTTGCTGCGTTTGTCAAAAAACGCCGTGTCGTATTCGTCGGCTTCGATGACGAAGTATTTGCCCCCACCCAGCCGCGCCGAGATGCCGAAGTTCAGGGGCACACCACCCACCAAAAATCCGGGTTGCAGCCCGGCTTTTTCAAGCATCCAGGCCAGCATGGACGTGGTGGTGGTTTTGCCGTGCGTGCCAGCCACGGCCAGCACATGGCGGCCCACCAGCACATGCTCGGCCAGCCATTGCGGGCCGCTGGTGTAAGGCGCGCCGGCATCCAGGATGGCCTCCATCAGCGCATTGCCGCGCGCAACCACGTTGCCGATCACGTACAGGTCGGGCGCCAGCGCCATTTGCTCGGGGCCAAAACCTTGCACCAGCTCAATGCCCAGCGCGCGCAGCTGGTCGCTCATCGGTGGATAAACATTGGCGTCGCAGCCGGTGACCTGATGGCCGGCCTCGCGGGCCAGGGCGGCAATGCCCCCCATGAAGGTGCCGCAGATGCCGAGGATGTGGATGTGCATTGGGGAGGGGTCGGATCTCTGGGCCGCCAACCGGTGGGCCAGGCTGGCGGCAAGGGGTGGATGGGCCGCCGTTTGGCGGCCCCGTGGGATCAGGTGCGGATCAGGCGCGGATCAGGCGCGGATCAGGCGGCAAAGCCTTGCCGCGCGAACCACTCTTGCCCAGGCGCCAACGTCACCGCCTGCCCAATGGTGGCGGCTTCAACGCACAAAAAGTGCAGCCAGTCATCGGGTGGCAAATCGACCATGGCGGCGGCTTTGGTCGGGCCCGGGTTCCAGACCACCACGTCGTCAAAACCCTCACGGGTGATGGTCATGCGGCCCGCCGCCGTGGCCAGGCTCATGGGCCCGGTGGCGTCAAAGTAGATGCGGTCGATCTCGCCCACGAAGCTGAACGGATCCATCTCTTGCGGCTGCTCGGCGCCGGTCAGGCTGTCAACATAACGCACACCGTACAGGCCCGCCAAGCGGGCGCGTCGCAGGTCATCGACCAGCAGGTAGGTGTGCAGCGCGGCGGTGAACGAAAACGGCGTGTGGCCGGTGTTGGTGATGGCGAGTTCCACGTCGAGCTGCAGCCCGGCCAGGCTGAACGTGAGCTCGGCCTCGAAGGCGTGCGGCCAGATCACGCGGGTGGCTTCGTCGTCGGTGAGGCGCAGCACGCCGATCATCACGCCGCCGCGGTTGTCACCTTCCACCCATTGCCAGGGGCGGTCACGGGCGAAGCCGTGGCGCGGCAACAGACCCCGCTGCGAAAACTGCGGAAAGATCACCGGGATGCCGCCGCGCACGGCCTGGCCTGGCCCTGCTACCGCGTCGGGTGACATGTAAAGCCGCTCTTGGTCACCCGCCGGTATCCATGAAACCAATTGGCCACCGTGCAACAGCACCGTGGCCTGCGCGCCATCGGGGGCTTGCAGCCACATCGCTGGCTGGCCCAGCACCTCAATTTGCTTGATCATGCTTTGAAGGCGGTGCGCGCGGCTTGCACGGTGGCCGCGATGTCGCCCGCGCCATGCGCCGCGCTGACAAATCCGGCCTCGTACAGGGCCGGTGCCAGGTACACGCCTTGATCAAGCATGCCGTGAAAGAAGCGGTTGAAGTGCTCTTTGTCGGTGGCCATCACCGCGCTGTAGTTCTGCGGCAATTCGGCAGCAAAAAAGAAGCCGAACATGCCGCCTTCGCTGTCGGTGACAAAGGGCACGCCGGCCTGCTGGGCTGCGCTGTTGAGGCCCGCTACCAGGGATTGGGTGGAGGCGGCCAGCGCCTCGTAAAAACCGGGCTTGCTGATCTCGCGCAGCGTGGCCAAACCGCAGGCCGTGGCCACCGGGTTGCCGCTCAGCGTGCCTGCCTGGTACACGGGCCCCAAGGGCGCCAGCTGGGCCATGATGTCGCGCGAGGCGCCAAAAGCTGCCAGCGGCATGCCGCCGCCAATCACCTTGCCGAACACGCTGATGTCGGGCTTGAAGCCGGGCAGGGCGCGGGCATACACACTTTGCGCGCCACCCAGCGCCACCCGGAAACCGGTCATGACCTCGTCAAACACCAGCAGCGTGCCGTACTGCGTGCAGAGCTCGCGCAGGCGCTTGATGAAGGGCACGGCGGCGCGCACAAAGTTCATGTTGCCGGCGATGGGCTCGATCATCACGCAGGCCAGCTCTTTGCCGTGCTCGGCAAAAGCGGCTTCCAGCTCAACGATGTTGTTGTACTCCAGCACCAAGGTGTGCTGCACCACTTCAGGCGGTACGCCGGCGCTGGTGGGGTGGCCAAAAGTGGCCAAACCTGACCCGGCCTTGACCAGCAAGGCATCGGCGTGGCCGTGGTAACAGCCCTCGAACTTGATCAGCTTGGACCTGCCAGTGGCGCCGCGCGCCAAGCGGATTGCGCTCATCGCGGCCTCGGTGCCGCTGCTCACGAGCCGCACTTGTTCGACGCTAGGCACCAGCGAGATGATGGCCTCGGCGAGCTCAATTTCACGCTCGGTGGGCGCGCCAAAACTGAAGCCTTGCATGGCAGCTTCTTGCACGGCGGCCAGCACCGCCGGGTGGCCGTGGCCCAGGATCATCGGGCCCCACGAGCCGATGTAATCGATGTAGCGCTGGCCCTCGGCGTCCCACATGTACGGGCCAAGCGCCCGGGTGATGAAGCGGGGCGTGCCACCCACGGCGCGAAAAGCGCGCACCGGCGAGTTGACGCCACCCGGAATCACGCGCTGGGCACGCTCAAACAACTGCAAGTTAGTGGACACGGCGTGGCGCTCCTTTTGATTTGGTTTCCGGCATTTCAAGTTCAGCCACCGGCTCGCCGTCGGGAGCACCCTCGGCACCCTCTTCGGGGGGTGGCAGGGCCCAGAAAAAGCGGTCAGGTACCACGCCACCCATGCCGGGGCGGAAGCCGGAATCCAGCGTTTGATCCATGAAGGCCAGCGCCTCGCCCACGGCCGCCTGCAACTCGGCGCCCGCAGCCAGCAGCGCGGCCAGCGCGGCGCTCAAGGTGTCGCCAGCGCCCACGAACGAGGTCTCGAACATCTCGAACTTTTCACCGGTCAAGGCGCCTTGCGGCGAGGCCAGCACGTTGTCGATGAACTGCTCGCCGCCGACCTTGCCACTTTTTGCCGCCAACATGATGCCGGTGACCAGCACAAAACGGGTGCCATGCTCGCCAGCGGCCACGGCCAGCTCACGCGCCGAGGCCGGGCGCTCGCTGTCCCAGTCGGGCAGCAAAAAATCAGACAGTGTTTTGTGGTTGCCCACCAGCACCTCGGTGGCGGGCAGGATCAGCTCGCGGAAGGCGTCAAGGTAAGGCTGGGCCTGGTCATCATCAAGCCAGCCCAGGTTGGGCAGGTACGACACCAAAGGCACGTCGGGGTAATCGGCCAGGATTTCGGCAACCGCGCTCACTGCATCGGCGCTGCCCAGGAAGCCCACCTTCCAGCCGGCCACGGTGATGTCTTCGAGCACGGTGCGGGCTTGCTCGGCCACCACTTCAGCGTCGATGGCGTGGTGGTCAAAGATTTCGGCGGTGTCACGCAGCAAGATGCTGGTGGTGACAGGCAAGGCGTGCGCGCCCATGGCTGCCAAGGTGCAAACGTCGCCAGCCAAACCGCCAGCGCCGCTGGGATCGGCTGCGTTGAAACTCATCACGCAGGCCGGCGCGGCATCTTGCAGGGTTTCGGCGTTGGCATCAGTGGCCGAGGCATCGGGGTTTGGGGCAGGGCTGGGAGTCATCAACGGGTCCGATGCATGGGAGAAGGCCCAAGTGGGCGGTGGCTTGGCGCACGCCGCTGGGCGATCTTGGGCAAAACATAAATTAGTTTGGCTGGGCCTCAAGCAAGGCCAGTTCGGGGCCGAAATCACGTGGCTACAATGGACTCTTCATTGTAGTGACCTACCCGAAAACGTGAACGATACGCGCACCTGGATGTGTCTGATATGTGGCTGGATTTATGACGAGGCAACGGGTGACACCGAGCACGGCATTGCCGCTGGTACCGCATGGGCCGATGTGCCGATGAACTGGACCTGCCCCGAATGTGGGGCCCGTAAGGAAGACTTCGAAATGGTTCAGATTTAGAACCCACAAGGTCGGGGTCAAACCTTGCCGCCCACCCCTGCCCAGGAACCGCCAACGTGGATGAAGCCCAGGCCGCGAGCCCTGTTGCCGGCACCAAGGTGCTGGTGATTGACGACAGCAACACGATCCGACGCAGTGCCGAGATTTTTTTGCGCCAAGGCGGGCATGAAGTGGTGCTGGCTGAAGATGGTTTTGATGCCTTGTCCAAGATCAATGACCATGCGCCGCAACTCATTTTTTGTGATATTTTGATGCCGCGTCTGGATGGCTATCAAACCTGCGCCATCATCAAGCGCAACCCCCGCTTTGCCCATGTGCCCGTGATCATGCTGTCGTCCAAAGACGGCTTGTTCGACAAGGCCCGTGGTCGAATGGTGGGATCGGACGACTACCTCACCAAGCCGTTCACCAAAGAGCAGTTGTTGCGCGCGGTGCGGCAGTTTGGTGGTGGCGTGGTGGACGCGGCAACCGCTGTCGATCAACAGCCTTGACGGGCGAGGTGCTGCATGGGTTGCCAAATCACGGCGGCTGCGGTGCTCAACGGCGCTTGAACTCAAGTGGCTGAAATTCAGGGAGCGTGATCCATGCCTGTGCACAAGATTTTGCTGGTCGATGACTCCAAGACGGAGTTGCATGTGCTGTCGGATTTGCTGCACAAGCGCGGCTATTCGGTGCGCACCGCCGAGAGTGGCGAGGAGGCGTTGAAGCGCCTGGCCGAGGACAAGCCTGACTTGATTTTGATGGACGTCGTGATGCCTGGTCAAAACGGGTTCCAGCTCACCCGCACGATCACTCGGGATCCGCGTTATGCCGATCTGCCCGTGATTTTATGCACCAGCAAGAACCAGGAAACAGACCGGGTCTGGGGCTTGCGTCAAGGCGCGAAAGACTATGTCGTCAAGCCCGTGCAGGCTGACGACCTGATCGCAAAAATCAAGCAATTTGACTGACAGCTGATCAGCCCATGGCCAACAAGCAAGCGCTAAGAGATCTGCAAACCCGACTGGCTGAACGCATGCAACAAGTGCGCACCGAGTCGCCCGGTGTGTCGTGGTTGGCCGTCAACTGCGGCGGACAGGGCATGTTGATCGTCTTGCGGCAGGCCGGTGAAATCTCCAACGTGGGTACCTTGTTGCCAGTGCCACATACCCGGCCCTGGATGGCGGGCGTGGTGAATTTGCGCGGGGGTGTTTGCACGGTGGTCGACTTGGCGGCATTCGTGGGATTGCGAGACGCCAATCACCCGATGCTGGCCGAGCACGCGAGGCTGGTGGCTTTCAACAGCAACTTGGGCATCAACGGGGCACTGCTCGTGGATCGTCTGGAAGGCCTGCGCCACGCGGCTGACCTGGAACGTCTCGATGATTGCACCGACAATGTTCAGCGGCCCGCCTTTGCGCCAGCGCGCTGGCGTGACGGGTCTGGCCGGGTGTGGCAAGAGATTGATCTGGCCGAGTTGTCTCGGCAACCGCAGTTTTTGGCGATCACCGGCTGACAGCTGGGCGCGTGGGCCGAATTCAGGCCTCAAGCAGGATGACAAGGGGAAGTAATGGGCTTGCTGGACAGACTCAAGGCCAAACGGCTTGGCGATGAAGGCGTGCACGAGCGCGTGCCGACCAATTTTGACGAGCTCCAAGCGGCGTCGGATGTCTATGACGCGCCTGATGCCGCGACTGGCCGCCACGGGGGGGCTGGGAGCCAAGACGACAGCACGGTCTATGCCAATCTGACGCCCACGCCCATCCAGGATTCGGTCATGTCCGACCTGCCGCCGCCGTCTGAGCAACTCAGCGACTTTGCCGACTCGCGGCTGATGCCCACGGCCGACTCGGCGGGTGCCGCGGCAGCGCTGGCCGCCGCGCCGACAGGGGCTGTTTTGCCTTTCATTGGTGACCGCCCGGTGGCCGCGCAGCAGCGCATCTTGGGTGTCACCGTGATGATGGGCTTGGCCATCTTGGTATTGGCCACGGTGCTGGCGCTGACCGCCGCAGGCCGCAATGCCAGTCAAGTGGGCGCAACCGGCCAAGCCTTGATGCAGTCGCAACGTTTGGCCAAGTCGGTGTCACAAGCGATGGGTGGCGTGGCGGCCTCGTTCGCTGAGATCAAAGAGGCCGCTGGCGTGTTGGCGGTCAACACCCGGGCACTCAAAGACGGCAGCGACAACCTTGCCGCTGTGCCGGGCACGGCCCAGCCTTTGTTTGAGTCACTGATGCCTTTGGTTGATCGCGCCGAGAAAAACGCCAACGTCGTCTTGGCGCAGCAAAAGACGCTGATTCAGGCGTCGCAGGCTTTGCGTTCGATCAACAGCCAGGCCGCCGCGTTGTTGGAGTCGGCCGACACCGTGTTGTCACTGAAGCAGCAACAAAACGGCACGCCCGCCGAGTTGGTGCAGTCTGGCCAGTTGGTCATGTTGACGCAGCGCATCGGCAAGAGCGCCAATGAATTTTTGACCACCGAAGGGGTCAGCTCCGAAGCCGTGTTTTTGCTGGGCAAAGACTTGAACAGCTTCCGCGAGATCACCGAGGGCCTGACCAACGGCAGCCCCGAATTGCGCTTGCCAGGCACCAAAGACCCACAGACGCGCGAACGCTTGCAATCCCTGCTCAAGCAGTACGAGCAGACGCGCACCCAAGCCAGCGCGATCCTGGGCAGTCTGCAGGGCTTGGTGAGTGCCCGTGATGCCCAGGTGGCTGTGGTGGCTGACAGCGAGCCGCTGCGCAAGGGCTTGCAGGCCGTGCAAGACACCCTGGCGGCCGAAGGTGGCTTGCACATCACACACATCCTGGCCATGTTGGCGGGTGTGTTGATGGTGTTGGCGGGCGGTTGGGGGTTTCTCAAACTCTTTGTGGCCGACCAGGCGCAGCGCGCTTCGTCTGCGGAGGCCTTGAGGGTTGAAGCCGAACGCCAGGAGCAAGAAGCCAAGCGCGTCAACGATGCCAATCAGGCAGCCATCTTGCGCTTGATGAATGAGCTGCAAACGGTGGCCGAGGGCGACTTGACTCAGCAAGCCACGGTCACTGAAGACATCACGGGCGCGATTGCCGACTCGGTGAACTACACCGTCGAGGAGTTGCGTTCGCTGGTGTCTCAGGTGCAAGACACGGCGGGCCGCGTGACCGACACGACCAACCAGGTTGAGACCACGTCGCTGGACTTGTTGGCTGCCTCCGACGAGCAGTTGCGCGAGATCCGTGAAACGGGCGAGTCAGTGCTTCAGATGGCCACGCGCATCAATGAGGTGTCGGCACAGGCGCAGCAATCCGCCCAAGTGGCGAGACGGTCATTGCAGGCGTCCGAATCCGGCCTGACGGCGGTGCAAAACTCGATTGGCGGCATGAACGCGATTCGCGACCAGATCCAGGAAACCTCCAAACGCATCAAGCGTCTGGGCGAGAGCTCGCAAGAAATTGGCGAGATCACCGAGTTGATCTCTGACATCACCGAGCAAACCAACGTCTTGGCGCTCAACGCGGCCATCCAGGCGGCTTCAGCTGGCGAGGCCGGCAGGGGGTTCTCCGTGGTGGCCGAAGAGGTGCAACGTCTGGCTGAACGCTCGGCAGACGCCACGCGCCAGATCTCGGCCTTGGTCAAGACCATTCAAACCGACACGCAGGATGCCGTTGCGGCCATGGCCCGGTCCACCCAGGGCGTGGTGGATGGTGCCAGGCTGTCGGACGCAGCGGGCTCCGCGTTGGGTGACATTGACCGCGTCACGCGGCAGTTGGCCGAGTTGATTGAGCGCATCTCGACTCAAACCTCCAGTGAAGCCGATTCGGCCAATGTGGTGGCGCAAAACATCCAGCACATTTTTGCCGTCACCGAGCAAACCGGTGAGGGTACGCGTTCAACCACCCAGATGGTGCGTGAGTTGTCGCGATCAGCCGAGGCCCTGCGGCAATCGGTGTCGCGCTTCAAGATCAGCTGATCGACGCGAGCGACGGCGACGGACATGGCGGCGACTAACAACCCAGTGCATCAAGACGACCTCAGCGCTTTGGCTTGGGTGGAAGACGAGTTGCGGCGTTCCCTCGAACTCGCCAACAAGGCGCTGCGGCGCTATCTCAAGGAGCAGGCCCAACTCTCCGAGTTGGACACCGTGGATCCCGCCGTGCTGCGTCAGGCGCGCAGCCAGTTACATCAAAGCGTGGGCGTGCTTGAGTTGGTCGGGCTCGGCCGCGCCGCCGAGGTTTTGCGAGCGGCTGAGGCTGCGCTGGCGCGTCTCAGTGCCCGGCCCAAGCTCATCACGGCGGCCGCAGTTGACACGTTGGAGCGCAGCTCGTTTGCGTTGCTCGATTTCATTGCGCGCCGGCTCGCTGGCAAACCGGTCTCGACGCTGGCCTTGTTTCCGCAGTACCGGGCGCTGCAAGAGTTGGCTGGGGCCACTCGGGTGCATCCGGCTGATCTCTGGACGTTTGACTGGTCATGGCGTGATCTGGCCTTGGACGCCAGCGTCTCGCCGCGTCGGTCTGACGCCGAGACGGTGAGCCGCATCGAGGCCGATTTGTTGGCCATGATGCGCGGCGCGGCGCCCAGCGTGGCCGCTCGCATGAGCGAGCTGTTCGCTGGCTTGGCCGCGTCGGCCCATGCGACGGCGGCGTCCGGTGGCGCGTCGGCCGAGGGCGTGGCCGTGCAGCGGCGATTGACCACGCTGTGGCAATTGGCTGCAGGGTTTTTCGAGGCCCAGGCAGACGATCTTCTGCAGCTCGACAGTTACAGCAAGCGGGTGGGCTCCAAGTTGCTGGCGCAATTGCGTGCCGGTGAGCAGGCCGAACCGTCGGAACGGTTGGCGCAAGATTTGTTGTTCTTCTGCAGCCAGGCGGCGCCTCGCGTTCCTCTGAGCGCGGGCTTGGCAGGCGACGCCACTGGCGCGGCGGTCAAACCGGCGACGAAGCCGTTTGGCCCGCGTTTGCTGTCAGTGCGCCGCAGCTACGACCTTGGCCGTGAGGTTCCGGTCGATTTTGAGCACGCCCGGCTGGGCCGTTATCAACCGGCGTGGGTGACGCAGGCGCGCAAACGCGTGGCGGCCGCCAAAGAGGGTTGGTCGGCTGTGGCGGGTGGTGACCTGGCCCGACTGCCTGGCTTGCCCGATCAGTTTTCATTGGTCAGTGAATCCCTGGCCAAGCTGTACCTCGACGGTGCCGTGCTGGGCCGCGCCCTGCAAGTGGCGGCGGCGCACACCGTGGCTGGCGCAGCCGAGCCGGTGGCGGATCTGGCCATGGAAGTGGCCACGGCGCTGCTCTACATCGATGCATCGCTTGACGACGGTGATTTTGACCACGTTGACAGCGCGGCGCGCATCCAGCGCCTGGCGCAGCGGATTGACCTGGTTCGCCAGGCCCGCGACCCTGGCACGCTGGAACTCTGGATGGAGGAGCTGTACCGGCGCGTCTCTGACCGTCAGACCATGGGCAGTGTGGTGCACGAGTTGCGGTCCTCGTTGTCTGAAGTTGAAAAGAACATCGACCAGTACTTCCGCAATCCGTCTCAACGTGAGGTGCTGATCCCGGTGCCGGCGCAGCTGTCGGCCATGCGAGGCGTGTTGTCGGTGCTGGGCCTTGATCAGGCCTCGCAGGCCGTGTTGCGCATGCGTGATGACGTGGACGCGCTGGCCAACACTGAAATTGATGCGCAGCACGCGCTTGAGGCCGGCACCTTTGAGCGTCTCGCCGACAACCTGGGTGCATTGAGCTTTCTGATCGACATGGTCAGCGTGCAGCCGCAAATGGCCAAGTCACTGTTCAAGTTCGATCCGGCCACGGGCAGTTTGTCTGCGGTGATGCCACGCGAAGACCGGCCAAGCGGGTTTGACGAAATGGCGACTCAGCCCGCCGAGCTGAGCGGCGCGGCGCTCGACACTGACGCACTCGCGGTAACGCTTGAGTTCGACCGCATTGTCGAGAAGTCGCGGCTTGCGCAGCGAGGCCTTCAGTCCACGTCAGCGTTGGCTCAAGAGCGCCCCCAGGCCGACAACAGACGTCGTCCGCCCCCCGAGGGGGATGAGTCAAGTGGCCAAGCAACATTGACTCATGAGCTCGGCGTGCAGGCCTTGGAGGGCTTGCATGGCCTGCCGATGCTGCACTTGGGCGCGGCCCCGGTGTCCGAGCACACGCCCCGTACAGCGGCCTCGGGCTTGATGCCACTCATGGCGGCGGCGCCCATCACCGTCACCTCCAGTGGTCTTGAAGACGACCCCGAGATGCGCGAGGTGTTTCTCGACGAGGCGCTGGAGGTGCTCCAGTGCGCCCGTGAAGCCTTGCACGCCTTGCAACTCAAGCACGACGACGCATCGGCGCTCACGACGGTGCGCCGTTCGTTTCATACCTTGAAAGGCAGTGCGCGCATGGTCGGGCTGTTGCCGTTTGGTGACGCCGCCTGGGCATGCGAGCAGCTTTACAACGCCCGTTTGGCCGAACCTGGTGGCACTGACCACGACCTGCGTGAATTCAGCCTGGACGCCTGCGCCTACTTGGAGCGTTGGGTGCGGGGTTTGGAAGCCTCCAATGCCAGTGCGTTCCATGCCGATGTGCTGATCCACGCGGCCGACACCTTGCGCACCGAGCGGCGGCGCGTGCCGCTGCTTGCCGATGCGGCGCAGGCGGATGCTGTGGTGGCCGATGCCGTGGTGGCCGATGATGAATGGGTGGCCGTGGTGGCGGCTGAACCCGCGCAAGCGCCGAGCAAGCTTCCTGAATTGCGGGACCCGGAATTCGCGCCTGCGGTTGTTGGGGTGGTCTTTGGGTTCACGCCGTCGCTGCCGGCAACCGAGTTGCCCGCCCTCCCTGAATTGATGTTGGCAACGCCGGATCTCGCCACGTTGCCGGTCGCCATCGAGCTGCCTGCGCTGCCCGAGGTGTCAGAACTGGCGTTGTTGGACGACACCCTGGCCCATTCGGCGCCGTTGCCGCTGCTGGTGCCATTGGCGCCCGCCACGCCACAGCTTTCAAGCCCCCCCTCAACCCAGACCTTGCGTTTGCGTGTGCCCAATCTGCCGCTGGCCAGCGATCTGGATTTGGTGGGCTTGGTGCCCGCTGCCGCCGAAGTTGCGGTCGCCAGTGAGCCGTTGATCGCGGTCGCCGAGGCCACCGAGATCGACTTGCCGCTGGAGTTTTCAGCAGGCGCCGAGCCAGCCGAGCTGGCCCTGGATCTGTCGCTGGATGGGCCGTCCGTTGAGCCGCTGGATCTTGAGCTGGACGCCCTTGAGCCGGTTGCGCTGGCCGTGCCTCAGTTGCCCGTGCGCACGCAGGTACTGGACGGTCCGCCCGTCAGTTTTGTCGCCCCTGAATCGCCTTCGGTACTTGTCACAACACCGGTCACAACACCGGTCACAACACCGGTCCCAACACCCGTCACCACATCCATCGCGCCGGCCAAAGAGCTTGAGCCTCTTCATCCACCGGCACCCGCTGCGGCAGAAACCGAAGTGCAGGCCGAGGTCGACGCCGAGAGTTATCGCCAGGTGGGGTCGTTGCGCATCGGCATTCCGTTGTTCAACATTTACCTCAACGAGGCCGACGAGTTGTCTCGCCGCTTGGGCGTCGGGCTGGCCGAGTGGGCACTTGAGCAGCCGCGCGCGGTGGGCGAGGCGTCGGTGTCGCTGGCCCACTCGCTGGCGGGCAGTTCGGGCACCGTGGGCTATGCCGAGTTGTCGCAGTTGGCGCGAGAGCTTGAACACGCGCTCGGGCGCTCACAGGCCCGCGGCCACGGCTTGGGCGACGAGACCGTGCTGTTTACCGAGGTGGCCACCGAGATTCGCCGCTTGCTGCACCTGTTTGCCGCCGGTTTTCTCAACAGTCCCGACGCGGATCTGGTGCGGCGCCTGCACGAGGTGGCCTACGCCGTGCCCGACGCTCCGCCTGGTGAGCGCCCCCAGGCCGACGACATACGTCGTCCGCCCCCCGAGGGGGTTGAGCAAAGTGGCCAAGCAACATTTGCTCAAGTGCGCCCCCAGGCCGACGACAGACGTCGTCCGCCGACGGGCTTGCAAGCCCGTCGGCCTTCGCCAGCCACAAGGCCCCTTCCGGGCCCTTATGCGCGGGCTCAGCCCCCCGAGGGGGTTGAGCAAAGTGGCCAAGCAACATTGACTCATGAGGCCGTGGCCGCTGAAACCGCGCCGGGCCCGCACGCAGCCAGCGTGATGTCGACGTTGCCCGAGGTCCCGCACGAGCCGTTCGCCAGCGTGTTGGGACGCACGTCACTGATGCCCTTCACGGCCTTGTCCGATGTGCCTTCGCGGCCTTTGCGCGGCGGGTCGGGCGTGTCGATCAACGGCTTCGACGAAGAGATTGATCAGCAAGACGTGCTGGACGAAGAGCTGTTCCCGTACTTCGTTGAAGAAGCCAGCGAATGGATTCCGCAGTTGCATTCGCATCTCCGTGACTGGGCCAAAAAGCCGTCAGACCCAGCGGCGGCTTCGGCCTGCATGCGTTGCCTGCACAGCCTCAAGGGCAGTGCGCGCCTGGCCGGTGCCATGCGTCTGGGTGAAATGGCGCATCGGCTTGAAAGCGCGGTCGAGCAACTCGCCACCGGCCCTGGCGTCGCCAGCCCGGCGGGTGTCGACACCTTGATGTCGTTTGCCGACACGCTTGAAACCGCCTTTGACGCCCTGCGAACCACGGCAGCGGCTGTGCCCGCCGCCGCGCCAGTGGCGGCCAGTCCGGCCAAGCCCGCAACCAGCTTGAACAAGCTCGTGGTTGACAAGCCCTTGCCTACCGAGGCTGGTGCAGGCAATTTGCGTGCTCACGTCGTGCCAGCGCCACGGGCGCTGGTCTTGCCCAGCGGGTCTGAGCCGACTCTGCCGGCGCTCGACATCGACTGGACCCGGTTTGCAGCGACGGCCGCGCCCAGCATCGCACCGGTCGCAGCGCATGCCACTGCAACGGCGGGGTCGGTGCGGGTGCGTGCACCCTTGCTTGATCGAGTGGTCAACCACGCCGGTGAAGTCAGCATCACGCGGGCGCGCATTCAGTCAGACGTGGGCCAACTCAAGACAGGTTTGGCCGATCTCACGGACAACCTTGAACGCCTTCGTTCGCAACTTCGTGATATCGAGTTGCAGGCTGAAACCCAGATCAGCACGCGCATGGAAGCCGCCCGGGCGGCGGCCGAGCAGTTTGATCCGCTCGAGATGGACCGCTTCACGCGGTTCCAGGAACTCACCCGCATGATGGCCGAATCAGTGGCCGACGTGGCCACCGTGCAGCGTGGTTTGCAGCGCACCTTGCAGTCAGCCGAAGACGCGCTGGCCCACCAGGCGCGCATGACCCGCGACATGCAAGATGACCTGCTGCGAACCCGCATGGTCGAGTTTGAGGGACTGTCTGACCGCCTGTATCGCGTGGTGCGCCAGGCTGCCAAGGAGACCGCCAAGCCGGTGCGCCTTGACATTGTGGGCGGTGGGGTTGAAATCGACCGCAGCGTGCTTGACCGCATGACGCCCGCCTTTGAGCACCTGCTGCGCAATAGCGTGGTGCACGGCATTGAGCCGGCGGCCCAGCGCGCAAAAGCAGGCAAGGACGCCACGGGCACCATCACCATGGCCGTGACCCAGATCGGCAACGAGGTGAGCGTCGAGGTGCGTGACGACGGCGCCGGGCTGAATTTGCCGCGCATTCGTGAGCGCGCGCTGGCCATGGGCCTGATCGAGGCTGATGCCAGGCCCGACGACGCCGCGCTGGCCAACCTGATCTTCCAGCCCGGTGTCAGCACGGCGGCCAAGGTGACCGATCTGGCGGGCCGGGGCGTGGGCATGGATGTGGTGCGCACCGATGTCAACGCGATGGGCGGGCGCATCGAGACCGCCAGCGCGCTGGGGCAGGGCACCAGTTTCCGGCTGGTGCTGCCCTTGACCACGGCGGTCACCCAGGTGGTGACCTTGCGTTGCGGCGAGCGCACGGTGGCGGTGCCATCCACCTTGATCGAACTGGTGCGGCGCGTGCCCTTGGCCGAGTTGGCGTTGGCCTATGAGCAAGGCAGCTATGGCCCAGGGGCCCAGGCACTGCCGTTTTTCTGGCTTGACGCCTTGTTGGGCGGCACGGCGCGTGGCGGGGCCAGCGGCCGCACGGCGGCGGTGGTCGTGATCCGCAGTGCCGCGCAACGTGTGGCGCTGCACGTGGATGAGGTGTTGGGCAACCAGGAGGTGGTGGTCAAAAACCTCGGGCCCCAACTCTCACGCGTGCCCGGTCTGGTGGGCATGACCTTGCTGCCATCGGGCTTGCCCGCGCTGATCTACAACCCCGTGGCACTGGCCGCTCTTTACGGCGAGGGCGCCAGCGCTGCAACGGCGGCTGCGGTGCGCCTGGCCGGGCCGGGTGGTTTGGTGGGCGTGTCGGATCAAACCAAGGCCAAGGCGCCTCTCGTGCTGGTCGTGGACGATTCGCTCACCGTGCGTCGGGTCACCCAGCGCTTGCTTGAGCGTGAAGGTTACCGGGTGACCGTGGCCAAGGACGGCCTGGACGGGCTTGAGAAACTGGCGGCCGAAGTGCCGGACGTGTTGCTCACCGACATCGAAATGCCGCGCATGGACGGTTTTGATCTGGTGCGCAACCTGCGGGTCGATTCACGCCTGGCCAAGCTGCCGGTGATCATGATCACCTCGCGAATCGCGAAAAAACACCGGGACTACGCGGTTGAATTGGGCGTTGACCATTACCTCGGCAAGCCCTATGCCGAAGACGAATTACTCAGCTTGGTTGCGCGCTATGCAAGGCCTAGGGTGATCTAAGGTCGTGGGCTGAGTCAACGATGTCGTTTCTGTCTGATCCGCCCCAACCAACGTAAGCCCCTAGCGATGTCTCAGGTTGTAGAACAACTCGCCGAACTGACCGGTTTCCGGGACCGTGACGTGCTGGACACCACCTTGGTGGCGGCCATTCGCGACTTGCTGCGCCCACTCCAAGTGGCCATCTACCGCTGCGTGGGTGAAGACTCGGATCAGCGATGGCTGGTGCGGGCGCGTCTTGGCCTGCATGATCTGGCCGCGTCCAGCGATCCGCAATGGACCGAGTTGCACCAATTGCCCGTGCTCAACGCCTTTCCAGCGCGTCTGTTGGCCTTGCGCCAGCAGAGCCCGGTGGTGTTGCCCGGTCCGCCGCGGCTCACGGTGTTTCCGCTCACCACCAATCGCGAGGTGGTCGGTGTGTTGGAGTTGCAAACCGATCAACCGCTTGACGCCACGGCGCGGCGCATGGTGGGCAGCATCCTGCGCATCTACCGCAACTTCCAGACATTGCTTGACTACAGTGAGTGCGACACGCTCACGGGCTTGCTCAACCGCAAGACCTTCGACGAGGCCTTTTTCAAAGTGGCCGGCGGCCAGGTTGCACAGGCCATGCCCGTGGTGGCGTCGATTGACGCGGGCGATGACGCCGCAGATTTGCTGGCTGAGCGCCGTGCCAAATACAACGCGCAGCCCCATTTCATTGCGGTGATCGATATCGATCACTTCAAGCTGGTCAACGACAACTACGGCCACCTGATCGGCGACGAGGTGCTGCTGCTGCTGGCCCGGTTGATGCGGTCAGTGTTTCGCTTCTACGACCGGCTTTACCGCTTTGGGGGCGAGGAGTTTGTGGTGCTGATGCGCTGTGGCGGCGACGACGAAGCGGGTATTGCCTGTGAGCGCCTGCGCAAGAGCGTGCAAGCCTTTGCGTTCCCGCAGGTGGGCAGCATCACCGTGTCGGTGGGCTATACCCGCATCAAGCCGGGCGACACGCCCAGTTCGGCCTTCGAGCGCGCCGACCGGGCGGTGTACTGGTCCAAGACCCACGGTCGAAACCAGGTGTTCGACCACGCGCGCCTGGTGTCCAGTGGTGACCTGGCCGATGACTCCAAGGTGGGCGACGTCGAGTTGTTCTGATGGGTCGCAGGCTGCTTTTGCGGTGGCAGCCTAACCCGCAGCTGGCGCGGCCCGGCCGCCCTTGACCACCGCAAAGCGCGCCAGCGTGCGATCACGCGCCAGGGCGTGATCCACGATGGGCCGGGGGTAGTTGACGCCCAACTGCACGCCAGCGGCCACCAGATCCAGCGGGCGCGCCAGCGCGGGCGCATGGATCAGCGTGTTGGGCAGCAGCGCCAACTGCGGCAGGTAGCGGCGGATGAACTTGCCCTCGGCGTCAAACTTTTCACTTTGCGCCAGCGGGTTGAAGATGCGGAAGTAGGGCTGCGCGTCGCAGCCGGTGGACGCCGCCCACTGCCAACCCCCGTTGTTGGCGGCCAGGTCAAAGTCATTCAAGTGGGTGGCAAAGTAGGCCTCGCCCCAGCGCCAGTCCAGCCCCAGATCCTTGGTCAGAAAGCTGGCCACCACCATGCGCAAGCGGTTGTGCATGTAGCCGGTCTGGTTGATCTGGTGCATGGCCGCGTCGATGATCGGGAAGCCGGTGCGGCCCTCGCACCAGGCCGCAAACAAATCGGTGGCGTGGTGGCCGTGTTCCCACTTGATGGCGTCGTAGTCGGGCTTGAAACAATGGCCCACCACGCGTGGGTGGTGGTGCAGGATCTGGTGGTAAAAATCGCGCCAGATCAACTCCGACAGCCACACCTCGGCGCCACGCGATCCACCCTGCATGCGCTGCCAGGCCTCACGCGCGAGGCGTCGAATCGACACCGTGCCAAAGCGCAGGTGGGTGGATAAATAGCTGGGGCCTTTGACCGACGGAAAGTTGCGCGTGGCCTCGTAGTCGTCGATGCGGTCAAGAAAATCGTCCAGCAACTCGTGCGCGCCGGTGCTGCCCGTGGGCAGCTTGAGTTGGTGCAGGTTGGTGGGCTCAAACCCAATCTCGGCCAAGGTGGGCACGCCCGTGCTGGCCGCGTTTGACAAGGCCAGCGGCGCCAGCGCAGCCGCATGTTTGGCCACCGGATACGGCTTGACGAAAAACGGCTCCAGCTTGCGCAGCCAGGCGTTTTTGTAGGGCGTGAAAACGCTGTACGGGCTGCCGGTGGCGGTGAGCACCTCGCTGCGTTCAAACACCACGTGGTCTTTGCTGGTGTGCAGGATCACGCCGGCACCTGCCAAGCGGCCGCGCACCTGGGTATCGCGCGCCAAGGCGTCGGGTTCGTCGTCGTGGTTGGCATAAACCGCCTGCACGCCCATTTGCACCGCCAGCGTGGGCAGCAGGTCACGTGCGTGGCCGTGGCGCACGATCAGACCGGCCCCCTCGACCCCGTGCGCCTGGCCCAGGCAACGCAGTTGAATGTCCAGGTCAACCAGGCTGTCGCGGATGAATTCAACCCGGCGGTCGGCGCGTGGCAGCGCGTCCAGGATGTCGCGGTCAAAGATGAAAACGCACGACACCTGGCGCGCCGACTTCAGGGCGTGATGGAGCGCGGCATGGTCGTCGGCGCGCAGGTCGCGGCGGAACCAGACCAGGGCGTGGTCAAGCAAGGGGCTGTGGTGGGTTTGCACGCTGGTAGTGTCTAGGAACCTGTCGGGTTTGGGGTCGGGCCCGCGTTGCCCCTGAAAATGGGCTCAGCTTAGGCGCAAAGCGCAGACATACCGTTGGGTATGGCGTGCATTTGAAACGACGGATCAGCCCATTTTCAGGGGCAACCCGAAGGGCCGGGGAGATTTTCAGCGCCAGGCGTCGTTGCCGACTCGTTGTGTGGCTGGGCCAAACGCCTCGTCGGCGTCTAGCCCGGCACCGAAACTCTCCCCGGCGCGGGCCCGACCCCAAGCCCGACAGGCTCCTAGCATCATTAGAATCGGCGGCATGTTGTCAGGCCGCTTTAACCTCACCAATCAGTTTCTCATTGCCATGCCCCGCATGGGCGATGACAACTTTTCGGGCGCGGTGGTTTATCTCTGCGAACACACCGCCAAAGGCGCGATGGGCTTGGTGATCAACAAGCCCATAGCCATCAAGCTCAAGCGTTTGTTCGAGAAGGTGGAACTGAGCCTCGATAGCCAGGATTTGGCCGAGCAGCCCGTGTACTTTGGTGGCCCGGTTCAAACCGAGCGAGGCTTTGTGCTGCATGAAAAAATGAGCGATGCGCGCAGCCCCTACAGCAGCACGCTGTCGATCCCGGGCGGGCTGGAGATGACCACCAGCAAGGATGTGCTGGAGGCCCTGGCCCATGGCGCCGGCCCCAAGCGCTTGCTGATCACGCTGGGTTACTGCGGTTGGGCGGCGGGCCAGCTTGAAGACGAACTGGGCCGCAATGACTGGCTCACGGTTGACGCCACGCCCGAGGTGATTTTCGACACGCCGGTGGAGCAGCGCTACGAGCGTGCCATGTCGCTGCTGGGGTTTGATCCGCGCATGCTCAGCCAGGAAACAGGCCATGCCTGACATCCTGCGGCAAGGCGCACACCCCGCACACCCCGCACACGCCGCATGAACCACGAGCCGGTGGCTGGCCGCAATTTGTCGTTTTTGGCGTTTGACTTTGGCACCCAACGCACCGGGGTGGCCACGGGCAATACGCTGCTGGATTTGGCCAGCCCCTTGACCACCATTGCCGCCGTGGGCGACGCGCGCTTCGAGCGCATATCGCGCCTGATCGCCGACTGGCGGCCCGACGCGCTGGTGGTGGGTGTGCCCTATCACCCCGACGGCGCGGCCCATGAAAACACGCTGCGTGCAAAACGTTTTGGCCGCCAGCTGCATGGGCGCTTCAAGCTGCCCGTGCACGAGGTGGACGAGCGCTACAGCACCACCGAGGCCATCGCCTCGGGCGCGGCAGATGTCGACGCCGCCTCGGCCTGCGTGATCCTCGATCAATTCCTCAGGACTTACGCAAAACCGCCCCTGCGTCGTTCCTCCTCCTCGCCGTGCTAAGCGCACTGTCTTCGTCGTCGTGCCTAGCCGGGACGATTTTGCGTAAGTCCTGTTCCTGAACAACCTGAAGCAAGCATCCTGACATGAGCAAACTCACCCTCGACGCCGAGGCGCTGTACACCGAATTGCGCACCGGCGTGACAGGTTTGTGGCGTCCCGGCATGGTTTTGATGGGCATCTGGTCGGGCGGCGCCTGGCTGGCTGAGCGCCTGACTGCCGACCTGCCCGAGCTGCTGGGCCCGGCCAAGCCGGCGGTTATTTCCAGCACGCTGCACCGCGATGATTTTTCAGCGCGCGGCATGAGCGGCGCCACCGACGCCACCAAAATCCCGTTCCCGGTTGACGGCGCGCACATCCTGCTGCTCGACGACGTGCTGTTCACCGGGCGCACCATCCGCGCCGTGCTCAACGAGCTGTTTGACTTTGGCCGCCCGGCCAGCGTCACCCTGGCGGTGCTGGTGGATCGCGGCGGGCGTGAGCTGCCGATCCAGCCGGCCTTTGCCGCCGCCAAGATCGTGCTGCCCGCCGCGCAAAAACTGGCGCTGGCGCGGGCTGACGACGGCCGCTTCAGCTTCAGCGTCGAAGGAGACCCCGCCTGATGCTCAACAAGCGCAACCCCCAGCTCAACGCCCAGGGCGAACTGATCCATTTGCTGTCGATCGAAGGCCTGCCGCGCGACGTGCTCACGCACATCCTGGACACCGCCGGCACGTTTTTGTCGGTCAACGACCGCGAGGTCAAAAAGGTGCCCTTGCTGCGTGGCAAGAGCGTGTTCAACCTGTTTTTTGAGAACAGCACGCGCACGCGCACCACCTTCGAGATCGCCGCCAAGCGCCTCAGCGCCGACGTGCTGAACCTCGACATCGCCAAGAGCAGCGCGGCCAAGGGCGAGAGCCTGCTCGACACCATCGCCAACCTCAGCGCGATGCACGCCGACATGTTCGTGGTGCGCCACGGTGAAAGTGGCGCGCCCTACCTGATTGCCCAGCATTGCGCGCCGCACGTGCACGTGGTCAACGCCGGCGATGGCCGCCACGCGCACCCCACGCAAGGCTTGCTGGACATGTACACCATCCGGCACTTCAAGAAGGATTTCAGGCAGCTGAGCGTGGCCATCGTGGGTGACATCGTGCACTCGCGCGTGGCACGCTCCGACATCCACGCGCTCACCACGCTGGGCGTGCCCGACATCCGCGCCGTGGGCCCCAAAACCCTGGTGCCGGGGGATTTGGCCGGCATGGGCGTGCGTGTGTGCCACGACATGGCTGACGGCATTCGGGGCGCCGACGTGATCATCATGCTGCGCCTGCAAAGCGAGCGCATGAGCGGTGCCATGCTGCCCAGCGCCGGTGAGTTTTTCAAGAACTACGGCCTGACGCCGGCCAAGCTGGCCCTGGCCAAGCCCGACGCCATCGTGATGCACCCGGGGCCCATCAACCGCGGCGTTGAAATTGAGTCGTCGGTGGCCGATGGCGCGCACAGCGTGATCCTGCCGCAGGTGACCTTTGGCATCGCGGTGCGCATGGCGGTCATGTCCATCATCGCGGGGAATGAAGCATGAAGATTTTGATCAAGAACGGCCGTCTCATTGACCCCGCGTCGGGCCGCGACGAGCTGGGCGACGTGGCGATTGCCGCTGGGCGCATCCTCACGCTGGGGCGCGTATCGGCCGATTTCCAGCCCAACCGCGTGATCGACGCGGCGGGTTGCATCGTCGCCCCGGGCCTGGTGGATTTGGCGGCGCGGCTGCGTGAGCCTGGCCACGAGCACGAGGGCATGCTGGAAAGCGAGCTCAACGCGGCCGCAGCCGGGGGCGTCACCAGCCTGGTTTGCCCGCCCGACACCGACCCCACGCTGGACGAGCCCGGGCTGGTGGAAATGCTCAAGTTCCGCGCCCGCAAGTTGTCGCTGTGCCGGTTGTTCCCGCTGGGCGCGCTAACCCGTGGCTTGAGCGGCGAGGTGCTCACTGAAATGGCCGAGCTCACCGAGGCCGGCTGCGTGGGTTTTTCGCAGGCCGAGGTGCCCGTCACCGACACGCTGGTGCTGATGCGCGCGCTGCAATACGCCGCCACCTTTGGCTACACCGTGTGGCTGCGGCCGCAAGATGGCTGGCTGGGCCGGGGCGTGGCGGCCAGCGGCGCCGTGGCCACCCGCATGGGCTTGTCGGGCGTGCCGGTGGCGGCCGAAACCGTGGCCTTGCTCACCCTCATCGAGCTGGTGCGCACCACCGGTGCCCGGGTGCACCTGTGCCGCTTGTCCAGCGCGGCGGGCGTGGCACTGCTGCGCGCGGCCAAGGCCGAAGGCCTGCCCATCACCGGCGACGTGTCGATCAACTCGCTGCACCTGATCGATATCGATATCGGTTACTTCAACTCGGCCATGCGTCTGACGCCGCCCTTGCGCCAGGGCGCCGACCGCACCGCGTTGCGCCAGGCCCTGGCCGACGGCACGCTGGACGCGCTGGTGTCTGACCACACGCCGGTGGACGAAGACGCCAAGAACCTGCCGTTTGGCGAGGCCGAGCCCGGCGCCACCGGGCTGGAGTTGCTGCTGAGCCTGGCGCTCAAGTGGGGCCAGGAGACGGGCCTGTCGCTGCCCACCACGTTGGCCAGCGTCACCAGCGGCCCGGTGCGGGTGCTGGGCGACGCGCTGGGCTCGCTGTCGTCGTCGGCCGGCCAGTTGGTGGCCGGTGGCGTGGCCGACGTCTGCGTCTTTGATCCGGCGCAGACCTGGCGGGTCACCCCAGGTGGTTTGGCCAGCCAGGGCAAGCACACGCCATTTGCCTTTGATGCCACCGGCATGGCCATGCCGGGGCGCGTGCGCGCCACGCTGGTGGCGGGCACGGTGGCGTTTGAGTCTGCGGTGGCCTGAGAGCCTTGGTCTTGCGCTGGCCCGACTCCCTGCTTGCGCTGCTGCGCTGCCTGCGCCTGGCGCTGCACGTGGCGCACGGCATGGCCGTCATGGCGCTGTGCTTTCCGTCGTTGAACGAAGCGGGCCGCCACGACCGCATTGGCTGGTGGTCCACCGGGCTGTTGCGGGTGATGGGCATATCGCTCAAAGTGAGCGGCATTCCTCGGCCTGGCGGCACCTTGTTGTTGGCCAACCATGTGTCGTGGCTGGACATCGCCGCGCTGCACGCCGCCGTGCCGCAGGCCCGGTTCGTGGCCAAGGCTGACCTGCTGCATTGGCCGGTGCTGGGCTGGTTGGTGGCGGGTGCGGGCACGCTGTTCATCGAACGTGAGCGCAAGCGCGACGCGCTGCGCGTGGTGCACGCCATGGCCAGCGCGCTGCAAGCCGGTGAAACCGTGGCGGTGTTCCCCGAGGGCACCACCGGCGCCGGGCCGCTGTTGCTGCCGTTCCATGCCAACTTGCTGCAGGCCGCGATCAGCACGGCCACGCCGATCCAACCCGTGGTGCTGCGCTTTGCCGACGCCAGCGGGCGCTTCAGCCCGGCGGTGGCCTATGTCGGCGACACCACCTTGCTGCAAAGCCTATGGCGGGTGGCCACGGCCCGAGGCTTGGTGGCGCACGTGGATTTGCTGCTGCCCCAGGCCAGCGCGCATGCCGACCGGCGGGCCCTGGCTGCAACGCTGCGGCTGATGATGGCCGAGCACTTGCTGCGTTAGGCGCCTGTCGGGCGTTGGCTCAGGCAGCGCGAGCCCCAAAGTACCCCCGAAGATGCCAGGCCCACCCAAGGCTGTTTGCGGGTTCATCGCCACCCCAATGGCCTAAAGTGGCCGCATGGGCCGCAATTTGCGGTCACGCTGGCATTGTTGTCATCAAGGAGCATGCCTTTTGGCCATTGACCTGCTGCGCCTCGTAGCCGACCAGATGAAGGTGGGTCAACCGCTGCCCTTTGGCGTGCGCGACGAACAAGGCAACTTGCTGCTGGCCAAGGGCCACGTGATCGCCACCGAGAGCCAGCTGCAAACGCTGCTCAGCCGCGGCTTGTATGGCGACCATGACGACGTCCAACCGGGTGAAGACGCGCCCGGTGCTGCTGCCGCCAAACGCCGCGTGACGCTGTTTGACCTGTGGAAGCAAACCACGGCGCGGCTCGATCTGTTGCTCAACAGCGTGGCCAAGGAGGGGTTCCCGGCCCGCTGCGACACCTTTGCCGGCCAGATGATGGACATGGTGCAGCGGGATCCCGACATCGCGATCTACCACTCGGTGCGGCAAGACCCCAACCGCCTCAGCCTGTATGGCCTGAGCCACGCGCTGCATTGCGGCATGGTGTGCCAATTGGCGGCCACCCGCGCGGGTTGGCCCACCGAACGCGTGCGCACGCTGGTCAAGGCCGCGCTCACCATGAACCTCAGCATCGTTGAAGTGCAGGGCCGCTTTGCCACCCTGGGCCGGCTCAATGACACCCAGCGCGATCAGATCCGGGGCCACCCGCAAGCGGCGGTGGATCAGTTGATGGCCGCCGGCGTCACTGACGCCGAGTGGCTGCAAGCGGTGCTGCAACATCATGAACACCCCAAGGGCGGTGGCTACCCGAACAACACCACCACCATGGGCGAAATGGCCCAGGTGTTGCGCATGGCCGATGTTTTCATGGCCAAGATCAGCCCACGCACCGAGCGCCCGGCCTTGCCCATCCTGGACGCCGCGCGCCAGATGTTTGCCGAGTCAAACGGCAGCCCTTTGGCCGCAGCCATCATCAAGGAATACGGCATCTACCCGCCCGGCAACTTTGTGCAGCTGGCCTCGGGCGAGATGGCGGTGGTGATACGCCGTGGCGCCACGGCACACACCCCGGTGGCGGCCGCCGTGACCGACCGCAACGGCTACCCCGTGGTGCGCACCACCCGGCGCAATACCGCCGAGCCCGCCTACGCCATCAAGTCGTTGGCACCCGACAGCAAGATGATGCTCAGGCTGGTGCCCGAGCGGCTGTACGGCTTGGTCGAATAGGGATCACCGCAGGCCGATGGCGGGCGTGCTTGCCGGTCAAGTGACGGCGCCATCGCTTGATCAGGCTTTGCCCTGGCTGGCCACGGCGGCCGCAGCCCGGGCGGCCGCTTCCGGGTCACCCAGGTAGGCGTTGCGAATCGGCTTCAGCTTGGCGTCCAGCTCATACACCAGCGGGATGCCATTGGGGATGTTGACGCCCACGATGTCGGCGTCGGCAATGCCATCGAGGTACTTGACCAGCGCGCGGATCGAGTTGCCGTGCGCGGCCACCACCACCCGTTGGCCACTCAGGATGGCGGGGGCCAGCACGTCGCTCCAGAACGGCATCACGCGGGCCACGGTGTCTTTCAGGCATTCGGTCAGCGGCACTTGCCCGGGCGCGAGCTTCGCGTAGCGCAGGTCGCCACGTTCGCTGCGCGCATCGCTTGCTTCAAGCGCGGGCGGCGGCGTGTTGTAGCTGCGGCGCCAGATCAGCAACTGCTCGTCGCCAAATTCACGCGCGATGTCGCCCTTGTTCAGGCCTTGCAGCGCGCCGTAGTGGCGCTCGTTCAGGCGCCAGTCGTTGACGACCGGCAGCCAGGTCCGGTCCATCTGGTCCAGGCTGTGCCAGAGCGTCCAGATGGCGCGCTTCAGCACCGAGGTGTAGGCGATGTCGAACTCGTAGCCTTCCGCCTTCAACAGGCGGCCCGCCTGTTGGGCCTGCTCCACGCCGAGCGGCGTCAGGTCCACATCGGTCCAGCCGGTGAAGCGGTTCTCGAGGTTCCAGGTGGATTCGCCGTGGCGGATCAGGACGAGTTTGTGCATGGGGCGCTGCGCGGCGCGAGGCCGGCCGGTTGGAAGAATGACGAGGTCTGCAGGGACAAGGCCCGGAAATGCCGGGCGAATTTCGCGTGAATTCTATAATCCGCGACCGCAGCAAACGCATTGGCCCCCACGTGAAGTTCTTCATCGACAACTGGTTCCTGTT
>JAYWDK010000340.1:0-3837 GCA_043779845.1 Betaproteobacteria bacterium | reverse complement strand
GGCACCGAAACTCTCCCCGGCGCGGGCCCAACCCCAAGCCCGACAGGCTCCTAGATTCGACCCATCGCAAGGAGTGGTGTTCGATGGGCAAACGCATTGCAACCGCAGCGCCGGCCGAGGTTGAGGTGAGTTTTGGGGAGCGGTTGGCCAGCCTGCGCAAGGCGGCCGGGTTCACGCAGATTGAGCTGGCGGCCGAGCTCGGGGTCTCGCCGCGCATGGTGGCGTACTACGAGAGCCCAGCAGCCACACCGCCGGCCAATCTGCTGCCGCAGATTGCCACCGCCCTGGGGGTGACGATTGATGAGATGTTCGGGCACGTGGCCAAGCGCAAGCTGGTCAAGCAAGAAGGCGACAGTCGGCTGCGCTGGCGCCTGCTGGCCATCGAGAAGCTAGCCGTGGCTGAGAAGCGCCAAGTGCTTCAGGTCATTGATGCGTTCATCGAGCGCGGGCAGTTGAAGCGCAAGGCGGAGACTCGGGCTTGAGCACGGACGACAACCCCGGCACGGCGCTGGAGTTCACGTGGGATTCAGCCAAGGCAGCATCGAACCTGGCCAAGCACGGGGTGGCGTTCACTCAGGGCGCTACAGTGTTTGCCGATGCACTGGCGTTGACGGTTTTCGACGACGTGCACAGCGAGTTCGAGGAACGGTGGTTCACGCTCGGCATGGACAACACCGGCTAGCTGCTGGCGGTGTCGCATACGTACACGGCCACGGGCCCGGCCAGCGCAAGGGTGAGAGTGATTTCGGCGCGTGAGGCCACGCGCAACGAGCGTCGGCAGTACGAGGATGAGCCGCGCTGAGCGGCGGCAGATCAGCAGCTAAAGAAGCAAGGTGATGACGATGGGAATGCAAGTCAACCAGCACGACGACGACATGCCTGCCGAGATCGATTTCTCCAAAGGCGTGCGCGGGAGGTTCTTCAAGCCGGGCGCCCGGCTCGATTTGCCGGTGTACCTGGAGGCCGAGGTGCAGGACTACCTGGCCGTTCGTGCCAAGGCCCGCGGCATCGAGGTCACGCAACTCGTCAATGAGTTGCTCAAGAAGGACATCGAGTTGATCAAGGCGGTGAGGTAGGTCACGCTGCAACTACGGGCGATGAGGTCGCAATTTGCGACCTCATCAAAGCTGGGCTGTTTGCAGGTCGCTGTCTTGTCAGGTGGAACATCCAGAAGACTCGGCAGCCCTAGGAGCCTGTCGGGCTTGGGGTGGGGCCCGCGCCGGGGAGAGTTTCGGGTATCTATTCACCCCCTCCCCATGGCGCGGGACCTGACGTGACCGGCAGCAGGTGCGCAATTGACCCGGCGGTGCGCTCAACCCGTTGGAACAGGGATCAAGCTGGGGTGCGGCGCCTTGTCGATCCAAGCGACGTCGGCGCGGTGCAGGTAGGCCCAGAGATACGTATTCACCCACTCCCCGTCGCCGTATCGCCGGCAGCAAGCCGAACATCAGTACAAGCCTGAGAAAGTGCTTGTAAGTTGATGATTTTGTGTTGAAACTGTCGGTATGCACAGTGATGCAAGCGATGGCGAACAACCGTCCCCACCGTTGAGGGTGACGATGCCTGCGACGGTACCGGAGTGCCACGCGGTGATCGAGTCGCTGGCGTTGGAGGTGGGGCAATTGCGCGAGCAAATGGCCTGGCTGCAGGAGCGGTTGAAGGTGGATTCCCGCAACTCATCGAAGCCCCCGTCATCCGATGGCCCGGCCAGCGGCAACCGAGGCCAACGACGCGCCAGCGGGCGCAAGCGTGGCGCCCAGAAAGACCATCCTGGCACGTTCCGTGAGCTGGTGCCCGAAGCCGAGGTGAACGACGTACAGGATTGCACTCCGGCTGCGGTGTGCGATTGTGGTGGCGCGGTGAACGTGCAGGGCAAACCGCTGCGCCACCAGGTGTTCGACATCCCGCCGATGCAGCTCGAGGTGCTGGAATACCGGCTGTACAGCGGCGTTTGCGCCCAGTGCGGGCGTGGCCACAGGGCACCGCTGCCGCAGGGTGTTCCCAGCGGTCAGATCGGGCCGCGCGCGCTGGCGCTCGTGGGGGTGCTGGGCACACGCTTCCACCTCACGCAGGGCAAGATTCGTGACCTGCTGGCGCAGATGGTGGGGCTCAACTTCAGCATCGGCGCGATCTCGCAAGCCCATGGCAAGGTGGCCGCGGCGCTGAAGGCGCCGGTGGCCGCAGCCGCCACCACGTTGGCGGACGCCCCCGTGCTGCATATGGACGAGACGCGCTACCCGCGCGAGGGCTCGGCCAACTGGGTCTGGGGCGTGATCCAACCCAAGCTGGCGGTCTTCAGCATCCTGCCCTCGCGGGCGCGCTACGTGATCGTGGATTTGATCGGCCAGGCCCCGACGGGCGTGGTGGTGTCCGACCGCTACGCCGCCTACGCCCATATCGACGCCGGCCGGCGCCAGGTGTGCTGGGCCCATCTGCTGCGGGACTTCACGCGCATCGCCCAGCGCGCCGGCCTGGCTGGGCGCATTGGCCGGCGCCTGCTGGGTCTGGGTTGCGTGATGTTCCGCTGGCGCGAACGGGGCAAGACCACCGCCGAGCAATTCGAGCCGATCACGCGTCGGGTGCGGCGCGCGCTGGAGCAAGGCGCCGCTCAGGTGCTGTGCAAGCGCACGGCAAACACCTGCGCCAACATCCTCAAGCTGTGGCCCGCGCTGTGGGGGTTCATCACGCACCCCGGGGTGGAGCCCACGAACAACGCCGCCGAGCAGGCCCTGCGCGGCATCGTGCTCAAGCGCAAGATCTCCGCGCCCACCCGCTCGCGGCGCGGCGACGAGTTCATCGCCCGCGGCTTCAGCGTGCACGAGACCTGCCGGCGCCAGGGGCTTGACCTCTGGGCCTACCTGCACCGTGCCGTCGTCGCCTGGATCGACAAGGCGCCGCACCCCAGCTTGATCCCTGTTCCAACGGGTTGAGCGCACCGCCGGGTCAATTGCGCACCTGCTGCCGGTCACCTCAGGTCCCGCGCCATGGGGAGGGGGTGAATAGATACGGCTGGATCAAGCCGGCGCGGTAGCGCAGGGCTTTGGCGGCTTCTTCCCACGGGGGGCTTTGGTAGTCGTCGCTGGGCGGGGGCGCCGCCCATGTGGGCGCCGCGCTCAGTTGCGTCGCAGTTCCTCGCGGATCGTCTTGCGCACGACGCCTTCAATTGACTCGGCCAGCATGGACTGCTTCAGCGCCTCGTTGATCAGCGTCTGGTAACCACGAGCGCCGGCTTTGGCCTTGAAGTGTTCAACCACCGCGCCGTCCAGGAAGATGTTTACGCGCTGCTTGTTCGGGAGCACGGCACCGCCAGCGCCGCGCTTGCGCAGAATCAGCTTTCCGGTGGCGATGTCGGCCTGGCGAAGCGGCGCGGGCTCTTGGGCTTCAGCTGAGGTTTTCACGGTAGATGGCTTGTTCATTTCGGTCTGCCTTTCGCATCGAGATGATGCGGATGTGGCGCTCAGATTCGGCCGTGACGATGGCGACCAGCACGTCGCCCAGCGGGCCCAACGTCACAAATCGAGCCTCGCCGTAGTCGAAGCGGTGATCCTCGAAGGTCACTGTCAAACCTGACTCGATGACATGTGGTGCATCGGCCAGGTCAAGCCCGTGCTTTGTGAGGTTGCCTGCCCGCTTGCTGGGATCGAAGCTGTAGCGCATGGCATATTGTGTGTATAAACATGCGCAAAGTAAATCGATGGCCCCTACAGCGGTGTCACCGTCACCGCCACCACCGGGGGGGCGGTGCCGCCGCCGCGGATAACGCCGCGCAGCGGGGCCACGTCGGCGTAGTCGCGGCCCCAGGCCAGCGTGACGTGGTCTTGGCCCACGGCCACGTTG
>JAYWDK010000339.1:0-10720 GCA_043779845.1 Betaproteobacteria bacterium | reverse complement strand
TCTTACGGCGGATCCGGCGTTGTCGGTGTGTAAGCAGTCGACGAGCGCCGCGCCGGCCTGCGCGTACGGTCGTCGATATCGGCAGACGATCAAGGTATGCGAAATGGGAGGGTGAAGAGTGGGACGTTCAATAAATTGCCGCTGATTGCCGAAGTCGCCCTCACCAATTTGTTGTGGAAACAGCGTACGCCGACAGCTGAAGTTCAGTGAGGCGATGGCACAGGTTTTGCTGACGTCGATCCGCATGGCGCTGAAAGTGCCGCACCTGCTTCAGGTGGTCGACGGCCACGCCCCGCGCCACTTCCAGCGCCTTGCGCGCCCGGCCAATGTCCCGCGTGGGCCACAGGTCGTCGTCGCGGGCCGGTGAGTTGCTGGAATGCGTTATCGCGGGCAACTGGTTGAGCAGGGGCTCGAAGTCGGCCTCAATCGCGTTCATCGCGTCCACCAGCGCCGCGCCCAGGTCGCTGCCCCTGGGCAGGGCCAGCAGGTGCTTGTAGTGGGCCTTGGCCGGCAACCTCAGCGCCGGGCGCCGCACGAAGTCAGCCGGCACCCGCTTGCGACGGGGCATGCGGCCGGCGTCCTGATCGGCCTGGATCGAGGCCAGCGCGGCATCAAAGCGGTTGCTGGCGTGGCGCAAAAAGATCACGCCCAGCACAGGCATGCAGTACTCACTGCTGGTGAGCTTGGAGTTGGCACGCAGTTGGTCGGCTGCGGCTCTCAAGCTGGATTCGATATCTTTAAGTTCGTTCAGGGCGCTGCTGCTCATTGGGCCACCTTGGGTCTGCCTGGGTTCTTGTGTAGGGCGCGCGGCCTCCTGCGGCGCCGCATCAGGCCCTGGCGCAAACGCCTTTTTTACAGTTTCAGCTTTTAAAGCTGAAACTGTAAAGATCCCCAAGAGCTTGCCGTGAACAGCCTCGGTGCGAAGGGCCTTTGCTTGATGCTGCCGCACGCAATTTTCAGCACTGCGCCGCCCCAGGCCTCAATCGCCGCCGCCAGCGATACCGCGCAGGCCCGGCGTCAGCGTCGCCAGGCTGGTCAGATCGTGCTGGCGCTGCGCGCATCGCCTGTCGTGGCTGGCCTGGTTTTTGGTGCAAACCAAGGCGTAGGGGCGGCCCTGGCGGTCGGTCACGCAATCCACATCACAGGCGGCGGTCTTGATCGACGCCAACAGATGCGCCCGGCTTGCTTCGGCCGCCTTGTAGGCCCAACGGGGTTCGGTTGGGCTGGTCAGGAAAAGGGTCAGCGCATGGCAATGGCTGCAACGGCAGGGCAAGGTGCACGCGCGTGACCAGTCGGCGGGGGGCGCCAGGGTTTGCGCCAATCGTGGTTGAAGGTGGGCCAGGCAGGCGGCGCGCAAAGCGTCAATAGCGGCGGCCTGACGTGTGGGCGGATGCGTGGGTGCGTGCGTTTGTGGATGCTTGGGTGGGTGCGCGATCAAGCGGCAAACGGCGGGCAGCACGACGGCGTCCAGGCCATAGCTTGCCGGCCAGGCCAGCAGCTGGGCCGAGGCCCGATCCGCCAGGCCGGTGTCGATCAGGCACAGCGCGGTCATGAGGTCAAACACAAGATCAGCATCGACGGCCGGCGTGCGCCAGCCCAGCCCGGCCTGCGGTGGCCGCGCGGCATCGCCTGGCAAAGCGTCGACCAAGGCGCTAGCCGCCGCATGCAGCCGGCCCGCCAGGCGGCCCACTAGCGCCGCACTCGCCATCAGATCAGCGCAAGCGCCAATACCCGGGCCCGCCCCCGCCCCCGCGTTGCCCGCGACAACGCATTCCAGCAACTCAGCGGCCCGCGCCGCCGACAAACGATTCAACGCCCCGAGCAAGGCCACCTTGTCGTGCTTGCAATAGCTGCCGGCCGCCACGGTATTGGCGACGAACGTGTCGATGTGCTGGGCATCACCCAGTTGGGCCAGCAGCACCAGCAGTTGGGCGACGGGGCTGTTCGGCTGCGATAGGTGGTACCCGTCGGGCTTGGGCCAGGTGCGCAGCATGTGACCCGCAAGCTCGTGCGCCTCGCGCCAGAGCGGTGAATCCTGGCCGGCGCCCGTGTCCACCCACAACCGGGCCTGCTCGGCCAGCCAGGGCAGCGTGACGGGCAGCCCGCCCTGGTTCAGCACGGCCAGGCGCCGGTGCAGCGGCCACAGCACCAGGGCGGCGCGTTGGTAGCTGCGCTCGAATGACGCGCCTTCGTTGCCGGTGGCCTCATGGAAGTGCTCCTCGTCGGGCTCCATGGCGTCCAGCACGTCATCGGGGCACATCTCCTCGTCGAAAAATGGCAAGGCGCCCAGCGCGGCCGGGTGGCCGTCGGGCCGGCCCCAGTGATTGAGCGAAAACGTGCGGTCGAAGATTTCACCAATCTCAAATTCGTCGTCGTCGTTGTCTTGGTGACGCCCGTGCCCCCAGCGGTGCGAGCTTGAATAGCCCGTGTGCTCGGCGGCGCCGCTTTCCTCAATCGTCAGCAGCGCCACATGCAGGTCGCAGCCGGCTTGCGCCGCTGCCTCGTTCAGCACGGCGGCGGCAGCGGCGTCAGCCCCCTTGAGCCCCTGAAAACAAAGCTCGGCGGGCGTGTAGGCATGCTCCAGCAGGTACACCCGCTTGTTTGGCATGTTCTCCGGCGGGTTCTCGGCCGGGGCCTCGGGAAGCTTTTCGCCCGCCCAGGCCTTGCAATCGGCCCATTGCCGCAGCAGTGCGGCCAGTCGAGCCGTCTGCGCTTGATGGTTTGGCGGCGTCGGACTGGCGTCATGGCCCAGGCGCACCAGGTTGTAGACCAGCACCAACCGGCAGCCCGAGGCCACCGGCAACACCTCGTGGGGGCAGTCGGCAAAAAACGCCGCAAACGCCAACTCAGACGGGTCGGCGCAGCACAGATCAAGCCGCGCCTCTCGGCCGCCGTGGTGCACGATGAGCTCGCCCCCAACATGCAGTGATGGCGGCGCGATGATGAGCGTCGCGAACATGCCGGGGGTTTTTTCAGTGTCGCGGTGGCTGACGAAGAAGCTGCCCTGGTCGTACACCAGCAGCTTGTAGAGCTCGGGCAGCACCGTGCCGGCCACCCCAAGTCCGCTGGCCACACGGGCGACGATGGCAGCCAGCGTTAGATCCCACTGCGCGCCCTGGATGCGCACCTGATCGGCACCAATCTGCCAGGTTCGCCGAACCGAAGTGTCGATCAGCGTCTCTTCGCCTCGGCCAAACGGCGCACGCTCGGCCAGCGCGATGAGCGCGTCGGCCTGAACCCCCAGCAATGGCAGGGCAATCGGGCCGATACCGTCCACGTCGATACGGGGCAGTGGCATGGCGCTTGTGCCCGCGGCATAAAAGTCGCCCGGCGTTTGGACCGTGCCCAGCAAGGCGGCAAGCTCGTTGTTGAGGGTCGGCATGGCAGATCCTTTCGTGTTCTGTTCCGAGTTTGACTTGGGGCCCGGTTTTGCGAACTCGGCCCTTGTTGCTACGACGCTGCCGCTGGCAACGCCAGCGCCATCAGCGCCTCGCGCCATTCGGCCAGCATCACGCCCTGGTGCAAGCCCGAGCCGGGCGCGGCGCTGATCAGCATGGGCGTGCCCTGCCGCGCGGGGGCGGCGTGGCGTTGCCAGGTGGCCAGCGCGCGAAGCCACTCGGGCTGAAAGGTGGCGCCCGACTTCATCTCCACCGGCCACAGTTCGCCGGCGCGCTCGATCAGCAGGTCCACCTCGTTGCCGATGTTGTCGCGCCAGAAATACAGGCCGTTGGACAAGCCTTGCTGGCGGCAGTGCTTGAGGTATTCGACGACCAGCATGTTCTCGAACAGCGCGCCGCGCATGGGGTGCACTTGCAGCGTGGCCGCGTCGGTGATGCCCAACAACCACGCGGCCAGGCCGGTGTCGTGGAAGTACAGCTTGGGCGTCTTGACCAGGCGCTTGCCAAAGTTGGTGTGGAACGGCGGCAGGCGGAAGGCGATGTAGCTAGCCTCCAGCACGGCCAACCAGTCACGCGCGGTGGTTTGCGCCACGCCCAGATCGTTGGCCACAGCATTGAGGTTCAGCAGCTGGCCACAGCGTGCGGCCATCATGCGCACGAAGCGCTGGAACTGCATCAGGTCGGCCACCCGCGTGATCTGCCGCACGTCGCGCTCAACATAACTCGCAAGATAGCTGGACTGCCAATCCGCCTGGGACACCGGCCGCTGCCACAGCGCGGGGTAGCCACCGCGCAACAGCCAATCATCCAAAGTGAGCGACTTTCTTTTGCCCGTCGGCAGCTCATGCCATGACAAAGGCAGCAGCTCCAGAAAGCCGGCGCGCCCAGCCAGGCTTTGGCTCACGGCTTCTGACAACAGCAGGTTCTGCGAGCCGGTGAGGATGTAGCGGCCCAACGCGCCGGAGCCATCCGTCAAGGTTTGCAGGTAAGACAACAGATCGGGCGCGCGCTGCACCTCGTCGAACACCGCGCCATCGGGGTAGGCGGCGAGAAAGCCGCGACCGTCACGCAGGGCCCGCTCGCGCACGTCGGGGTCTTCAAGCGAGCAGTAAGGCAGGCCTGGAAACGCCGTCCTGACCAGCGTTGTTTTGCCGGACTGGCGTGGGCCCGTCACCACCACCACGGGGAAGCCGCTGGCCAGCGTCAGCAAGCGGGCATGGGCCGAGCGTTGGAGCATGGTTTTACAGTTTCAGTTTTTAAAGCTGAAATTGTAAAACAGGTCAGGATCGGCTGCCCGCACGATCAGTCAGAACGCGTGCGTGGCCGATGCCATCGGGTGTTTGACGCGGGCCGCTCATTTTTGCGCTAGCACTGCGGCATGTCGGCCACGCCGTAGCCCAGGCTCACCGTGGCACCGTCGGGGATGGGCGGCATGGTGGCGGCCCAGGCCAGCCAGGCCTGACGCATAGCGGCCAGTTGTCGCTGAAGCGCTTGCCGCCATTGTCGCGGGTGAACACCACCAGCGTGTTGCGCTCGGCGCCCGCGTCGCGCAGTGCCTGCATGACTCGGCCAATGCCTTCGTCCATCTGGTGGATCATGGTTTGATACTGCGAGAGATTGTCGCCGTGCAGGTGAAACACGTTGTGCTTGAGCTCCTCGGCCAGCGCCGCGTCGTCTCGCGTTTTCCAGGGCCATTGCAGCGCGGTGTAGTGCACGCTCATGAAAAACGGCGCGTTGGCTTGCCCAGCCACAGATCGTGCGTGCCGCGCGAGTCGCAGTGGGTGAAGTAATCCACCCCGCCCGACATTGGGCCAAAAAACGACTCGTAACCTGATTTGAGCGGGCCAAAGCTGGGTGGGTTAGCCCAGGTGCCACTTGCCGATCAGCGTGGTGCAGTAGCCCGCGCCGCGCAACAACGACGGCAACGTGGGATGCTCGGACGGCAGGCCTACGGTGGTGCTGCCACGGTTTTGTAGACATGCGGGTACACCCCCACCGGGCCGCTGGGCATCACGATCACGGTGTTGCCATCGGGCGCGGCGTTCTTGAGCGCGTCGATGGCAATGCGCCCGGCCGCGCCGGGCTTGTTGTCGATCAACACCGTTTGGCCACCCAGTCGCGCCGGCAGGCGGTCAGACAACAAGCGGGCGATGGCGTCGGCCGAGCCACCCGCCGGGAAGCCCACCCGAATGCGCAGCGGCGGCAGGTTGCCCCCGGCCTGCGCCTGGGCGCCCGCAGCGGCAAAGGCCCGCCCGGCGGCTGACTCAGAAGCGCATCTTCAAGCCCAGGCCTATGGCCCAGGCGCGTGTGCGCTCACTTTGCGCGTCGTGGCGTGGCCAGAAGTGGCCGCCGACGATCTCGCCCAGCAACCAGTTCTTGTAGATCGGCTGCTCCCATTTGACTTGCAAACCGTAGTCGGACACGCCGACGCCCGTGCCCAGCTTGCCCCCCAACAGCGCCTCCAGCGACAACAGCCGCTGATCGCCCAAGGACTTGTAGGCCCCCAGGCTGCTTGACCACTCAAAATTCTTCGACTCCTGCGAGATGGTGGCGGCACTCAGCCAACGGGCGGCGAGCGTGGATGAGAGCGCGTGCTCGTAAGACAGCACGGAGGTGGACCCAAAATGCTGGCTGAGCGTCCAGAACAGCGTCTCCCGAAAGTCCACCAGATCAGCCGGCCCGGGTGTCCAGGTGTGGTGGTAGCGCGCCTGCACGTAGGGCTTGATCCCGCCGCCCACGCCGATGCGCAAATCAAGCAGATCACGCAGCTTGAGCCCGAGGCCGGCCAGGAAGGTCTGGTCCACCGGGCGGTCCGCCAGCAGGCGTTGTTGGCGCGAAAACGCCACGGGCTGGTCCGTGACCACGTCACGCGGATCGTCGCGGCCCACAAACAAATAGGCGTGCTCCTCAACGTTGGGCAACTTGAACTGCGCGGTCAGGCGCAGGCCAAATTCAGCGCGCTGGTCCTGGCGCTTGAGCAGGCTCATGCTGAGCCAGCCGTTGCTCACCTTGCCGCCTTCATCGAAGGGTATGTCGCCAAACCAGCTATCAACGCCACGCGCCAGCCAGAGCGTGCTGGAGCGCACCGAGTCGCGGGTGGATTCCAGCATTTGCTCGGTGCTGGCTGCGGGCGCCGGCGTCGGCGTCGGCGTCGGTGTCGGTGGGTCAGCTTGAGCCAGCGCGGGCGGGCTGCACAGCGGCTGCGCGCACGCCACCATCATCAGCGCACGAACCAAGGCACGCATCAAGGCGCGCGGCATGGGTAGTGGGGTTGGGCGGGGTATGGGCATGCCTGACTCTAGTGCAGTGATCCGCGTCCTACTGTACGGTGCCGAACATTCCACCCAGGCCCACTCCGCCACGGCCCGCCTACCAAGCCAGCGGGTTGACCTGGTAGAGCAAGGCCAGCTCGCGGTAGACCGCTGGTGCCTCGGCCGCCAGCGCCTGGGGCAACTCAAAAAACACCTCGGTGACCACGGCAAAAAACTCGGCCGGGTCGGTGGCCCCGTAGGCGCTGATCAGCTCGGACGGTTGCTGCTGCAACTGGGCGAACGCGGCCCCCATCACCGTGGCCCAGTGCTGGCGTTGCGCCGCCGTGGGCCGCCACGGTTGACCGTCGGCGCGGCCTTTGTCCTGGTCCACCTGGTGGGCAAATTCATGCAACACCACGTTTTGACCATCGCTGCGGTTCGCGGCGCCGGCCTGTACCTCGGCCCAAGACAGGATCACCTGGCCCTGGGCCCAGGATTGGCCGGCCAGCGCCTGGCGCTGCTCGTGCACCACGCCGCCGGCCTGCGGCAATACGCGGTCGACCACGAAGGCGCCGGGGTAGACGAGGATCTGCCGCAACCGGGGGTAGTAGTCAGGCCGGGGCTGGCCCAGCAACAGCAGGCAGGCCTGGGCGGCGATGGTGACCCGCACGTCATCCGTGATGGCCTGGCCCTGGCAGCCGACGAAGGGCTTTTCAGCCAAAAAAACCTGGATGTGAGCTTTGAGTTGACGCTGCAAATCGGCGGGCAGGCACGCCACGGCGGGCACCCTGCGCCGCAAGATGCGGCGCCACGCGGCGGGGAACGGCCGGGCCCGTTGCCGGGCACGCCGGCGCTCGGCCCAGGCCGGCTGCCACACCAGCGCCAGCACCAGCAACAGCGCCAGGGTGATCAGCGCCAGCAAGGGCAGGGCGTTGGAGAGGGCGGCAGGCAGCATGGTGTGCAGATGGCAACGAGCCACCGCAATTCAAGCACCCGGCTGCATGGGCAAGGGTGAGGGCGCCAGGAGCCACGCCCCGGGGTTTGGGTCTAAAACCAGCACCGTGCTGTAGCCCAGAGCAACCGCCTTGGGCGCGCCGCAGCCAGATCCCAATTCGGTAATAACAGACGCCGACTGTCTGAGCCTGCGGATGCAGGCGAGTCCACTACACCGTGCCCGAAAACATCAAGGGCAAACCCATTGAAACTGTTTTACAGGCCCTTTTCTTTGCTGACTTTCTTTTCGACCGTTCGAAAAGAAAGTTGGACGCCCGCCGGGGCGAAATCCCGGCGCACTGCAGAAAGCGAGCACTGGCCGCGCCAGGCGCCCAAGACATCTGGCGCCAAAACAGCCAAAACTGTCCCCTCTCCCCAACCCTCTCCCCCGGGTACGGGAGCGAGGGAGCCATTCAAGGCCCGTCCGGCGCGGCGGGCTCAGGGCTTGCGCAGGCCGGCTTGCTCCAGATCCAGCTCTCCCAGCGTGAGGCGCAAGGTGGCTGGGGTGGTGGGGGTTGCGGCAGCCGCCAGGCTGTCGCCAGCGGCGCCCAGATCACCCACCACCACGGCGCGCAAGGCGCCCGCTTGCCAGTATTGCCGGGCAAATGACTGCACTTGCGCCGGGGTGACGGCCAGCACGGCGGGCACAAAGTTGCCCAGTTCGGCCAGCGGCCGGCCTTGCGCCAGTTGGCCCACCAGCAGCGCGCCCATGCCGCCGTTGGTTTCAAGCCGCCGCACAAAACCGCCCACCAGCGTGGCCTGGCGCGCCGCCAGCTCTGACGCGCCCAGCGGTGCGTCGGCCAGTTGCGTGATCTGCTCGCGCACCAGCTTCAACACCTGCGCCGCCGTGGCGTGCTGGGTTTGCGATTGGGCGCTGAACATGCCCCCGGGCGCATGGGTTTCAACGCTGCTGAAGGCACCGTAACTGAGGCCACGCTTGATGCGCACCTCCTGGTTCAGCCGGGCTGAATAACCCCCACCCAGCACGGCATTGGCCACCAGGCCCACGTAACGGCTGGCGCCATCGGCGGCGGCGTTGCTGACAAACGGCGCGGCCACCGCCACGCCGCTTTGGCCACTGCCAGGCATGTCGATCAATACCAGCGGCGCGGCCAGCGATGCGGCGGGCGCGCTCGCCAAGCTGAGCACGGGCGCCCCCGGCGCGCGCCAGTCGCCCAACAGGCGCTGCGCCAGGGCCAGTGCACGCTCGGGCGT
This sequence comes from Betaproteobacteria bacterium, assembly GCA_043779845.1. Taxonomy (GTDB): domain Bacteria; phylum Pseudomonadota; class Gammaproteobacteria; order Burkholderiales; family Burkholderiaceae_C; genus Pseudaquabacterium. Next base: position 1,863 of record JAYWDK010000339.1, on the reverse strand, counting down.
GATGTCACCAGCCAGCACCAGCGCCACCCTGTCGGGCCGCACCCACAAGGCCTGAAAGGCCATCATCTCGGCCCGCGTGAGCCGCTTGATGGCCGCAGGTGACGCCGCAGCGCCGTAAGGCCCATCGCCCCAAAAACTGCGGCGCAACACCAGGGCGGCCACTTCGGCCGGGTTGCTCAAGGTCACGCGCAGGCCGTCCAGGGCTTGGGTGCGGGCGCGCTCCAGCTCGTCGGCGGCCAGCACGGGGCGGCGCAGCACGTCGCTCATCAGGGCCAACGCCTCGTCGACCTGCGGGCTGCTCACTGTCATGGCCAAGGTGCCCGCACCCCAGCTGCTGTGGCTGTCAAGCGCGCCGCCCAGGGCCTCGGCCTGGCGCGCCAGCTCGGCCGCGGGCACCTGGCGCCCACCACGCACGGCGCCCTTGGTCCATAGATTGGTGGCCATGGCGGCCACGCCCGGGTGGCCCGGTGGGTCCACTTCAGGCCCGGCGCGCACCAGCAAGGTGATGCTGACCAAGGGCAGGTCCGGGCGCGGCGCCACCACCACGGTCAGGCCATTGGCAAGGCGTTGCTCGTGCAGGGTGGGCAACGCAAACGGGCGCGTGGGCTGCGGCTCGGGCGGGGTGGACCGATCATCCGGCGCGGCCCCGGCGGCCCCGGCGGCCATGCGGTCGGCCGCGTGGGCCGGGCTGGCCACCAGCAGCCACGGCAGCGTGATGGCCATCACCATGGCCAGCGACAAAGGCAACAAATGGCGGCGGCCTGGCCGGCCCAGACACAAAGGGAACAGGGACATCATGCGGCGGCACCTTGAACGTAATCGATGCTCACGCGGCGGGCGCGCAAGACGTATTGCTCCAGCACGCGCTGCACGTCGTGCACGCGCACGGCTTGCAGGCGATTGATGCGCTGATCGGCCTGCCGGGCGTCGCCGTGCAGCAGCACCGCGCGGCCAATGGCGTCGGCCTGGCCCTGCGGCGTCTGGCGCGCCAGCAAGGCTGTGGTGAGCAGCTGGATGCGCACTTTGTCGGCCTCCAGCGGGCTGACCTTGCCATGCGCCAGCAGCGCGATTTGCGCCAGCAGCGCTTCTTCAAGCTTGCGCAGGTTTTGGCCACTGGCGGCAATGGCGTAGGCCGTGAGCATGCCGGCATCGGCGTACAGCTCGGCTGAAAACCCGGCGGCCTGGGCGGCCCGGCTGGCATAGACCAACGCGTCGTTGAGCCGCGATGAATCACCCGACGACAACAGCGCCGCAGCCACCTCCAGCGCGGGCGCGTCGTCGTGGCTGGCGGCTGGGCCCTTCCAGACCAGCGCCACGGCCGGCAGCGGCACGTTGGGGCCCTTGAGCACCAGGCGCTCGTCGTGTTGACGCGCCGGCTCGGTGACGCTCACGCGCGGAATGGCCTGCGCCGGCGTGGTCAGCGGGCCAAAGTAGCGGTCCACCCAGGCGTCAAGCTGGGGCGGATCAAAGTCGCCCACCACGATCAACACGGCGTTGTCGGGCCGGTAGTAGGTGGCGTGGAACCGGCGCACGCCGTCCAGTGTGGCGGCGTTGAGCTCGGCCTCGTTGCCGATCACCGGCCGCTGGTACGGGTGGCGCTGAAAACAGGCTTGCGGCAGGGCGTTGAACAAACGGCCATACGGATCGGTGAGCACACGCTCGCGCAGTTCTTCGATCACCACGCGGCGCTCACTGTCAAAGCTGGCCTGGTCCACTTGCAGGTTAGCCAGGCGCTCGGCCTCGGCCCACAACAGGCGCTCCAGGTGGTTGGACGGCACTTCGTTCTGGTAGGCCGTCATGTCCTCGGCGGTGAAAGCGTTGTTCTGGCCGCCCACGTCCTCGGTCAGGCGGTCGAACATCTCG
>JAYWDK010000338.1:0-10726 GCA_043779845.1 Betaproteobacteria bacterium | reverse complement strand
GCTCAACACGGCCGGCGGCGCCACCTGGGTGTCGCTGCACCACGGCGGTGGCGTGGGCATGGGGTACTCGCAGCACGCCGGTGTGGTGATTGTTTGTGACGGCACCGACGCCGCCGCCAAGCGCATCGAGCGTGTGCTCTGGAATGACCCCGCCACGGGCGTGATGCGCCACGCCGACGCCGGCTATGACATGGCCGTGGCTTGCGCCCATGAACAAGGCCTGAACCTGCCGATGATCAACCAAGCTGCGCCTGACTCATCACTGGATCGTGCTTGATGCTGCTGCGACCCGGACAACTCACGCTCGACGAACTGCAAGCACTGCACGCCGGCGGCCAGCCGCTGGTGGTGGACCCCGCCGCGCTGCCCGGCATCGAGGCCAGCGCGGCGGTGGTGCGGCGCGCGGCCGAGGGCACGGCCCCCGTGTATGGGGTGAACACGGGCTTTGGCAAGCTGGCCAGCACGCGCATCAGCGAGGCGGATCTGGCCAAGCTGCAACTCAATTTGATCCGCTCGCACAGTGTGGGCGTGGGCGAACCACTGGCCCCGCCGGTGCTGCGCCTGATGCTCGCGCTCAAGGCGGCCAGTCTGGCGCGGGGTTATTCGGGCGTGCGGCCGATAGTGATCGACACGCTGATCGCGGTGCACAACGCCGGGCTGTGCCCGTACGTGCCCAGCCAGGGCTCGGTGGGCGCGTCGGGTGATCTGGCGCCGCTGGCCCACATGACATTGGCCTTGATCGGCGAGGGCGAGTTTTGGGTCGATGGCCAGCGCGTGCCGGCCGCGCCGGTACTGCGGGCCGCCGGCATTGCGCCGCTGCAACTGGCCGCCAAAGAGGGCCTGGCGCTGATCAACGGCACCCAAACCAGCACCGCGCTGGCACTGCACGCGCTGCTGAGCTTTGAGCCCGTGCTCGAAGCCGCGCTGGTGATCGGCGCGCTCACGGTCGATGCCGCGCGCGGCAGCGACGGCCCGTTTGATCCCCGCATCCACGCGCTGCGTGGCCAGCCCGGCCAAATCGACGTGGCCCAGTACTACCGGTCGTTGCTGGCGGGCAGCGGCATTCGGGGTTCACATCTTGCAGGCCCCGAGGCCGGCGCGTTGCGCCGACCGCCCCCCGAGGGGGGTGGCCAGCTCTGGAGCGGCCAGTCGCTGGCCGACGGCGACGACCGCGTGCAAGACCCCTACAGCCTGCGCTGCCAGCCCCAGGTGGTGGGCGCCTGCCTTGATTCACTGCGCCACGCCGCGCTGGTTTTGGTGCGCGAGGCCAACGCCGTGACCGACAACCCGCTGGTATTTGCCGACGACAACCCAAGCACGGCCGGCGGCGGCTCGCTGGTGTCCGGAGGCAACTTTCATGCTGAGCCGGTGGCGCTGGCCGCCGATGCGATGGCCCTGGCCATTGCCGAAGTGGGCGCCATTGCCGAGCGCCGCATCGCCATGCTGATTGACGCTGGCGTGTCGCGCCTGCCGCCGTTTTTGACCGCTGACCCGGGCCTGAACTCGGGCTTCATGATTGCGCACGTCACCGCCGCCGCGCTGGCCAGCGAGAACAAATCGCTGGCGCACCCGGCCAGCGTTGACAGCTTGCCCACCAGCGCCAATCAAGAAGACCACGTGTCGATGGCCACTTTTGCCGCGCGCAGGTTGCTGCCCATGATCAGCAATACCGCGCACATCCTGGGCATCGAGTGGCTGGCAGCCGCGCAAGGTTTTGAGTTTTTGCGCCCCTTGGCCAGCTCACCCGCGCTGGAGGCGGCGCATGCGCTGCTTCGTCAACACAGCCCGGCCATCCCGCATGACCGCTATCTGGCGCCCGATATCGAGGCCGCCACAGCGCTGGTGCGTGATGGCTCGCTGGCGCGCATCTTGCGCACCTTGCCCGCGCTGCCGACGCTGTGGATTCCGGCTTGAGTTTGTTGCCCTGCCCCCGTCACTTTTTGTTCATCCCAGGAGCCCGCATGACCCCGTCGCCGACCGTCAAAACCCTCGCCCTTGCCGCCGCCGCAACCCTGGCGCTGCTGGCCACCGCCGCCCAGGCCGAAGACACCAAAGTGGCCATCGCCATGTCGGGCTGGACCGGCTTTGCGCCGCTCACCTTGGCCAAGGAGGCGGGCTTGTTCAAGAAGCACGGCCTTGACGTGACCATCAAAAAAATCCCGCAAAAAGATCGCCATCTGGCCATCGCCTCGGGCGACATCCAATGCGCCGCCACCACGGTTGAAACCTGGGTGGCCTGGAACGCCGCCGGCGTGGCCACCACGCAAATCTTCCAGCTCGACAAGAGCTACGGCGCCGACGGCATGGTGGTCAAGCCCGGCATCAACAAGATCAGCGACCTCAAAGGCAAAACCGTGGCCGCCGACGCCCCCGGCACCGCGCCTTACTTTGGCCTGGCCTGGATGCTGAAGAAAAACGGCTTGTCGGTGAAGGACGTGAAGGTGGTGAACCTGTCGCCCCAGGCCGCCGCCAACGCCATGATCGCCAATACCGACGGCATCGACGCGGCCATGACCTACGAGCCCTACCTGGGCGCGGTGCGGGCCAAACCCGAGGCCGGCAAGATCATCGCCACCACGCTGGACTATCCGATGGTGATGGACACTTTTGGCTGCACGCCAAAATTTCTAGCCGAAAACCCCAAGGCCGCCAAAGCCCTGGCGGACGCCTACTTTGACGCCGTGGCCATGACCCGCAGCGACCCGAAAAAGAGCTTCGAGATCATGGGTGCGGATGTCAAACAAAGCGGCGAGGCGTTTGAGGCCAGCCAAAAATACCTGCGCTGGCAAGACCGCGATGCCAACCAGAAGTTCTTTGCCGGCGAGCACGCCCAGTTCACCAAAGAGGCCGCCGATTTGCTGCTGGAAATCGGCGTGATCAAGGCCATACCCGACCTGTCCAAGCTGGCCGACACCCGCTTCATCAAATGAGCGCGATGTCGGGCCGAGCGCCGGGCTGCCCCAAGCCGGCCCGGTCCCCCTTGGCGGGGCGAGCGACGTACACGTTGCTCTTGGGGGCTCAATGAAGCCGCTCACTCCCGTGGCGCCAAACGCCCGCCTGGCCTTGGGCATCGCGTTTTTTGTGCTGTTCGTGGCGCTGTGGTCGCTGGCCACGTTTGGCGGCTTTGTGCAGAAAACGTTTCTGGCCGACCCGCTGATGATGCTCAAAAGCGGCTGGGTGCTGCTCACCCAAATGGGCTTTGCCACCGACATCGGCATGACGGTATGGCGCGTGCTGGGCGGCTTTTTGCTGGCCACTGTGGTGGCCCTGCCGCTGGGCGTGCTGATGGGCGCCTACAAACCCATCGAGGCGTTTTTTGAGCCCTTCGTGTCGTTTGCGCGTTATTTGCCGGCGTCGGCCTTCATCCCGCTGCTGATCCTGTGGGCCGGCATTGGCGAGGCACAAAAGCTGGCGGTCATCTTCATCGGCAGCTTTTTTCAGCTGGTGCTGATGATCGCGGTGGTGGTGGGCAATACCCGGCGTGACTTGGTGGAGGCCGCCTACACCCTGGGCAGCAGCGACGCCAGCCTGGTGCGCCGCGTGCTGATCCCCGGCGCCGCGCCCGAGATCGCCGAGATCCTGCGCATGGTGCTGGGCTGGGCCTGGACGTATGTGATCGTGGCCGAGTTGATTGGGGCGTCCAGCGGCATCGGCCACATGATCACCGACAGCCAGGCGCTGCTGGCCACGGATCAAATCATCTTCGGCATCATCGTCATTGGCCTCATCGGCTTGGTGAGCGACTTTGCCTTCAAGTGGGGCAACCGCAAGCTGTTTCCGTGGGCGCAGCTGGGGCGATGAAAACCGCAGCGACACCCAGCCCGCAGCAAGCCCCGCAGCGCTGAATTGAATTGCCCCCTCGCCCGCCCGCTTGCGGGAGAGGGTTGGGGAGAGGGAAGCCTTGTCCCCAAAAATCGCCAACCCCGCCAAAGCAGCCAAAGCCGCCCATGTCCCAACCCTTTCTGTGCATCAACGCGGTGTCGCGGTGCTTTCCGTCCACCCAGGGCGGGCCACCCACCGTGGCCCTGCAAGCCACCGATTTGACCGTCGCCGAAAACGATTTCGTCACCATCCTCGGCCCCTCGGGCTGCGGCAAGAGCACTTTGCTGCGCATCGTGGCCGGGCTGGACAAACAAAGCTCGGGCGAGGTGCTGCTTGCCGGCCAGCGCATCACTGGCCCGGGCGCCGATCGTGGCATGGTGTTCCAGAGCTACACCCTATTCCCGTGGATGAGCGTGCTGGACAACGTGTGCTTTGGACTGCGCGAGCGTGGTTTGCCCCGCCCGCAGCAACTGGAGCAAGCCGGCCGCTTTTTGCACAAAGTAGGCCTTGGCGGCTTTGAGCGGCACTACCCCAAGCAGCTGTCGGGCGGCATGCAGCAGCGTGTGGCCATTGCCCGGGCGCTGGCCAATAGCCCGCGCATGTTGTTGATGGACGAGCCTTTTGGCGCGCTGGATCACCATACCCGCGAGCTGATGCAGGAGCTGTTGCTGGGCATCTGGGAGGGCGACCAGGCCAGCGAGCGCAAGACGGTGATCTTTGTCACCCACGACATCGACGAGGCTGTGTTCATGGGCAGCCGCGTGCTGGTGATGAGCGCACGCCCGGGCCGCATCAAGCTGGACCGCGCCGTGCCACTGCCCCACCCGCGCCACTACTCGGTCAAAACCTCACCCGAGTTCACGGCGCTCAAGGCCGAGCTCACCGAGCAGGTGCGGGTGGAGGTGCGGGCCGCGATGGCCTTGCAGGAAGCCAAGGTGTAATGGCTGCCCCGCAAACCCCTGGAGCCGATGATGAAAACAGCGCTGAAGACCGTGATCGCTGGATCACTGTGCTGGCTGTTGAGCGCTTGTGCCGGCCTGGGGCAGCCCCCCGTGTTGGCGGGGCAAACCGAGGCTGATGCCCTGGCCGCGCTGGGCCCGCCCACGGGCCGCTACGCCATGGCCAGCGGCACGCAACGTCTGGAATTTGCGCGTGGCCCGGCCGGGCGCATCACCTGGATGGTGGACGTGGACGGCACCGGGCGCATTCAGGCCGTTGAGCAGGTGCTGGACGCCGCGCACTTTGCGCGTGTGCGCGACGGCATGCCGCGCGACGAGTTGCTGCGCCTGCTGGGCCGCCCGGCCGCGCGCCAGCGTGAATGGCAGCAGCGCGAAACCTGGTCCTGGCGCTATGAAACCAATGATTGCGTGTGGCTGCGTGTCACGCTGACGGCCGATGGCCGGGTGCAGGGCGGCGCCGCGCACATGCCCGATCCGGCGTGTGATGCGGGGCGGGGCGTCGAGCCGCGCTGAGTGGCTTGGCTCCAGGCCTGCCCCAGCACCGCTGATCGCATTCAAACCACCGCCTGATCAACTCAAGCGTCCACCATGACCATCACGCTCTACGGCATCTCCAACTGCGACACCGTCAAACGCGCCCGTGCCTGGCTGGCAAGCCCGGACGGGCAGGGCGCGGTCGTCGCCTTCCATGACTTCAAAAAGTTGGGCGTGCCCGCTGATTTGCTGGCTGGCTGGATGGCTGCCGTGGGCTGGCAACGCCTGGTCAACCGCCAGGGCACGACCTGGCGCACGCTGGACGAGGCGGTGCGTGCTGCGGTGATGGACGAGGCCAGCGCGCGGGCCCTGATGCTGGCCCAGGCCAGCGTGATCAAGCGACCGGTGGTGGTGTGGGCCGATGGCGGCGTGACGGTGGGCTTTGACGAGGCCGAGTTCAAGCGGCGGGTTTGACGCGCCGGTGGCAGGATGCCGTGCACGCACGCCGGGCCTGCCGGGCTCGCCGGCGCGAACCCAACACGCAAGATCAGCGTGTATTGATCTCGCGGAAGACCTCGGTCGCGATGGCGTCCACTTGCTGCGGGGTCATCTTGCCGAACACGCCGTGCCAGGCCGACGAGGTGGTGTTGTAGGCCTGCTCGCCGAAGGGCCGGCCGTTGCTGAGGTCGGAAAAGCTCACCTTGGCGTCAATGAACGCGTTGCCGGTCATCACCCCCAAGAAGATGCGCGCGCCGATGCCTACCTTGCGGTAGTCGTTGACGTAGACCGTGATCAAGGTGCCAGCCTCGCCACTGGTGCGCGCTTCGCCGTCTTGCATCGCAAAAGTGATGCCGGACTGCTTCGCGTGCTCAGCGAACGTGTCGCGCCATTCCTCTTTGAAACTGGCCCAGTCACTGGCGCCTATGGCGTCCTTGACGCCGGTCATGCGGAGCACAACCTTCTTCGCCGACGCGGCCGGCACGGGAACGCGCTGCACCACTTGCGCGGGCGCTTCGACGGCGACCGGCGCTGTCGATGCCGTTGAACTCTTCTGGGATGTTGTGCCGCAACCGGCCGCCAATATGGAAGCCGCCACCATCCATGAAACCGCAAAAAATCTCATCCATTTCTCCCTGAAAAGGTCTTGTGAAGTCGGGGAGTATAAAAACGAGCTCGCCGGCACTCCGGCACTCCGGCTCTCAGACCCCCTCAGCCCGCAGCGCCGCCTTGTGGATCTTGCCGGCCGGCGTCATGGGCAGCGCTTCGCGCAGCACGATCTGGCGCGGCACCTTGTAGTCGGCCAGGTGCTCGGCGCACCATTCGCGGATATCGGTTTCACGCAGCGCGCTGCCCGGCTTGGGCACGATGTAGACGCGGCCCACCTCGCCCAGCACCGGGTCGGGCACGCCGATGCCGGCGGCCATCACCACGTCCGGGTGGCGGTTGATCAGCGCCTCGACCTCGGCCGGGTAGACGTTGAAACCGCCCTGGATGTACATGTCTTTTTTGCGGCCCTTCAGGGTGATGACGCCGCGTTCGTCCACCGCCCCCAGATCACCGGTCTGCAGCCAGCCGTCGGCTGAAAACCCCAGCCCCTGGGCGGCGCCGATGTAACCCGGCACCACGCCGGCGCCCTTGAACCACAGTTCGCCCACGCTGCCAGTGGGCACGCTGTTGCCGTCAGGCCCCGCGATGCGCAGCAGCGCACCGTCGAAAGGCCGGCCGATGCTGTTCATCAGGTCGTCGGGGCTGCGCTGCCAGGGCGTCATCACGATGGCGCCCGAGGTTTCGGTCAGGCCGTACAGGTTCATCAGCGTGGCCTGGGGCATCTGCCGCGCCAGGCGTTCCAGCAGCACCGGGTCGACGTTGGACCCACCGGAAAACACCAGCCGCACGCGGCTGAAATCAACGCTGTCAATGCGCGCGTTCATCAGCAGCAGCGTCAGCATGGTGGGCACGCCAGCCACGATGGTGGGCGGGTGCTGCTGCATCAGCGTGATCAAACGGTCGGCCTTGAATTCAGCCACCAGCACCACCGTGCCCCCACCCACCAGGTGGGTCAGCACGCCGCAGGTGATGCCGCCCACGTGGTTCAGCGGGCTGGCCATGTGGATCAGGTCGGTGGCCACCACGCGTGTGTGCGCGGCCTGCGCGCTGGCGCTGGCCAGCAGGCTGCGGTGGGTCAGGCCCGCGCCCTTGGGCCGGCCGGTGGTGCCCGAGGTGTAGATCACCATCGCCAGGTCAGCTGCCCGCACCTGGCGCCGCGCCACCGACAAGCGGCCCGCCTCCAGCGGCGTGGCGGCCAGCGCGGCCAGGCTGTTGAGCCCCGCGCCGTCGATGCGGATGACATGGCGCAGCAGGGGCAGGCTGGGCGCCAGGCGGTCAAACATGGTGATGAAGTCAAAACCCTCGTGCTCGCCCAGCGTGAACACCACTTTGGCCTCGCTGTCGGCCAGCATGGTTTGCAACTCGCTGTCGCGGTAGCGCACGCTCAGGCCCACCACCGCCACGCCAATTTTCAGGGCAGCGTAAAACAGCAGCAGCCACTCGATCTGGTTCAGGCCCATGATGCCGATGCGGTCGCCGCGCTGCAGCTTCAGGCCCAGCAGGCCGCAGGCCAGGCGGTCGCTGGCGGCGTCCACCTCGGCCCAGCCGTGCCGCGTCTCCGTGTCGCCGTCGTGCTCGATGTAGGCGGTGCCAGCGCCACGCTCGCGGGCGGCCTGGGTGAGCCGGTCACCGATGGGCGTGAAGGTGGCAGAGGCGATCTTGGCTTGGGGCGTGGGCATGGCGGCTTTCAGTGCCCGCAGGCACGGTGCGGGCCAATGCTGAATTGAAGCCGCCACCCGTGCCGGCACACATCGTCGTTTTCGACGATTCATGCCACCGGGCCGATCTGGAACACTCAACGGTGATTTCCACCGGAGACAAGCGCACCATGTCGCTAGACAACAACCCGGCCGACGCGGCCTTTTGTGCCGAGGTGCGGCAGTTTTTGGCCACGGCCCTGACGCCCGGGCTGGCACTGGCCGGCCGGCGCACATCGGGCATCTTCACGGATTTTGCCGACGGCCAGGCCTGGTTCCGCATCCTGGCCGTGCGCGGCTGGAGCGTGCCGCACTGGCCGCTTGAATGGGGTGGCTGCGGCTGGAGCCCGCGTCAACACGACATTTTTGCCAGCGAACTGGCCGCCGCTGGCGCGCCGCAATTGGCGCCGCAGGGCGCGCGCATGGTGGCGCCGGTGCTGCTTGAATTTGGCACGCCCGAGCAAAAACAGCGCTGGTTGCCGGGCATCCGCTCGGGTGATGATTACTGGGCGCAGGGCTACAGCGAGCCTGGGGCGGGCTCGGATCTGGCGTCGCTGCAATGCCGGGCTGTGCGGCAAACCGGGCCCGATGGGGACGAGTTTGTCATCAACGGCAGCAAGATCTGGACCACCCACGCGCAGTGGGCCAACAAGATGTTTTGCCTGGTGCGCACTGACAGCACCGGCCGCGCGCAGCAGGGCATCAGCTTTTTGCTGTTTGACCTGCCGCTGCCCGGCGTGACCATCCGGCCCATCATCAGCATCTCGGGTGATCACGAGTTGAACCAGGTGTTTTTTGACGACGTTCACGTGCCCGCGTCGGCCCTGTTGGGCGAAGAGAACCGGGGTTGGACGATTGCCAAATACTTGCTGCTCCATGAGCGTGGGGGCAGCTGGGCGCCGATGCTGCGGGCGCGGCTGCAACGCTTGCATCAGGCCTTGGGTTTGGCTTTTTCGGGCCGTCCGCCAGATGACGCCGAGCGAGCTGACCTGGCCCTGATGCTGGCCGACGCCGAGTGCCGCATCGACGCGCTGGCCGCGTTGGAGCAGCAAGTGCTGGCCGCCCGCATACGGGGCGACGACATCGGCGTGGCGCCCTCGGTGGGCAAGGTGCTGGGCACCGAGCTCAAGCAGTTTCTCACCGAGATTGGCCTGATGATTGGCGGCCCGCAAGCCGCCGCCCGCGTGCCGATAGTCGAGTGCGCGCTGGATGCCGGCGGCGCCGGGCAGGCACTGCCGCTGCCCGAGCACGCCGTGTTTGCCATGAGCGCCTACCTCAACGACAGAGCGGCCTCCATCTACGCCGGCACCAACGAAGTGCAGCGGAACATCATCGCCCAGCACCTGCTGGCACATTGAGGTTATGGCCACCATGCAAGCCCTGTTTGAACTCAGCGACACCCAAGCCCAGATGCAGGCCAGCCTGGCTCGCTGGCTGGCCGATAACGCGCCATTTGAGCGCCGCGCCGCGCTGCTGCAGTCACCCGCCGCCATTGCGCCGGTGTGGCGGGGCCTGGGCCACGAGCTGGGCTTGCTGGGCGCCGCGCTGCCTGAGTTTGCGGGCGGGCAGGGCGGCGGACTGGCCGACCACGGGCTGATCCTGCAAACGCTGGGCGGCGCCTTGTTGCCCGGGCCCTATTTGGCTTGCGTGGTGCAGGGCGCGGGCTTGCTGCGGCGCTTGCCCGGCGCGCTGCCGCGCCAATTGCTGGCCGGCGTGGTGACGGGCGACGTGCGGCCCGTGCTGACCACGCTGGAGCCCGGCGCCCGGCATGATCTGGCGCAGGTAACAAGCAGCTTGAGCGGCGGCGCTGGTGCGCAAACGATCACCGGGCGCAAGACGATGGTGCGCGCCGCGCCCTTTGCCACGCACTGGCTGGTGAGCGCCCGGGGCGACGACGGCCTGTTGCGGCTGGCGCTGGTCAACCCGGCATCCCTGGGCATCACCCGCCGAGACTTTGCCTTGGCCGATGGCGGCTGGGCGGCCGAGCTGGCGTTTAGCAGTACACCCGTTGACGCCGTGCTGGGCGAGCCCGGCCAAGACCTGCTGCCGCTGATCGAATGGGTCAATGACGAAGCCCAGCTCGCCACCGGCGCCGAGGCCGTGGGCGTGATGCAGCGCCTGCTGCAAGACACGCTGGACTACGTGCGCGGGCGCAAGCAGTTTGGCGTGCCCATCGCCAGTTTCCAGGCCCTGCAACACCGGCTGGCCGACATGCAGATGGCGCTGCTGCAGGCCAACGCGCTGGTGGGCGCCACGCTGCTGCAATTCCATAGCCTGGATGACGATGGAGTCGTGCCCGCCCCGCAACGCCGCCGCGCTGTGGCCTCGGCGCAAATGGCCGTGGCGCGTGCCTGCCGCAGCGTGGGCCAGGGCGCCGTGCAACTGCATGGCGGCATGGGCATGACCGACGAGCTGCGCGTGGGCCACGCCTTCAAGCGCCTCACCGTGATCGAGGGCCAAGGCGGCGGCCTGCCAGCCCAACTGCGCCGCGTGGCGGGCAACAGCCCCTTGTTCGCATGAAACAACAAGCCTGGCGCCACGACCTGGCGGCCTACGCCGCGCGGCTGCCCGCGCCCACGCGTTTTGCCGACGTGGACACCCGCCGCCACGTCAACAACATCGCCGTGTATGGCCTGCACTGTGATGCCCGGCTGCGCTGGCTGATTG
>JAYWDK010000337.1:0-3856 GCA_043779845.1 Betaproteobacteria bacterium | reverse complement strand
CACCGGCACGATCGGCATTGCGCCCTCGGCCAACCTGAACCCCGAACGCAAGTTCCCCAGCCTGTTTGAGCCGGTGCACGGCTCGGCGCCCGACATCTTTGGCCAGAACATCGCCAACCCGGTGGCCATGATCTGGTCGGTGGCGCTGATGCTTGACTTTTTGGGCCGCCGAGATGCCCACGACGCGATCCTGCGCGCCATCGAGCAGGTGCTGCGCAGCGGCCCGCGCACGGCCGATTTGGGCGGCGCAGCCAATACCACGCAGATGGGCGAAGCCATCGCGGCGCTGGTGGCGGGTGGTTGCTAACTTTTGATTGACGCGGCTTATGGGCCGCGCCAAAACCAAAGCCGCACGGTGAGCCCTCGACATCAGCAGGGCTTGGCCCAGCGGCCAAGCCGGCCTCTGGTCGATCAGGCCAACCGGGCCAATCGGGCCAATCAGGCGCCTTGTTTGGCCGCCGCCCGCTTGCCCAACTCAATCTTGGCAATGGCGTTGCGGTGCACTTCATCAGGGCCGTCAACGATGCGCACGGTGCGCTGGTGGGCGTAGGCCTCGGCCAGCCAAAAATCCTGGCTCACCCCTGCCGCGCCATAGGCCTGAATGGCCCAGTCAACGATTTTGCAGCTCATGTTGGGCGCCACCACCTTGATCATGGCGATCTCGGCTTTGGCGGCCTTGTTGCCGGCCACGTCCATCTTGTGCGCGGCGTTGAGCGTCAGCAAGCGCGCCTGATCGATCATGCAGCGGCTTTCGGCGATGCGTTCTGCCCACACCGAGTGCTGCGACAGCGCCTTGCCAAACGCGATGCGGTTTTGCAGGCGGTCACACATCATCTCAAGTGCGCGCTCGGCCGCGCCGATGGAACGCATGCAGTGGTGAATGCGCCCCGGCCCAAGCCGGCCCTGGGCGATCTCGAAGCCCCGGCCCTCGCCCAGCAGGATGTTGCTAACGGGCACGCGCACGTTGTCCAGGCGCACCTCCATGTGGCCATGGGGCGCGTCGTCGTAGCCAAATACATGCAGAGCCCGCACGATGGTGACCCCGGGCGTGTCACGCGGCACCAGCACCATGGATTGCTGGGCGTGGCGTGGGCCATCCGGGTCGGTTTTGCCCATCACGATGAAGATGGCGCAGGTGGGCACGCCGGCGCCCGACGAGAACCACTTGGTGCCGTTGATGACGTAGTCGTCACCGTCGCGCGTGATGCTGCACTGGATGTTGGTGGCGTCGGACGAAGCCACGGCCGGCTCGGTCATCAAGAAGGCCGAGCGGATCTCGCCGCGCAGCAGCGGCTCAAGCCAGCGATCCTTGTGGGCCTCGCTGCCATAGCGCTCAATGGTTTCCATGTTGCCGGTGTCGGGCGCCGAGCAATTGAACACCTCCGACGACCAGCTCACCCGGCCCATCACCTCGCAGAGCGGCGAGTAATCGAGGTTGTTCAGGCCCTCGGGCGCACGGTGGCTGTGCGGCAAAAACATGTTCCACAGTCCAGCGGCGCGCGCCAGCGGCTTGAGTTCTTCAACCAGGGCCGACGGCTGCCACTCGGTGCCCAGCTTGCGGCGCGCATGCAGCTCTTCATGGTGGCGGGCCTCGTTGGGATAGATGTGCTGGGCGAAAAAAACCTGCATGCGGTCAAGCAGGTCCTGGGTGCGGGCAGAGGGTTCAGCGAACATGGGAGTCTCCTGGTTTTGGCGCATTCTTCCATCGGCGTTCGCTGATCGTGGTCTCGCACGTGACGGCCAAATTTGCGGGAGGTGCCAAGCTTGAGTCGGCGCAATGTGAACGTGCGCTCGGCCCCTAAACTGTCAGGCAGCTGCAATGCACGCGACCTATGCTGCTTTGCACAACAACCCGCCAGGAGACTGTTTCATGAGCCAAACCCAAGACGTTTTTGTCGTCAGCGCAGCCCGCACCGCCATCGGCACCTTCGGCGGCACGCTGAAAGACACGCCCCCTATTGACTTGGCCACCACCGCCATCAAAGCCGCCATAACCCGCAGCGGCGTGGACGCCGCCCGCATTGGCCATGTGGCCATGGGCACGGTGATCCCCACCGAAGCGCGTGACGCCTACCTGGGCCGCGTGGCCGCTGTCAACGCTGGCGTGCCCAAAGAGACACCCGCCTTCAACGTGAACCGTCTGTGCGGCTCGGGCCTGCAGGCCATCATTTCGGCCTCGCAAGCCATCATGCTGGGTGACTGTGACCTGGCTATTGGCGCGGGCGCTGAATCGATGTCGCGCGGGCCTTACCTCACGCCCACCGCCCGTTGGGGCGCGCGCATGGGCGACACCACGATGGTCGATTACATGGTCGGCATCCTGCATGACCCGTTCCACAAGATCCACATGGGCATCACCGCCGAAAACGTGGCCGAGCAGTACGGCATCACGCGCCAGATGATGGACGAGATGGCCGTTGAAAGCCACCGCCGCGCCGCCGCCGCGATTGCCGCCGGGCGCTTCACCGATCAAATCGTGCCCGTTGAGATCACCACGCGCAAAGGCGTCATCAGCTTCATCATCGACGAGCACGTCAAGGCCGACACCTCGATGGAATCGCTGGGCAAGATGCGCGCCGCGTTCAAGAAGGATGGTTTGGTCACGGCCGGCAACGCGTCGGGCGTGAACGACGGCGCGGGCGCCGTGGTGCTGGCCAGCGCCAACGCCATCAAAAGCGACGGCCTGAAGCCGCTCGCTCGCCTGGTGGGTTATGCCCACACCGGCGTGGAGCCCACCATCATGGGCATCGGCCCGGTGTCGGCAACGCTTGCCGTGCTCAAGCGCACGGGCTTGAAGGTGAGTGATCTGGATGTGATCGAGGCCAACGAGGCCTTTGCCGCCCAGGCCTGCGCCGTGAGCCGTGTGCTTGAGCTGGACCCGGCCAAGGTCAACCCCAATGGCTCGGGCATCTCTCTGGGCCACCCGATCGGCGCGACCGGCGCGCTGATCACCGTCAAGGCGCTGCACGAGCTGCAGCGCATCCAGGGCCGCTATGCGCTGGTCACGATGTGCATCGGCGGCGGCCAGGGGATTGCGGCGATTTTCGAGCGGGTCTGATTCGGCAAGCTTGATTGAATTGCTACGTTATTAATAGCAGCTGGCGCGCATCCCGCCTGCGCTGGTGACCTATTTAGATACATAAAAATGGCGAGGTAAAAAGGTTTTGTCAAACCAGACATCGGCTCCGGCATGGCCCAGGCAGCCGGCCCCTCTTTGGGCCTGGTGGATTCTTTTGGTGGCGGTGGCGGTGGCGATAGGGGTGTATGCCACGGCATCGAACATAGCCGCCCATCTTGAAATGAAGGTGGAGAACTGCCTGCGCGGCCAGGAACTGGCTCTGACGCGTGATTACCTTGAGGGACGGCGCTCTGCGCAAGCGCTTTTCCTTGCAGGCGATGAAGCTGTCTATGTACGCGCCGCGCAGAGTATTTCCCAGGGCAAGGTCGCCACGGACTATCTCGGCGACTTTACCGAGCAGGTGCGGACGAGCCAGAAGGACGATGTGCTGTACGCGATATCGCCGAGCTATCGCATGGCCTTCCAGTCGCGTCCGTTTTTGCCGCCCGGCAGACCTTCGTTCGTGAGCTACCGTTCCATGGTGTTTCCCGCCTGGGGCGTGCCGGTGATGCTGGCTTTTGACTGCAACGCCCAAGGCCTGACCGCGCTGCGCTGGTCGATGCTCCCCTGGCGGGTGGCGACCATCGTGGCGGCGGGCCTGCTGGCTTTTTCACTGGCTTCCCGGCGCAAGGTGCTGGCGCTGGCGCTGTCGCTGGCCAGCCTGCTGGTCGCCTGCGACGCGCAACTGAGCGAGGCGGGCTCCTACTTCCTGACGGACGTGCCGGGCGCGGCATTGCT
>JAYWDK010000336.1:0-3857 GCA_043779845.1 Betaproteobacteria bacterium | reverse complement strand
TGACCCCCGCCCCAGGGCGCCCCACATGAAGTTCATCCACACCGCTGACATCCATCTCGACAGCCCGCTGTGCGGCCTGGCCTCCTATGAAAACGCGCCAGTGCAGGCCTTGCGCACGGCCACCCGCGACGCCTTCACCAAGCTCATCGACGAGGCCATCGACGAGTTGGTTGATTTCATGGTGATCGCCGGTGATCTGTACGACGGCAACTGGCGCGACTACAACACCGGCCACTTTTTTGTGCGCGAGATGGGGCGATTGAACAAGGCCGGCATCCCCGTCTACCTGCTCTACGGCAACCATGACGCCGAAAGCGAGATGACCAAGCGGTTGGGCTTTCCACCCAACGTGCATGTGTTTGACGCACGCAAGCCCAGCACCTTTCGCATCGAAGCCCTGCGTGTTGCCCTGCATGGCCGCAGCTTCAAGGATGCCGCCACGCTGGACAACCTGGTGCTCACCTACCCCGCGCCCGTGGCCGGCTGGCTCAACATTGGCGTGCTGCACACGGCGCTTGAAGGGGACGCTGCGCATGCGCGTTATGCGCCTTGTTCGGTGGCCGAACTCAACGCCCGGGGCTATGACTACTGGGCCCTGGGCCACGTGCACCAGCACGAGGTGGTGCAGCAAAACCCGTGGGTGGTATTCCCCGGCAACTTGCAGGGCCGCCACATCCGCGAGACCGGGCCGCGGGGCGCGGTGCTGGTCACAGCCGATGACAGCGGCATCCTGGCAGTGGACCGGCTGATCGTCGACGTGCTGCGCTGGGAGCGCTTTGAGGTGGACGTCAGCGCCGCCGTTGACCTGCCCGCCGTGCTGCGCGTGGTTGGCACCGAGCTGGAGGTCTTGCTGGGCCGCCAGCCCGACAACAAGCCCATGGCGCTGCGCGTTTTGTTGGGTGGGCGTAGCGCGGCCCACGGTGAGCTGTTTGGCCGCCATGCCGTGTTGCGTGAAGAGGTGCTGGCCCTGGCCGCCGCGCTGGGCGGTGATCGGCTGTGGATCGAGCAGGTCAAGCTGCGCACCACCCCGGCCATTGACGCGGGCCAGATCCAGCAGCGCGCCGACGCCATCGCCGACTTGCAGGCCTTGCTGCAACAAGTGCCCCAGGACGACGACTTCATGCGCAGCTTGGCCGACGGCCTGCGCCAATTTGCCGGCAAGGCCCCGCAGGCGCTGGACCTGGCCGTGCCCGACCTGGTGGCCATCCGCGCGGGGGACTTGGGCGCCATCGTGCAGGGCGTGATCCCGGGCTTGCTGGCGCAACTGGGGCTGGCGCAAGCTGCGGTGGTTCAGCCCGGCAATGTGCCTACGTCAAGCCAGCCCCACGGCCCGGCCGTCACCTGAACAAAAACTCCCATGCGATTCCAACAACTGCAACTGCTGGCCTACGGCAAGTTCACCGAGCGCACGCTGGTATTCCCCAGTGCAGCGCGAGATTTTCACTTGATCGTGGGCCCCAACGAGGCGGGCAAGTCCACCACGCGCGGTGCCATTCTTGATTTGTTATTCGGCATTGAAACCCGTTCCAGCCTTGATTTTTTGCACGCCAAGTCCGAGCTGCGCCTGGGCGCCACGTTGCAGCATCTTGGCGCCGAGCTGGCCTTTGTGCGCACCAAGGCGCGGCTCAAAACCCTGTTTGACGCGGCTGGCGCGGCGCTGCCGGAGTCGGCCTTGACGCCGTTTTTGGCCGGCACCGACCGGGCCTTTTTTGACCAGATGTTTGGCCTGGACCACGCCCGCCTGGAGGCCGGTGGCAAAACCATACTCGCGGCCTCCAACGACGTGGGGCAGGTGTTGTTCCAGTCGGCGGTAGGCATTGGCAGCCTGGGGGCCGTGCGGGCGCAGTTGGACGCCGAAGCCGAGCAACTCTGGGCGCCGCGCAAATCAGGTGGCCGGGTTTACTACCAGGCGGCCGATGAGCTGGCCACCGCCGACGCCGCGCTCAAGGCCAGCACCGTGCGCACCAAAGACTGGGTGGAGGCGGCCGCCCGGGTGCAGGCGCTAGAGGATCAACGTGAGTTGTCGCGCGGCCTCAACCGCAGTTTGGAGGCAGACCGCCTGCGGCTGGAGCGTGTGCGCCGCGTGGCCCCCGCGCTGCGCCAATGGCGTGAGCAACAAGGCGCGCGCCAACAATTGGGCGCTGTGCTGCTGCTGCCGGCCAAGGCCGCACAGCAGTTGGCTGACACCGACATCGAGCTGGCCTTGGCGGCCCATGATCTGGCCTTGCACGCCGGGCAGGCCAGCCTGGCCAGCGACCAGCGGCAGCTGGTGCAGCCCGACGAGCGCCTGCTCCAGCATGAAGCCGACGTGCTGGCCCTGGCCGAGCGGCGCCAACAAGTGCGCCACCACGCGCGTGACATCGACAAGCGCCTGCTGGAGGTGGACCTGCACTGGCGCGAGGTGCTGGCCCTGCTGCGCCAGCTGGGTTGGCCGGCCAGGCCTGAGGCCGATCTGGCGCGCGGGCTGCCCTTGCTGCCCGCAAGGGCCACCGTGCTGGGCCTGGGCAAGCGCTTTGAGGTCTTGAACCAGGCGCGCCTTAGTGCGCACGCGGCTGCGGCCGACAAGGCGGCCGACCTGGCCTCGCTGGATCAGCAACTGCAGGGCTTGCGCCTGGGCAGCGTGAGCCCGGCCTTGCGGGCCGCGCTCAACGGCGCGCGCGCGCTGGGCGACACCCAGGCCAGCCAAGCCCGCCATGAGGCCGCGCTGCTCAAATGCGAGCGTGAGCTGGCGTTGGCCCTGCTGGCCTTGCAGCGTGGCTTGCCTGAGCCCCGCCAGCTGCCTACGCCAGCCCAGCTGCGGGTGTTGGTGCTGCCCACCGAGGCCCACATCCAGCAAAGCCTGGCGGCGTTGGCCGAGGCCCAGGCCTCGCACAAGGCGCTGGCCGACCGGGCACAGGAGTTGCACGCCAGCGGGTCGGCGTTGACGCTGGAGATCACCCAATACCGCAATGCCCACCACCCGGTGAGCTGGCATGAGCTGGCGGCTGCGCGTGCCGAGCGAGACGCCACATGGCAAGGCATCAAGGCCGGTGAGCAGGGCTTGTCGCAAGCAGCGCCCGGCTTTGAGCGGCATGTGGGCGTGGCCGACAACCTGGCGGACCGCCGCCATGATCAGGCGGCCGAGGTCAGCCAGTTGCAGCACAAGCTTGACGCGCTGGAGCGGCTCAAGCAGCAGGCCGCCGACAACCAACAACGCCAGGCGGCCAACGCGGCCGAACGGCAGGCGCTTGCTGCTGACGGGTTGGCGCTGAGCGCGGGCCTGGGCCTTGCCGGCCTGCCGCTGACCGACTTTGAAGCCTGGCGTTTGGCGCTGGGCCGGGCGCTGGCGGCTGAAGACGGGTTGGCCGAGGCCAGGCGCGCGGTCGACCACCACAGCAGCGCGACCCAGGCGGCCACTGCGGCGCTGAGTTTGGCGTTGGGCGACGCGGGCGCCGGGGGTGACGGCATGGGCCTTGGCCAGGGCAGGGCGCCGCAGCGGGCCAGTCTGGATGCCTTGTTGTTGACCGCCGCCGACGCCGTGGACAGCGCCAACGAGACCCGCGCCCGGCACGACGAGCTGAACAAGCAACGAGAGGCCGCCACCACGGCGCTGGCCCGGTTGACCGACAAAGCCAGTGCGGCACAGGCCGAATTTGACGCCTGGCAGCAGGCCTGGCAGGGGGCCACCGCCGCCGTGGGTTTGCCCGATACCACCGCGGTGCCCGCCGCCGAGACTGCGCTGGGCGTGATGGCGTTGATCGACGACAAGCTGGGCCAGATGCAAACCCTGCGCCAGCAGCACATCGACACCATGCAGCGTGATCTCAGCGACTTTGCTGCCGACGTGGCCAGCCTGGCGGCCACGCTGGGGCCCGATC
>JAYWDK010000335.1:0-10796 GCA_043779845.1 Betaproteobacteria bacterium | reverse complement strand
TAGACCTCGTTGGACTGAACCGTCGCCACGGTGGTGGCGTGCGGCGGGTTTGGCAGGCCGCATAACTGTGCATCTACACAGTGCTCTGCTGCCCCATGGGGAATGTAAGGTTCAACTCACATCGTGAAATGCCCCGGCTTCACCAGTAGCCACACGGCTGCCTGCCGGAGCGGGCAACACCGCAGGTTGACCGTCGGCCTCTCGCAGTCGAAGGGCATGATGAATAGATCTCCATGTCGTTCGTTTATGGGAGAGTGTGGTTCCTTGCGCATCCGCGCCCGACTCGTCTCAAAATGCTGGCAGTGATCACCTCTCAGGCCGTCGCTGATTCGCGACGCCACGATATCAACACTGTGGGCAAACGCCACCACCGCTTCAGCGGTTTAGTTCAACCTCATGTATGGCGCAATTTTGCTGCGTAACCTGGCGGCTGATACAGCGGAACTGCTGCATAACCTGGCGCGGTGCTGCGTATCTTGCGGCGGTGGAGCGGGCGGAATTTGCCTTGCGCGCCGGGCGTCATGCGCCAAGGTTTTGTAGAAACACAGTTCATGCAAGCCATGTTACGCAGCACTGCCGATCTTCCTCTGCGACCGGCGATCAGCCAGACTGCTGGATCAAATTTGCGCGCGCATTGGTCGCGCGCAAAGCCGTTGGGCAACCAGCAAGCCGATGTCGATTGCGATCCAGGCAACCGCACACACGGCCATCGCGCACCCGCCCACAGTCAGCCCCGCATCAGCGGCCAGCGGGTAGACGCCGGGGCCACGGCGCAAGCCGCCGCGCACGCCAGCCATCGTCGCGCTCGCGGTGGCCGGCACCCGGTGGGGGCGATCTCTGGGGCGGCGAGAAGCGCAAGGGCTGGGTCGGCGCGCGTTGCGCGCTTTGTCATCAAACTCGCGGCGGTTGTCAGAACGCAGCGCCCGCAGGGCGCGAAGTGAGTTCGGCCGCGCGACCCCGGCCTGACGCACTGAGCCCGGACATAAACAGTCCTGAGGACTGTTTGTGCCTGGCGAAGGCCGGGGCCTCTGGCCCTGGCTTGCAGTGCAGTCGGCGCGCAGCGACGACCGCCACAGCGTGAGCCCGCACCGGGTGCCGGCCGCCGCGATGCTCAAGCGCTCAAACGCCCAGCTGCGGTCATTCGTGAAATCCAGCACCGCGTCGGCTCAGGCCGGTGGGTTCAGGGCCTTGAAAAACGCCGCCAGCTTGTCGGCGTCCAGCCGGCCACCGGTGCGCACGCTGTTGCACAAATCAAGCCCAAAAGGTTGCACTGCGGCCACGGCCGCTGCCACGTTGGCCGAGGTGATGCCGCCGGCCAGGTAAGTGGGTCGGCCCAGGGCGGCCACGGCGTCGCGGATGCGCCGGCTGAGCGACCAGTCATGCGTGCGCCCGGTGCCACCCAGCTGCTTGAGGCCGAGCTTGGTATTGCCCGAGTCCAGCAGGATGGCGTCCACGTAGGGCGCCACGGCCACGGCCTCGTCGACGCTGGCCTCGCCTTGCACGTGCACCACCTGCACCAGCCAGATGTCGGGCAGCGTCAAACGCAGTTGTTCCAGCTCGCTGAAAGGCACTTGATCGACCAGTTGCAGCGTGGTGGTGCGACAGCGGCGATGCTGGCGCGTGATGCCGGCCGCCGTGAGCTGGCTGGTGAGCAAAAAGGTTTGCACGGTAGAGCGCAAGCCAGCGGTGATCTCGGCGATCAGGCCTTCGGAGATCACGCCCGGCCCGCTGGGCATGGCCGACACCAGGCCCAGCGCGTAGGCGCCGGCGGCTATGGCGGTGCGGGCTTCATCGGCGCTGCTGATGCAGCAAATCTTGACGACGGGGGCAGCGATCATGGTGGGCGCCCGCGCTTTTTGAGCGGCGGGTTGAAGGGACGGATTTTGGAACGGCGGGGATGGCGCGGGCAGGCCAACGGCCAGGGCGGCGTCAGTCCGGCAGGACGATAGTGTCAGCGATTGAGATGGAGATGGAGATGGAGACAGGCCTGCGCTCAGCCACCACACCCGGCTACACCGGCACCTGCGCGTCCACGGCCTCGATCACCACCGGTCCGATCGTCGGTGCGTGTTCGGCCAGGCTGATGGCGGCCAGCACCGCCTTGCACGCCAGTTGAGCGGCGTCCAGGTCAGCGGCGTGCACGCGCAGCATCGCATCACCCGCGCGCAATACCGTGCCCAGCGGCCGCAAATGGCTGAAGCCCACGCGGGCATCCACCACGTCGGTGGCGCGCCGCCGGCCGCCGCCCAGGCCCACCACGGCCAGGCCCAGCGCGCGTGTATCCACCATGGCCAGCACACCATCCTGCGGCGCGGGCACATCCAGCTGCACGGGGGCGGTGGGCAAACACGCGTTGGCCAGCACGTCGGCCGGGCCGCCCAGGCCGGCCACCATGCGGGCAAAGTGCTCGGCGGCGCGGCCGCTGGCCAGCGCTGCCTCGGCTTGAGCGCCTGCCGCCGCCAGCGTGGACGCCAAGCCGCCCAGGTGCAGCATTTGCGCGGCCAGCGCCAGCGTCACTTCAAGCAGGCGCGGCTCACGCTCGGCGCCGTTCAAAAACGCCACCGACTCGGCCACCTCCAGCGCGTTGCCCGCCGTGCGGCCCAGCACCTGGTTCATGTCGGTGATCAGCGCCCGGCACGGCAAGCCCGCGCCGGTGGCCACGCCCACCAGGCTGGCGCCCAGCGTGCGCGCATCTTGCAAGTTAGCCATGAAAGCGCCGTTGCCCAGCTTGATGTCCATCACCAGCCCCTGCAGGCCGGCGGCGAGCTTTTTGCTCAGGATGCTGGCCGTTATCAGCGGCACCGACTCCACCGTGGCGGTGACGTCGCGGATGGCGTACAGCCGGCGGTCGGCAGGGGCCAGGTTGGCGCTGGCGCCCACGATGGCGCAGCCCGCGCCGCGCAGCACTTGCAGCATCAGGTCGCGGCTTGGCGCCAGGTTGTAGCCGGGCAAGGCTTGCAGTTTGTCCAGCGTGCCGCCGGTGTGGCCCAGGCCGCGCCCCGAGATCATGGGCACCACGCCGCCGCACGCAGCCACGATGGGCGCCAGCACCAGGCTCACTTTGTCGCCCACGCCGCCGGTGGAGTGTTTGTCCAGCACGGGGCCGCGCAAGCCGGCGTCGCGCCAGTCCAGCACGGCGCCTGAGTGGGTCATGGTGCGCGTCAGGGCCACGCACTCATCACGGCCCATGCCGTTGAGCAAGATGGCCATGGCCAGCGCGGCCACCTGGCCTTCGCTCCAGGTTTCAGTCACCAGGCCCTGCACAAAGGCCTGGATCTGCGGCTCGGTGAGCGGCAGGCGGTCGCGCTTGGCGCGGATGATTTCGGCGGGCAGCAAGGTGCTCACGGGGCGGCGTCTTCAGGCAATGGTTTGGGATCAGTACGCGCCCGGCGCGGCGGTATTGCCCGCGCCCTGGCCTGCCAGCACGGCCTCGATGTCGCCCAGCAAACCACTGGCGCCAAAGCGCAGACGCCGTGAGTTGAGCGCGGCCTCGCCCAGGATCTGTTGCACCAGCGCGATGTAGACCGCCGCAGCTTTCACGGTGCGCACGCCGCCCGACGCCTTGAAGCCCACCGCCCCACCCCGCGGGTGCTGGGCAATGGCCTGCAGCATCAGGCGCGCGGCCTCGGGCGTGGCGCCGCTGGGCATCTTGCCGGTGCTGGTTTTCAAAAAATCAACGCCCGCGTCAAGCCCGATCAAGCTGGCCTGGCGGATCAGCGCCGGCGTGGCCAACTCACCCGATTCGATGATCAGCTTGAGCGTGTGGCCGGTGGTGGCCGCGCGCACCGCCACCACCACCGCCGTGGCGCCGGCCACATCGCCATCACGCAGCGCGCGCCAGGGCAACACCAGGTCGACCTCGTCGCAGCCGGCCGCAACGATGTTTTTTGCATCGGCCACGGCCGCCGCGATATTGAGCCCGCCCGCCGGAAAGTTGGCCACCGCCGCCACGCGCACGCCCACGGGTGCCGCCGCCTTGACCTGGGCCACAAAGCGTGGCCACACGCACAGCGCGGCAGGCGTGCCAGCGGGGCCCAGCGCCTTGCGGCACAGCGCGGCAATGGCTGCTGCGTCGTCCTTGTCGTTCAGGCTGGTGAGATCGAGGCAGGCCAGCGCGATGCGCGCGTTTTTTTGCAGGGTTGTTTGCGGATCGGTCAAGGTGGCGCTCCAGGCAAGGTCATCCATGATGAGGGTTAGCGCCGCGTCACCGCGTCGCCGGGATCAAAGTCGGCGATCTTCAGCGGGCTGTGCTCGGCAATGTAGGCGCGCAACACTTCGGCGTCATTGAAGCCCGAGTCCACGTAGCCCGGGTGGTCGTTGAGCTTGGGGTAGCCGTCGCCGCCAATGGCCGTGAAGTTGTTGACCGCCAGCCGGTAGCTGCGCGCTGCATCAATGGGCTGGCCGGCCACCCTGGCCTCGATCAGCACGTTGTTCTCGATGCGCATTTGCAGGCCCGCCGTTTGCGGGTAGCCGCCCGAGCCGGGGGTCATGCGGGCGGCCGCCTGCAAGTAGGCCAGCAACTCGGCGCCACTGAGCGTGGCCACGCCCACGGTGTTCGAGAACGGCTGCACCTTGAGCAGGTCGCGATAAGTGATCACGCCTGCGGGCAAAGAATCACGCACGCCGCCCGAATTGATCAGCGCCAGGTCGGCGCCGGTTTTGTCCAGCATGGCGCGGGCGATCAGTGTGCCCAGGTTGGTGGGCTGCTGGCGCACCTTGAATCGGTCACCATCGAGCACGCCGTCGGCGCTGCCCACAGGCACCGTGAGCTTGCCTTGGCCCGTCTCCTGGTAGGGCTGCAAAAAGCTGCGCAGGCTGACGTTTTCAGCAATGGTTGCGGTGTAGTTGGCCTTTTTGCCATCGGGCAGGCGCTGCATTTGATTGATAGGCAGCAACTGGTAGCGCACCAGCTCAATCTTGCCGGCGTCGATGACAAAATCAGCCCGGCCCACGTACTTGCCCCACTCGTGGGCTTGCACGATCCAGCTGCCGTTTTGGCGATCCGGCGCACAAGGCGTGCCGGGCACGTAAGCGTTGTTGCGCTGGTTTTCGGCCAGCATGCACACGGGGTTCTGGCTGTGGCCGCCCACCACCAGATCCAGCCCGCCCACCGCCCGCGCCATCTCGACATCACCCGGCGCGTTGACACCGCGGTGGCCGTCGGGGTAGTGGCCCATGTGGGTGGTGGCTATCACCATGTCGGCCTGAGCACGCAGTTGCGGCACCAGCACCGCCGCCTCATCGGCGGGCTTGCGGAAGCTGATGCCCTTGATGTGGTCAGGCAGCACCATCTTCTGGGTGTCGTCGGTGGTCAGGCCCATCACGGCGATCTTGTAGCCGCCGCGCTCAAAGATCCGGTAGGGCTCGAACAAGCGCCGCTCACCTTGGTAGATATTGGCCGCCAGCATCGGAAAGTTGATCCAGGCGCGCTGCTTGGCCAGCACCGCCGGCGGTTTGTCGAACTCGTGGTTGCCCACCGCCATGGCGTCGTAGCCCAGCAGGTTCATGCCCTTGAAGTCGGGCTCGGCGTCTTGCAGATCACTCTCGGGCACACCGGTATTCACATCGCCACCGTCCAGCAACAAGGTATACCCACCGGCGGCGGCCACCTCGGCGCGCTGGGCGTCGATCAGCGTCTTGCGCGCCGCCATGCCGCCCTCGCCATCGGCGTTGGTCCAGAAGCGGCCGTGGTGGTCATTGGTGTGCAGGATGGTGAGCTTGAGCGGGGCACGCTGGGCACC
Source organism: Betaproteobacteria bacterium (assembly GCA_043779845.1). Taxonomy (GTDB): domain Bacteria; phylum Pseudomonadota; class Gammaproteobacteria; order Burkholderiales; family Burkholderiaceae_C; genus Pseudaquabacterium. Next base: position 5,055 of record JAYWDK010000335.1, on the reverse strand, counting down.
GGGCGGCGCGTTGGGCGGCGTAGTGCAGCCGGCCAGCAGCAGCGCCGCCGCCAGGGTGGCCAGCGCCGGAGCGCGCAACAAGGCAAGCGCAGTGGTCATGGTTGATCCTGAGACGCCGCCGGAGGCCAGCGCATGGATGAAAGCCTGGGTGAAAATTGTGCTGTCAAGGTGACGCGATCAGACCACCAGTGCCGGCACGATGGCCGCCACCAGGCGCGCGGCCAAGGCCGCCGTGGCCTGCGCCGTTTGCAGCGTGTGGGCGTGGCTTAGCGCCTCGTCGGCCAGCCCGCAACCCATGTTGGTGAGCATGGCCAGGCCCAGCACCTTGAGCCCCGCGTGGCGGGCCAGGATGGTTTCGGGCACGGTGCTCATGCCCACGGCCTGCGCGCCCAAAAGGCGCAGCATGCGGATCTCGGCCGGGGTTTCAAACTGCGGGCCCAGCATCCAGGCGTAGATGCCTTCATGCAGCTCGATGCCGGCGTCGGCGGCGGCGGCGGCGGCCTGGTCCCGCAGTTCAGCGTTGTAGGCATCCGCCATGTCGATGAAGCGGCTGGCGCCGGGCTCGTCATGCAGCGGCGTGCGCTGGGTGATGTTGAGGTGGTCGCTGATCAACATCAGCGAGCCCGGCGGCATCTGCGGCTCCAGGCTGCCGGCCGCGTTGGTGAGCAGCACGGTGGTGATGCCTAACGCGGCAAGCGTGCGGATGGCGCCCTTCATGCCGGCGGCGTCGCCCGTCTCGTAGGCGTGTTTGCGGCCACGCAGCAAGGCCACTTCCACCGCCTGCGCGCCCTGGCCGCCATCACCGATTCGGCCCAACCGCAGGCTGCCGGCATGGCCCACCACGCCCAGCACCGGGAAGGCCGGCAGCTCGGCGTAGGGCATGTCGACAGCATCGTGCACCAGGTCGGCAATGCCGTCCCAGCCCGAGCCCAACACGATGGCCAGGCGCGGTTTGCGGCCTGGCGCCCCCGCCTGGATGTGTGCCACGCTGGCGTCGATCTGGTCTTGCAGAACTGGGTTCATTTTTCAAGGTGTTGGGGGCCAAAACTGGCGGGCAGCAGCTGGCCCAAGGTGAAAGTTGAGCGTACGGTTTGCAGATCGGCGGCCCACACCGGCGCGTCATCCGCCGCAAACTCGCGCAAGCGCTGGCGGCAGCCGCCGCAGGGCGTGACGGCCTCAGGCGCCACGCCCACCACGGCCGCGGCCAGGATGCGCGTACCGCCCGCCAACACCAGGTGCGCGATGGCCGAGGCCTCGGCGCACTGGCCTTGTGGGTAGGCGGCGTTCTCGATGTTGCAGCCGGCGTGGATGTGGCCCATTTCGTCCAGCAAGGCCGCGCCCACCAAAAAGCGTGAATACGGCGCGTAAGCCCGCTCGCGCGCCACGCGGGCGGCCGCCACCAACTGCAACATCGTTGCGTCGTCAACCATTGTTCAGCGCTCCTTGACATACGGCGTGCCCAGCGCGGCCGGCGCGCGCGAGCGGCCGATGAACCCGGCCAACAACACCACCGTCAATACGTAGGGCAGCGCCTGAATGGCCTGCACCGGCACCACGCCACCACCCAGCGCGGCCGGCAGCACAACGCCTTGCAAGCGAATGGCCACGGCGTCCAAAAACCCAAACAACAAACACGCCCACAGCGCGGCCACCGGGCGCCAGTTGCCGAAGATCATCGCGGCCAGCGCCATGTAGCCCCGGCCGGCCGTCATGTTGGGCACAAAGTTGGCGCCCTGGGCCAGCACCAGGTAGCTGCCGGCCAACGAGCACAGCACGCCGTTGAGCGCCAAAGCGCCGTAGCGCAAGCCTTTGACCGACAGGCCGGCGGCGTCCACCATGGCCGGGTTTTCACCCGTGGCGCGCAGGCGCAAGCCCAGCCGGGTGCGGTACAAAAACGCCCACACCACGGGCACCAGGGCCAGCGCCAGGTAGACCAAAAAGTTGTGCCCCAGCAGCCCGCCGCCCACGATGGGGCCGATCACGGGGCCAATCACCGGCACGCCTTGCAAGGCATCGGCCGCGCCCAAGAACCAGGGCGACAAGCGCACATCGTTGGGCAAGGGCGGCGTTTGCCCGCCCTGCTTGAACCAGGCAATGCCCAGCACGATGGACAAGCCCGACGCGATCATCGACAAAGCCATGCCCAGCACCACTTGATCCCCCGTGTGGCTGACGCAGGCGTAACCATGCAACATAGCCAAAGCCACGCCCACCAACAGGGCGCCCAGCAGCGCCAGGGGCAATGAGCCGGTAACGGCGCCTACCGCGCCAGCGGCAAAGGCCGACAGCAACATCTTGCCTTCCAGGCCCAGGTCGATCACGCCCGCGCGCTCGCTGATCACCGCCGCCAAGGCACCCAAGATCAAGGGCGTGCTCACCCGCAAGGTGGACGCCAGCAGGCCGCCGATCAGCAGCTCATCCATGCGTGGCCCCCGTGGCCTTGGGCGCCAAAAACCCATGCAGGCGCGCCAACCCCGGCGCCGCCACTTGCGCCAGCGCGCCTGAAAACAGCACGATCAGGCCTTGCAGCGTGGTGACCATGTCGCGGCTGAAGCCGGGGATCTCAAACGCCAGCTCGGCGCCGCCCTGGTACAGCGCGCCAAACAGCAGCGAGGCCAGCACGATGCCCACTGGGTGATTGCGCCCGATCAGCGACACCGCGATGCCGGTGAACCCCGCGCCCACCACGTAATCGAGCAGCAAGCGGTGCTGCACGCCCGCCAGCTCATTGATGCCCACCAACCCGGCCAACGCGCCCGAGATCACCATGCCCAGCAAGACCTGGCCACGCGGGCGGATGCCGGCGTACAACGCGGCGTCGGGCGAAAACCCCACGGCGCGCAGCTCGTAGCCCGCGCGTGATCGCCACAAAAACAAGGTCACCAGCGCGGCGGCGGCTGCGGCCAACAAAACGCTCAGGTTGAGCGGCGTGCGTGGCCAGGCGATGCCCAGCCAGGCCAGCGCCTGGTGCATGCCGGGCATTTGCGCGGCCTCGGGAAACGGCCCGGTCTCGATCGTCATGCTGCCCGGCGCCTTGAGCACGTTGACCAACAAATAAGCCAGCAAGGCAGCGGCGATGAAGTTGAACATGATGGTGGTGATGACCACGTGGCTGCCGCGCCAGGCTTGCAGCGCGCCAGGCACTGCGGCCCACAGCGCACCTGCGGCCATGGCGGCCAACACCATCAGTGGCAACAACAGCGCGGCGGGCAAGTGCGCGCCCCAACCCAGCGCCACCAGGCTGCAACCCAGGCCGCCCATCAGCGCCTGGCCCTCGCCGCCGATGTTGAACAGCCCGCCATGAAACGCCACCGCCACGGCCAGGCCGGTGAAGACAAAGGTGGTGGCGTAATACAGCGTGTAGCTCAGACCAGCGGCGCTGCCAAATGCGCCTTTGACCAGCATGGTGAGCACTTGCACCGGCTGCAAGCCAATGCCGGCCACCACGATGGCGCACACGCCCAGCGCCATCAATAGGTTGACGAGCGGCAGCACGCCCAAATCCATCCAGCGTGGCAGTTCAACAGGTCGACTCATTTTTGTTTTTTTGCCGGCTCATCCTGCACACCGGCGTCAGTGCCCACACCCACACCCACGCCCGCCCCCGCCATCAAGCGCCCCAGCGCCGCCTCGGTGCAATCGTCGATCAACAGCTCGCCGGCGATGCGGCCGCGATCCATCACCAGCACGCGGTCGGACAAGGCCAAAATTTCATCCAGCTCGCTGGACACCACCAGCACCGCGCCGCCGGCATCGCGCATGGCGCGCAATCGGCCGTGGATGAACTCGATCGCGCCGATGTCCACGCCGCGTGTGGGCTGGCCTACCAGCAACACCGTGGGCGCGATTTCGGGCGCCAGCGCCTCGCGCGCCAGCACCAGTTTTTGCTGGTTGCCGCCTGAAAATTTGGACGCCCGCAAATCAACATTGCGCGGCCGCACGTCGTAGGCGTCCATCATCTTGGCGGTAGCGCGGCGCATCACCAGGCGCCGCATCCAACCCCAGGCGCTGGCAAAACGCGGCGCGCGCTCAAAGCCCAGCACCGCGGTTTCCCAGGCGGCAAACGGCAATACCAAACCGCGGCGGTGGCGGTCTTCGGGCACGTGGGCGGCGCCCAGCTGGCGCGCCTGGTCGGGCGTCATCCACTGCGCTGGCTCAAACTTCATATCACCCAAACTGAGCGTGCCAGATTGCGGCGCGGCCAAGCCCGACAACATCTCCAGCAGCTCGCTCTGGCCGTTGCCCGACACGCCGGCAATGCCCACGATTTCGCCGGCGCGCAGAGTGAGCGACACCTTGTCGAGGCGCTGCACGCCCATTGCATCACGCCAGCTCAGGTCTTGCGCCACCAGCAGCCTGGCGCCGGGCTGGGCCTGCCGGCCATGCGCATCGCGCCCCAGGTTCACGCGCCGCCCCACCATGGCCTCGGCCAGTTGGTCCAGGCTGCAATCGGCAATCGGGCCGTCAAACACCACAGCGCCCGCGCGCATCACCGTCACGGCATCACACAGCGCCATGATCTCCTTGAGCTTGTGGGTGATCAGCAGCAGTGTGACGCCGTCATCACGCAGGCGGCGCAAGGTGACAAAAAGCTGTTCGGTTTCTTGCGGCGTGAGCACCGCCGTGGGCTCGTCCAGGATCAGGATGCGCGCACCGCGGTACAGGGCCTTGAGGATCTCCAGACGCTGGCGCTCGCCCACCGGCAGGTCTTCCACCGGCGAGTCGAGCCGCACCTGCAGGCCGGTGTCGGCCATCAGCGCCAGCAGCTTGGCGCGCACGATCTCGCGCGCCGGGCCCAGCCGCCAGTGGGCTTCAGCACCCAGCATGATGTTGTCCAGCGCCGAGAGCGTCTCGACCAGCATGAAGTGCTGGTGCACCATGCCGATGCCCAGCGCGATGGCAGCCTTCGAGCCGGGGATCTGCACCGGCCGGCCGTCGATCTGGATCGCCCCCTCATCGGCCTGGTAGAGGCCGTAGAGGATGGCCATCAGCGTGCTCTTGCCGGCACCGTTCTCGCCGACGATGCCATGCGCCGTGCCGGCGGCCACGTTGAGC
>JAYWDK010000334.1:0-10817 GCA_043779845.1 Betaproteobacteria bacterium | reverse complement strand
CCGCTGCGGCGTGGTCTTGGGTGGAGTAGATGTTGCACGATGCCCAGCGCACTTCGGCGCCCAGTGCCTGCAAAGTCTCCACCAGCACGGCGGTCTGGATGGTCATGTGCAGGCTGCCCGTCACGCGCGCGCCCTTGAGTGGCTGGCTGGCGGCGTACTCGCTGCGGATGGCCATCAGCGCGGGCATCTCGACCTCGGCGATGTTGAGCTCTTTGCGGCCCCATGCAGCCAACGTGATGTCAGCGATGGCGTGTTGTGGGTCAGAGACGGATTTGAGAACGGCGTTCATAGCGATAGTGCTCCGGAAACAGGTGGCCCGAACAGCATGAGGTGGATGAGGGAATGGTTGTCTCACCCGCTTCAAGAACTGGGGGTGAGCGACGTTGCACAGAGTGTGGTTTCGAGCCTGGGGCCGGGGGGTGGCCTTGCAACGCTCCTCGAAACAGTCAATATTTTATACACAGCGGCCAAGCCAGCGCCCGGCTGGGTGGATCAAAGCCCGTGCAATGTTGCCGGGTTTTGGAGCCCCCTGAATCGGTGGGGGGGTGATCAACCGATCACGCGGTCAGGCGCTTGGCCACCTCGGCGGCGATGGCCTCAACACCGTGCACCAGGGCCAGGCGGGCGGCGTCGATATCGCGCAGCAGGGCCTCGACGTTGTCAAAGCGCTCGGGCATGTCCACCACCTCCAGATGGTCAGCACGGGGGTCAATGCCGCGAAACCCGGCGCTGAAGATCTGCTCCAGCCACACGGTTTTGCCGTTGGGGGTTTGGGCCTTGATGCCCACCATCACGCCCGGCGCGTACGAGACCAGCCCGTGCAAGGCCACGTAGCGGCCCATCACGTTGACCATCAACAGGCCGTCGGCTTGCGGGGCGAGTTTGCGCACTTGCTTGATCAGCGCGGCTTCGCTGTCGGCAGCGTCCACGGGCACCAGCAATATCTTGACGTCGGCGTCGTCCAGCGCATCGGCCAGCGCGTGCACAAAGTGCTCATGCAAGCGGGTTTTGTCCGGGTCGAGCGCCTGGGTCAGCAGATCACTCTTGAGCTGGGCATCGGCCCCGGTCACGGCCCGTGACAGCAGTGAGCCCACCGTGCCGCGCAGCAGCGGCGGCGCCATGGCAATGATCACCTCGTACTCTTCCACAAACGGTGGATCAATCACCGCCAAGCGCCGGAATGGCGCGCTGCGGGCCGCCAGCAAAGGCAGTGGCAGCGCCAACGTCAGGCCACCGGCCAGACCACGACGCCAGGCTTGACGGCGATGAAGTGTCATGCGTCGATGCTAAGCCTGTCGGGCTTGGGGTCGGGCCCGATCCCAAGTCCGACAGGCTCCTAGCCTGCGACATCTCATTTCAGGGGCCCCGCTTCAGCTCAATTGCCGGTGCCCGCCAGTTGATCGTCGCCGCGGTTGGGCACCAGCGACGGCCGGCCCACCACCAGCGGATCAACCGAGCCCAGCGCCGCCAGGTCCTTGCCCGCGTACGGGAGCCGATGCAGCAAATAGCGCAGGGCGTTGAGTCGCGCACGTTTTTTGCAATCACTGCGGATCACTGTCCAGGGCGCGTCCGAGGTGTCGCAGTTCAGGAACATGGCCTCTTTGGCGCGGGTGTAGTCGTCCCATTTGTCGAGTGATGCCAAGTCGATCGGGCTCAACTTCCACTGCTTGAGCGGGTGCAGCTTGCGTTCTTTGAAGCGGCGGCGCTGCTCGTTGCGCGACACCGAAAACCAGAACTTGAACAAGTGCACACCGCTGCGCACCAGGTGGCGCTCAAACTCGGGCGTCTGGCGCATGAACTCGTCGTATTCGGCGTCGGTGCAAAAGCCCATCACCCGCTCAACGCCCGCGCGGTTGTACCAACTGCGGTCAAACAATACGATCTCGCCCCGCGTGGGCAAGTGTTGCGTGTAGCGCTGAAAGTACCACTGGCCGCGCTCCACCTCGCTGGGTTTTTCAAGCGCCACCACACGGGCGCCGCGGGGGTTCAGGTGCTCCATCAAACGTTTGATGGTGCCGCCTTTGCCGGCCGCGTCGCGCCCTTCAAACAAAATCACCACGCGCGCGCCGGTGTCCTTGACCCAGGCTTGCAGCTTGAGCAACTCCACTTGCAGCCGGTATTTTTGGCGCTCGTAGCTGCGCCGCGACAGCAGGTTTTTGTACGGGTAGCGGCCGTCGCGCCAACCGGGTGCCAGCTCGGTGTCGGCGTCGCTGTCGGGCCGGGTTTGGGCCTCGGGCTGGAACAGCAAACGCCGCAGGGCCTTGACGTCGTCGGGGGAGGCGCCGGCCATCAGCGTTTGCAATTCGGACAGCACGCCGCCTACGCTGCTGCCTTGGGCCTGGTGCGCCAGCATATCGGCCAGCGCCATGGCTTTTTCTGTTTGCGCGCCCGTGGTGGCGCGCGACACGGTGTTGGCTTCAATCGCATCGCGACGCAGCGATGGCGCAATGTCGCCAGCTTCCACTGACCGGGACCGGGTTTTTGGGGTGCGCGAGGCGGCGGACTTGGCGACGGGTTTTGCGTCGGATTTTGTGGCGCGCACGCTTCGGACGGGGCTCGCCGAGCGTTTGGCGGGCGCTTTGAGGGCGGAAGATTCCTTGGCCATGCCATGCTCCAGTGACAGCTTGATGAACCCAACATGTTCGCGCCGCAGCTTGCGGCCTGGCGTTGATCAACATCAAGTTGTGGGAGACTTTCTGCATGCTGCCTGCCGCCACTGATCACGCTGCCGATCACCATCGCCATCGCCATCACCAACGCCTGCGCCCACTGGCCGAGCTGGCGCCCGCGCGCCTGGCCGCGTTGCGCGGCGTGCTGACCGACATCGACGACACCCTCACCCGAGACGGTGAAATTGAGCCCGCCGCGCTGCACGCCCTGCACAGTCTGGCGGCGGCCGGCGTGCCGGTGATCGCCATCACCGGCCGCCCGGCGGGCTGGAGCGAGGCCTTTGCGATGGCCTGGCCGGTGGCGGCCATCGTGGCCGAAAACGGCGCCGTGATGCTGCGCCGAGATGGCCAGCAACTGCGCCATGATTTTGTCGCCGACGCCACCACCCGCACCGCCAACGGCCAGCGCTTGTTGGCCTGCTCGTTGGCCGTGCTGGCCGAGGTGCCGGGCGCCCAATTGGCCACCGACAGCGTGGGCCGGCTGACCGACATCGCCATCGACCACAGCGAGTTCAGCACCTTGCCGCCGGCTGCCATCGCCCAGGTGGTGGCGGTGATGCGGCGCCACGGCCTCACGGCCACCGTGAGCTCGATCCACGTCAACGGCTGGGTCGGCGATCACAACAAATTGAGCGCCGCCCGCTGGGCGGTAGAGCACGCGCTGGGCTGGCCGTTTGTGGCGGCCGACTGGGTGTATCTGGGGGACTCCACCAACGACTTGCTGATGTTTGAGACGATGCCGCTCAGCGTGGGCGTGGCCAACATCGCACGCTTTGTGCCACAGCTGGCCTGGCTGCCCGGTTATGTGACCTTGGCCGAGCGTGGCCAAGGTTTTGCCGAGCTGGCCGCTGCGCTGCTGGCGGCGCGCCGCCAGGCGGATGGCGCGGCATGACATCGCCCATAGCCGCGCGTTTGCCCCAGGCTGAATCAACCACGCCGGGGCCGCAGCCGGAGCAACCCGATCTCGCGCAGCAGCGCCGCAACGTGCTGTGGCAAGCCCTGGCGCTGGCGCTGGGCGCGGCGGTATCGCTGGGTCTGGCGCGCTTTTCATATGCCTTGCTGTTGGGCCCGATGCGCGACGACCTGGGCTGGACGTATTTCACCGCCGGCGTCATGAATACCGTCAACGCGGCGGGTTATCTGCTGGGCGCCTTGCTGATGCCGGGCTGGATCACCCGCCATGGCGCGCGCTCGGCCCTGGTGGGCGGGGGCGTGGCGGCGGCGGGTTTGCTGGCGCTGCACGGCGGGGCGTCGTCTGATGCGTTGCTGGCGCTGCTGCGTTTGTTGTCGGGTGTGGCCAGTGCGGCCACGTTTGTGGCGGGTGGCTTGCTGGCGGCGCGGCTGGGCAGCCGCGCCGTGGGCCTGGTCAGCCCGGGCCTGGTGCTGGGTTTGTATTACGGCGGCACGGGGCTGGGCATCGTGGCTTCGGCCTTGCTGGTGCCGGTTTTTGCTGGCGGCGGTGGCGCGGTTGGTGACGTCATACAAAGCGTCTCGCCACACGGCTGGCGGCCGGCCTGGTGGGCCCTTGGCGCCGTGGCGCTGCTGTTTACCGGGCTGATGCGCTGGGGCACGGGGCCTGACGCGCCCACCGCCGCGCCCGTGCCCGGTGCCGTGGCCCACGAGGCCGTGCCGTGGCGCCGTTTTGCCTGGGCGCTGGCGGGCTACTTCATGTTTGGCCTGGGCTACATCGGCTACATGACTTTCATCATCAGCTTGCTGCGCGAGCAGCATTTGGGCACGGCCACCATCACCGCGTTTTACGTGACCCTGGGCCTGGGCGTGGTGGCCTCGTCGTGGTTGTGGGCGGGATTGCTGCAGCGCTTCCAAGGCGGCCAGGCCATGGCGGTGCTCAATGCGCTGCTGGCGCTGGCCACCGTGCTGCCGGTGCTCAGCGCCCGCCCGGTGGCCGTGTTCGCCTCGGGCGCGCTGTTTGGCGCGGTGTTTTTGTCGGTGGTGGCGTCCACCACGGCGCTGGTGCGCCACAACCTGCCCGCCACGGCGTGGCCACGCGGCATCGCCGCCTTCACGGTGGTGTTTGCGCTGGGGCAAATCGCGGGGCCCAGCCTGGTGGGCTTGATCGCCGACGGGCCGGGCGGCTTGGTGCGTGGGTTGGCGGTGGGGGCCGCAGCGTTGGCGCTGGGCGCGCTGCTTGCGGCCTGCCAGAAACCCTTGCGTTAACCCTTGGGTTGAGCGACATGCTGTTGGGCAACCGGCGCGCGTTGCGGGCCGCGCGCTCAAAGCCCAAGAAAGTGCCGCACGGCGGCCAGTTCATCGGCCAGCGCCGCCGCAAAGCCCGGCTCGTTGGGCGCCTTGCCGGCCACGTAGCCCAAATCTGCGCTCAACTCGCCCGCCTTGACGGCCAGGTTGCCCCAGCCGATGACCTGGCCACGCCACAACAGGGGCAGCGCGTAATAACCTCTGATGCGTTTGGGCGCTGGTGTGTAGGCCTCAAAGCGGTAAGCCCAGCCCCACAGCAGCTCAAAGCGCCGGCGGTCCCACACGATCGGGTCAAACGGCGCCAGCAAGCGCACGCGCTCGTCGGGCGCATGGCGCTTGGCTGCGGGGTTTTCACTGGCGGGCCAGTACCAGGTCACGCCGTCAACCCGGGCCGACGGCAGACGTTGCTTGGCGCGCTGCAAGGCCGCGCGCCGGTCAAACGCCCACTGTGGCGTGCCACCTTGCAAGTGGCTCACCAGCTCGCCCAGTGATCGCTCGGGCAGCGGGGCGTATTTGTGCACGATCACATCCACCAGCGCGTCCATCGCCGCTTCGGGATTGACGGTGGGAAGGCCCGCATCACGCGCGGCATACAGGCGCACGCCGCCCTCGCGCCGGGCAATGCGCAGTTGGCCGCGGTAGTGCATGCCGTCCAACAATTGCGTGCTGGCGTTGGACGAGCCGCCAAACCAGTTCTTGGCCTTGCCGTGGGCAAACGCCAGATCCACCTCACGTGGGTGCACCACGCCGTGCTCGCGCACAAACGCCAGCACGGCGGCGGCCTGCTGCTGGCGCGCGGCCGGCCACACGGTGCGGGCGGTGCGTGGGTGCATCAGCGCCTGGGTGGCGCGCGGCAAAAAGCCGTAGTTGACGAAAAAGTCTTCTTCGACGTCGAGCTTGGGGTAGCGCAACTCCAGATCACCGGCGCGGTAGCCCAGCACGCGGTGGCGCAACGTCAGGTCTTGGGCGCGGGCGGGGGCCCGGATCGGGTCGGCCTGCACGAAGCCCAGCTTGCGGATGGCCAGCGGCAGCGTGGTGGGCGCAAACAGCGTGCGCGCCACGGCAAAGTGACGCAGGTGGTTGAGGGTGATGACGATGGCCATGGCGCCAGCTTAGTGCAGTGTTCGACGCTATTCGCAACATAAAACCGCGTCCTTGCCCCCGTGGCGTCACAGCGGCAAATCCATCGGTTTTCTCAAGTTGCGCACAGCATCGAACACTGCACTGGCTGATCTCCAAGCATCCCGAACGAGCCCGTACTCCGGTCCGGCGCCACAATCGCGGCCTGCCCAATTCGGCGCCTTTCAACCCCACCCCACCCCACCCCACCCCACCCCAACCCGAACCGCTCCGCCATGAAACCCATCGGAACCCCGCTGTCGCCTTCTGCCACCCGTGTGATGCTGCTGGGCAGCGGTGAACTGGGCAAGGAGGTGCTGATCGCGCTGCAGCGCCTGGGCGTTGAGACGATCGCCGTGGACCGCTACGCCAACGCGCCCGGCCAGCAAGTGGCGCACCACGCCCGCACCATCACCATGAGCGACCCGCAGGCCTTGCGCGCGCTGATCGAGGCTGAAAAGCCCGACCTGGTGGTGCCCGAGATCGAGGCCATCGCCACCACTGAGCTGGAGGCGCTGGAAGCCGAAGGCCTGGTGCGCGTGATCCCCACCGCGCGTGCCGCCCGCCTGACGATGGACCGCGAAGGCATTCGCTGCCTGGCCGCCGAGACGCTGGGCCTGCCCACCAGCCCGTTCAAATTTTGTGACTCATTGGCCGAGCTGCAAGCGGCGATTGACGGCGGCATCGCTTACCCGTGCATCGTCAAACCCGTGATGAGCAGCTCGGGCAAGGGCCAAAGCAAGATCGACGGCCAGGCCGACGTGCAAAAAGCCTGGGACTACGCCATGGCTGGCGGGCGCGTCAGCCACGGCCGGGTGATCGTTGAAGGTTTCATTGATTTTGACTACGAAATCACCTTGCTCACGGTGCGCGCCGTGGGCGCCAGTGGCGCGGTTGAAACCCATTTTTGCGAGCCCATCGGCCATGTGCAGGTGAGCGGTGATTACGTGGAAAGCTGGCAGCCGCAGCCGATGGCTAACGCCGCCTTGCAGCGTGCACGCGACATCGCCAAAGCCGTGACTGACAACCTCGGCGGCCAGGGCCTGTTTGGCGTTGAGCTGTTCGTCAAGGGTGACGCCGTGTGGTTCAGCGAGGTGAGCCCCAGGCCACATGACACCGGCATGGTGACGATGGTCACGCAGTGGCAAAACGAGTTTGAGCTGCACGCCCGCGCCATCCTCGGCCTGCCGGTGGATACCACGCTGAAAAGCCCGGGCGCGAGTGCCGTGATCTACGGCGGCGTGGATGCTGCGGGCATCGTGTTTGACGGCGTGGCCGAGGCACTGCGCGTGCCCAACAGCGACATCCGTTTGTTTGGCAAGCCCGAGAGTTTTATCAAGCGCCGGATGGGCGTGGCGCTGGTGCATGACGCCGACGTGCAGCACGCGCGCGTGATGGCCAAGCTGGCGGCGAGCAAGGTCAAGCCAAGGGCAGCTTGACCTTAGCCGCCCAGCTTGGGGCTTGGCAACCGCGCGTCACAGCGACTGCAAGTAGGCCGCCACGGCCTTGGCTTGCGCGGCGCTCAGGTTGGCGGTTTCGGCCTTCATCAACACGCCGTGGGGCCGCAGCGCGGTGCTGAACACCTTGAGCTGGCGCGTCAGGTAGTCGGCATGCTGGCCCGCCAGGCGCGGGAAACCTGCCGCGCCTTCGGCCTTGTCGCCGTGGCATGACGCGCAGGCCCGCACGCCCTTGGCGGGCAGGCCATTCTCAAAAATCTGCTGGCCGGCGCGCAGCGCGGCAGCGGGCGCGCGGGCATGGCCGGGCAGCGGCGCTTGCACGGCGTAGTAGTCGGCCAGCGACTGGATGGTCTCGTCGTCCAGCAGGGCCGACACCCCCCACATATAGGCTTTGGCGTCGGTCTCGGCGCGCTGCTGGGCGCGGAAGTCTTTCAGTTGGCGCGCGGTGTACATCGCCGGTTGGCCGGCCAGCGCGGGGTAAGCGGCGGTCTTGCTGCGCCCGCCGTCGCCGTGGCACGCGGCACAGACATGAATCGCGCGGCGCGCCGTCTCGTTGCCGCCGGGGGTGTCTTGGGCCTGGGCCAGTGCGGCCATCGCGGTGATGGCCAGCAGCGCGGCGCTGGCCGTCAGGCGGGTCCATGAAGCTTTGGAGTGCATGTGTTCTCCCTTGGAGGTGTTGCCGGAGTTTGGCGAAACAGCGGTAGCAAGCAAATGCGAGGCCGTTCAGCGGGTCGGTGGGGCTTGAACGCGTTAATTTGTGCGGGCCGTTGACGGGGATCAAGCGGTGTGGCGGATGGTGGGCTGTTTGCCGCGATGGATGGCCCTGCAAACAGCGGAATTGGGCGGAGAGGTGCTTGCACGCTGGCAACAGGGTGTCACGGAAACAGGGCAATGCGGGTGGTTTGTGTTGGCCGCTGAAACGAAAAAGGGCGGCCTTGGCCGCCCTTCAAGAGCCCATCAAAATCCAAGTCAGTCAGCGGCTTCGCCGGTTATTGCGTTGGCGCAGGCCGGGCCGTTGGCCCTTAACTTCGCTGGCGCGAAGTTAGCCCGCTCCTACGCACGGACAAACCGCGCTTTGCGCGGCGGCCTTACAGGCCGGCTGCAGCGCGCAGCGCTGCTGCTTTGCGGCTTCGGACCGGCCCTACGGGCCTTCACATCGCTGGCGCGATGTGATCCTGCGCCGCGAGTCCCAAGTGCCGCTGTCGCGGCCGCCGTGCTTTACAGCCCGGCCGCTGCACGCAGCGCTTGGGCCTTGTCCGTTCTCTCCCACGTGAACTCGGGTTCTTCGCGGCCAAAGTGGCCGTAGGCGGCGGTCTTTTGGTAGATCGGGCGCAGCAGATCCAGCATCTGGATGATGCCCTTGGGGCGCAGGTCAAAGTACTGGTGCACCAGTTCGGCCAGGCGCTCGTCAGACACCAGGCCCGTGCCTTCGGTGTAGATCGTCACGTTCATGGGCTTGGCCACGCCAATGGCGTAAGCCACCTGGATCTGGCACTGCGTGGCCAGGCCGGCGGCCACGATGTTCTTGGCCACATAACGCGCGGCGTACGCGGCCGAGCGGTCCACTTTGCTCGGGTCTTTGCCCGAGAACGCGCCACCGCCGTGCGGGCAAGCGCCGCCGTAGGTGTCCACGATGATCTTGCGGCCGGTCAAGCCGCAATCGCCTTGCGGGCCGCCAATCACGAAGCGCCCGGTCGGGTTGATCAGGTACTTGGTGTTTTCGGTCAACCACTCTTTTGGCAGCACCGGCTTGATGATTTCTTCACGAATGGCTTCGTAAAATTCGTCAGTCATGCGGTGGCCTAGGCTCATCTCGGGCGCGTGCTGGGTTGACAGCACCACCGTGTCGATCGAGTGCGGCTTGCCGTTGACGTAGCGCATCGTCACCTGGCTCTTGGCGTCGGGGCGCAAAAACGGCAGGCGGCCATCTTTGCGCAGCTGGGCCTGGCGCTCCACCAGGCGGTGGGCGTAATAGATTGGCGCGGGCATCAGCTCGGGCGTTTCGTTGCAGGCGTAGCCAAACATCAGGCCCTGGTCGCCGGCACCGATGTTCAGGTGGTCGTCGCTGGCGTGGTCAACGCCTTGGGCGATGTCATTGCTTTGCTTGTCGTAGGCCACCAGCACGGCGCAGCCCTTGTAGTCGATGCCGTACTCGGTGTTGTCGTAGCCGATGCGCTTGATGGTGTCGCGCGCCACCTGGATGTAATCCACGTGTGCGTTGGTGGTGATCTCGCCGGCCAGCACCACCAAACCGGTGTTGGTCAGGGTCTCGGCGGCCACGCGGCTGAGCGGGTCTTGCGCAAAGATCGCGTCAAGAATTGCGTCAGAGATTTGGTCAGCCACTTTGTCGGGGTGGCCCTCAGAGACAGACTCCGAGGTAAAAAGAAAGTCGTTTGCCATTCAATACACTCCTGGGTTGGTTGAAACCGCGTCGCCGTTTCAGCCCCTGGAGGCGGCGAACGCTTTAGCGGGATTGGGTGAAGCGGCACCCCTGTGCAGCTATCACGTTATGGCGCACGTTTCATGTGTGCCACCTGTCGCCCCGCAAGTTGTTCTTTAACTCGGCGACACCACAATTATATAAAGCATGTTGATCCTGATTCGATGGCTGTCTGGACTGCGCCTGTCAACTTTGCACGCCGTGGGTGGGCTGCTGGGCTGGCTGGCGTATGGGTTATCGGCAAGTTACCGCCATCGCTTGAAAAAAAACGCCTCGCTGGCGGGGCTGGGTACGGTGGCGCGCCGCCGTGCCGTGCTTGAGGCCGGGCGCATGGTGGCCGAGATGCCTTGGCTGTGGTTGCGGCCGGTTGATCGGCCCCTGGGCGGCATGGTGCGGTGGTTGGGTGATGAGCTGATCGCCAGCGCTTTGTCACAAGGCCGTGGCCTGGTGCTGCTGACCCCGCACCTGGGCTGTTTTGAGATCTGCGCCCAAGCCATCGCTGAGCGATTTGGCGGCCGCACCCAGCTCACCGCCATGTACCGCCCGGCGCGCCAGGCCTGGCTGCGCACGCTTGAAGAAACCGCCCGCGCCAGGCCCGGCCTGGCCACCGCGCCGGCCGCGCTGGCCGGCGTGCGGCAGATGATCCGTGCGCTGCGCCGGGGTGAGGCGGTGGGCCTGCTGCCCGACCAGGTGCCGCCTGAGGGCATGGGCGTCTGGGCGCCGTTCTTTGGCCGGCCGGCTTACACCATGACCCTGGCCACCCGCCTGGTGCAGCAGACCGGCGCGGCGCTGCTGCTGATCTGGGCCGAGCGCCTGCCGGGCGGGCAGGGCTTTGTGCTGCGCGTCAGCCGCCCCAGCCAGCCCCTGCCCAGCGCCGCCGCCGATGACCGGGCCTTGCAGCAAGCCTGCGCCAGC
>JAYWDK010000333.1:0-3891 GCA_043779845.1 Betaproteobacteria bacterium | reverse complement strand
CAAACTCTTGAGCCCAGGCCCACCGCCTGCGGGCGCTGCTCAGCGCCGCTTGCGGCGGCCCAGCCACAGCATGGCGGCCAGCGCCGCGAGCACACAAGCCAAGGTGCCGGGCTCGGGCACCGTGAATCGGTCGGCCGGCGCGTTCAGCGTGCTCACCCAGGGCACCTCGCTGTGATCACCCAGTGCGCGCGCCAGCGCCTCAAGCGGCACACCCCGGTCAATCAACTCGCCCACCATGCCGGCCACCATGCCGTGCTCGCCGCGCGCACCCAGCACCGACACGTTGCCGCACACGTCGGGCACCATCACCGCGTATTTGCGGCCCCGCGCATCCAGGGCCTCGTACAAGTCGGCGCGCTCCACATGGCCAGGCGCAAAGTTCACCCGTGAGTTGAGACACAAGGTGTTGCCAAACGTCATGGCAAATGACTTGGCGTTGAACTCACGCCCAAATTGCACCGTGCGGATGCCCTTGGTCGATATCTCCACCCGGTCGGTCACGGCGCCCGCAGCGCGGTTGGCCACAATCTGGCGCACCACTTCGGGCGGCAAATGGGCCTGCGTCAGCGCCTGCTCGGTGCTGCCCCGATACGGGTTGCTGCCGGGCTTGCCCCAGGCGCAACCCTGGCGCAGGGTCAGCGGCACCTTGGGTGCGGCGGCAACCACATTGGTTGGCACGGCACCGGCCAGCGCAGCGCTCGCAGCGCCGGCCATCACCTGCAACGGGTGCAGCGCGGCCAGCGGTTGGCCCTCATCACTTTCACCGGGGCTCACCACGGGCGTCGAGGTCACGCGCCCGGGCGCCGAGGGGGTTGTCACCAGCCACACCGCCAGGATAGCCGCGGCAGCGGCCACGCCCATCAGCAGCATCGCCATCGCCGAAAGCCAAGCCGGCCGCCGACCATCGATAGCATGGTCACGCTGCGTCACAGCAGGCGCGCGCCCAGCGACGGCGAGCAAGCCCTCCCAGCCGCAGTCCGCATCGAGACACCTGAAGCGCCGCGTGCGCCCCAGCTCTGGCAGCGCTCGGTCATCGTGCTGGCGCGGCACACGACGCAGCCCTTGAGCGCAAACTGGGCAACACAAGGCTTGGCGATCAGGGGGAATCTCAGACACGGCAACAAGCCATAGGAATGGGCTACTGAAAGCGCCCTCCACCCGTGCACGACGAACTGCCGAGCACCTGCGGCCAAGGGCTTGACTGTGATATCGGTTGATGCGCCTGCAAGCAGCAGGGCATAGGTCACGAACGCCGCGCTTGCGTGCGCTGGCGATGATCCGAAGACCTGGGGTGCGAACCCCAACCGTGAAACACCTCAATCCCACCACCCGCGTCGGCATTGGCGCGCGGCACCTGCTGCTGATGCCGCGCTGCCTCAGGCTCACCTCGATCGCCACGATGGCGGTGATGGCCGCCACAGCCTCATGGGTGGCCCACGCCACGCCGCTGGGCCCGGTTCATGAACAGCAATTACGGGAGCGCGCGGCAAGCGACGCACGGGCGTCGGCGGAGTTCGCCCGCCAAGTGCTTGATGTGGTCAACCAGTACCGAGCTCAACAGGGGCTGCCGACACTGCAACCCGATGCCACACTTGAAACCATTGCCGCCGAGCACAGCCGCGACATGGCCGGCCTGGGGCGGCTCAGCCACGCGGGGTTCTCGGACCGCTTCGAGCGGGCGCGCAGCGTGCTGTGCGTGGAAAACCTGGCGGCCAATTTTGCGCGGCCCGAGAACCTGGTCGAGGGCTGGCGCAACTCACCCAGCCACCACAAAAATCTGCTGGAGCCCCGCGTGCGCCAGGTGGGCCTGGCGAGCGTCAACGGCTTCGTGACGCTGTTTTCTTGCGCACCTGGCGGTCCGCAACCGACGCGCTGACTCTCAGCCTCTCAGCCCAGCAAGGCCTGCGCAAACTCTCGCGCGTTGAAGGTCTGCAAGTCTTCCAGCTTTTCACCCACGCCGATGAAGTAAACCGGCACCGGCCGCTCACGCGCAATGGCCGCCAGCACGCCGCCCTTGGCCGTGCCGTCGAGCTTGGTCACGATCAAGCCCGTCAGGCTCAGGGCATCGTCAAACGCCTTGACCCGGGTCAGCGCGTTCTGGCCGGTGTTGCCATCGACCACCAGCAGCACCTCGTGCGGCGCCGTGGTGTCGGCCTTGGCGATCACGCGGCGGATTTTTTTGAGCTCTTCCATCAGGTGAAGCTGGGTGGGCAGGCGGCCGGCGGTGTCAGCAATCACCACATCGCGACCACGCGCCCGGCCGGCAGTCACCGCGTCAAAGGCCACCGCCGCCGGATCGCCGCCCTCCTGGCTCACGATCTCAACGCGGTTGCGATCAGCCCACACCGACAGTTGCTCGCGCGCGGCAGCGCGGAAGGTGTCGGCCGCCGCCAGCAACACGGTGCGCTCGGCATCGGCCAAATGCCGCGTGAGCTTGCCGATGGTGGTGGTTTTGCCTGCGCCATTGACGCCCACCACCATCATCACGGTGGGCTGAAACCGGCCCACCACCAGCGGCTTTTCAAGCGGCGCCAGCAAGGTTGTCAGGGCATCCGTCAACAAACCCTTGACCACAGCCGGATCGGTGGCCTTGGCCTCTTTGACACGGCGTTTCAGGTCTTGCAGCAAAAACTCGGTGGCGCGCACGCCGGCATCGGCCATCAACAACGCGGCTTCAAGCTCCTCATAAAGCGCATCGTCAATCGTGGTGCCCGTGAACACTTGCGCAATGCTGCCGCCGGTTTTGCGCAGGCCGTTTTTTAACTTGTCTAGCCAAGTCTGGCGGTTGGCGGCCGGGGTCTCCGCCGGCGCAGCGGCGCCAACCGCTTCGTGGGCAGCGATGGTCACGGCGACAGTTGCCACGGCGACAGTCGGCAAGGCTGCCCCCGTGGGTGCCGGCACAACCACCGGCGACGGTGTTGCGGCTGGCGTTGCCGCAGAGCTTGGCGTCTGGATTGGCGCCAGCGGCACCGCCACCGAGGCGGGCGCGACAGCCTGCGCCGCTGCTGGCAAAGCCTCAATGGCCTTGACGGGCGGTTGCAGCGCCGTGGCCAGCGGTGCGCCGGTGAGCTTGCCAACGGCTGTCTTCCACCAAGAGCCGCTCGGCGCCGCCGCAGCCGACGTGTCGACATCGGTTGGGCGGCTTGCGGCGACGGTGGCCGGCGTCAGCGGGCGCGCAGCATCTTGGGTGCCAATTGGCGACGGCGAACCCGGGGCCGGAACATCGGCCTGGGCTGGGGCTGCGGGCGCCATATCAGGCGCTGCGGTGGGTGGGGCGGGTATGGGTGCCGGTGCGGTGGCAAGTGGCTGCGTGGGCGCGTCCGGCGTCGTGATCTTTTTCTTGAAGAAGCTGAACATTTTTCAGTCAAATGGAGACGGCATGGATTGCCCGTCAAAAGTAGCCGCTAGAATCCTGGGCTCAGGGCGCTTTAGCTCAGTCGGTTAGAGCAACGGAATCATAATCCGTGGGTCCGGGGTTCGAATCCCTGAAGCGCCACCAGATCGACGAAAGCCCGCATGAACAATCGTTCTGCGGGCTTTTCGCTGTCCGGGGCAGGTGCGCCAAGAAGTGCGCCAACTTCGCCATGCCCAACCCCCCGAATCTCCGTGGAGCCCGTGCTGCCGCCCGTGCTCCACGGGTGCAGCACCTGCGCCGCAACCGCCTCGGCGTCTGGTGCTTCCGCCTCACCATCGACGGCCAGACCCGCCAAAAATCGCTGGGCACCAAGGACCGGGCCCTCGCTACCATGCTCGCATCCAAGCTCAATTGGGAATGGGCCATGACCAAGCGCGGGAGCGACCCCACCGTCGCCGACATCCTGAAAGCCTTCAAGAAGGACGGCCGCGAGTTCGACGCCGAATTCCCCGACGGCACCAAGCTCACCGGCATCA
>JAYWDK010000332.1:0-10846 GCA_043779845.1 Betaproteobacteria bacterium | reverse complement strand
CCGACAGGCTCCTAGGCGGCACCTTGGCCGATGCCGAGACCGATGCCGATGCCTGCGAGCGTGAACTCTGTTCGGCCTTGGTTTGATCGACAGCTTTTACAATTCGGGCATGAACCGCGCTGCCATTGCCCCCACGCCTGCCCCCTCGTCTGCCCGCCCGTCCACCCCGGCCTACACGCGCGGCGCGGCGCTGCCCGGCCTGCTGCAACAGCGCATCGTCATCATCGACGGCGCCATGGGCACCATGATCCAGCGGTACAAGCTGGGCGAGGCCGATTTTCGCGGGGAGCGCTTTGCCGATCACCCCAAAGATCTCAAAGGCAACAACGACTTGCTGCAACTCACGCGGCCCGACGTGATCCGCGAGATCCACGAGCAATACCTGGCCGCCGGCGCCGACCTGATCGAAACCAATACCTTCGGCGCCACCTCCATCGCCCAAGAAGATTACGGCCTGGGCCACGTAGCCCGTGACCTGAACCTGGCCGCCGCGCGCATTGCCCGCCAAGCCGCCGACGCCTGCAGCACGCCAACCAAACCACGCTTCGTGGCCGGCGCCCTGGGGCCCACGCCGCGCACCGCCAGCATCAGCCCGGATGTGAACGACGCCGGCGCGCGCAACGTGAGCTTTGACGAACTGCGCGCCGCCTATTACGAACAAGCAGCAGCTTTGCTGGAAGGCGGCTGCGACCTGTTTTTGGTCGAAACCATCTTCGACACGCTCAACGCCAAGGCCGCCATCTTTGCGCTCGACGAGCTGATGGAAGCCACCGGCGAGCGCCTGCCCGTGATCATCTCGGGCACCGTCACCGACGCGTCGGGCCGCATCCTGTCGGGCCAAACCGTGCCGGCGTTCTGGCACTCGGTGCGCCACGCCAAGCCGCTGGCCGTGGGCCTGAACTGCGCGCTGGGCGCGGCCGTGATGCGCCCGTATATCGAGGAGTTGAGCCGCGTGGCCGGCGACACCTTCATCAGCTGCTACCCCAACGCCGGCCTGCCCAACCCCATGAGCGACACCGGCTTTGACGAAACGCCGGACGTCACCGGCAGCATGCTGGCCGAGTTTGCGCAGGCCGGGTTTGTCAACATCGTGGGCGGCTGCTGCGGCACCACGCCCGAGCACATCGCCGAGATCGCCCGCCGCGTGGCCGCCTACCGCCCACGTGGGCGCACCGACCCGTTGTTTTCGGGGCTGGTCACGGCCTGATCAGGCGGTGTCGGCCGCCGCTGCGGCTGGCGGCTCAATATCCGCCCACAAGTCAATCGCACTGATGTCCAGCGCCACACTGGCCAATTGCAGGGTTTGGCCGGGCTCAAACGGGTGCAGCACCCACAGACCATCGGCCGCTTGTTTGCGAAACAAATCGCAGCGGCGGCTTTGCATGTCCACCAGCAAATACTCTTCCAGCGTGGGCAAAGCCCGGTAGTCGGCAAACTTGGCGCCCCGGTCGTAGGCGGCGGTGGACGGTGACAACACCTCCACCACCAGCTTGGGCTCACGCTTGATCAAGCGGCTAGCCGCATCCAGCGTGCTGCAAGTGACCATCAGGTCGGGGTAAAAGTAGCAGTCGGCGGCCTCCACGCGCAGCTTCACGTCGTTGGCAAAAACGCGGCAGGGCGTGCCACGCAGGTGCTGCCGAAGCGCCACGTAGAGGTTGCCCGCCAAGGTGTTGTTGTGGTCTTCACCGCCGGCCATCATGAACACCTCGCCGCGCACAAACTCGTGCCGAATGGTCTGGTGTTCATCCCAGGCCAAAAACTCCTCGGCGGTCATGCCTTTGTAGGCAAATGCTTGTCCCATGTCAGTGCTCCCAGTGGCGGCTGAACTTCAGTGTAGAGCCAGGGCAACGCGCAATGTGTTTGCCTTAACCCACGCGCCCCACGCGTCCCACGCGCTCGACCACAAGGCCAGGGAGGCGCTCGCAGGGCGCCTGGTTGAGTCTGCACACCCGTGTCAGCCCGATGCTGAATCGGCCTGCGCCGCTGGCTCAACATCCGCCCACAAATCAATCGCGCTGATGTCCAGCGCCACGCTGGCCAATTGCAGGGTCTGGCCGGGCTCAAACGGGTGCAGCAACCACAAGCCGTTGGCTTGCTTGCGGAACAAGTCGCAGCGACGTGAATCGACGTCCACCAGCAGGTACTCGGCCAGCGTGGGCAAAGCCCGGTAAGCGGCAAATTTGTCGCCGCGGTCGTAGGCGGCGGTGGACGGCGACAGCACCTCGACCACCAACTTGGCGTCGGTCTTGACGAACTCGCTTGCCGCATCGGCCTGGACGCAGGTGACCATCACGTCAGGGTAAAAAAAGCAGTCCAGGGCCTCGACGCGCAGCTTCATGTCGGTCATCAGCGGCCTGCAAGGCGTGCCACGCAGGTGCGCACGCAGCGCCAGGTAGAGATTGCCAGTGACGGTGATGTGCCGCTCACCCGCGCCGGCCATCGCAAACACCTCGCCGCGCACAAACTCATGCCGGATCGTTTGCTGCTGATCCCAGGCCAAAAACTCGTCGGCGGTCATGCCCTTGTAGGCAAAGGCTTGTCCCATGCTGGTGCTCCCGGTGGCGGCTGAACTTCAGTGTAGAGCTTGGGCAACGTTACGCGTCGCCATCGCGCACTGTGCACGCTTTGCCCCGGCGCCTGATCAAGTCCGCTCAAACGCCTGGTTTTGACGCCGATAGAATTGGGGTTCTCCCAAGGAGCGTTGCGACGGCGGCTGGTTCACAGCCCGCCGCCAGGCTTGGGGCGGCGCGGCGGCTACAAACTGCCTCGCTTGGCAACGGCGCTCACCCAACGCTTGCAAATAGCGGCCCGGGTGAGCCGGGCGCAGATGCAGGCCACGATCTGATTTGATTCGAGCCCACCGCCATGACCGACGCCTCCACCCCCCGCACCGACGCTGATGCATCCGAGTCGCCCCGTGTGTCTGCGAAACCCGCCATGCCACCAATGCGCCTGGCCGGCCTGGAGCCGGTGGCCATCGACGATGGCAGCTTGTTCGTCAACATCGGCGAGCGCACCAACGTCACGGGCTCCAAGGCATTCGCCCGCATGATTTTGGAGGGGCGCTATGAAGACGCCATGGCCGTGGCGCGTCAGCAGGTTGAAAACGGCGCCCAGGTGATCGACATCAACATGGACGAGGCCATGCTCGACAGCCAGGCCGCGATGGAGCGGTTTTTGAAGCTGATCGCCGGTGAGCCCGAGATCGCGCGTGTGCCGATCATGGTGGATTCATCCAAGTGGAGCGTCATCGAGGCCGGCCTCAAATGCCTGCAAGGCAAGGGCATCGTCAACAGCATTTCGCTCAAAGAGGGCGAGACCGAGTTCAGGCGCCAGGCCACGCTGCTGCGGCGTTATGGCGCGGCCACGGTGGTGATGGCGTTTGACGAAAAAGGCCAGGCCGACACTTACGAACGCAAGGTTCAGATCTGCGAACGCGCTTACCGCTTGCTGGTTGATGAGATCGGCTTTCCGGCCGAAGACATCATCTTCGACCCCAACATTTTTGCCATTGCCACGGGCATTGAAGAGCACGCCAACTACGCGGTTGATTTCATCAACGCCACGCGCTGGATCAAGCAAAACCTGCCCGGCGCCAAGGTGTCGGGCGGGGTGTCCAACGTGAGTTTCAGCTTCCGGGGCAACGAGCCGCTGCGAGAGGCCATCCACACCGTGTTTCTGTACCACGCCATCAAAGCCGGCATGGACATGGGCATCGTCAACGCCGGCATGGTGGGCATTTACGACGACCTGGACGCCGACCTGCGCGAGCGCGTGGAAGACGTGGTGCTCAATCGTCGTGAGGATTCAACCGAGCGCCTGCTGGAAGTGGCCGAAAACGTCAAAGGCGCGGCCAAGGACGACAGCCAGCGCCTGGCCTGGCGCCATAACACCGTGGATGCCCGGCTGAGCCACGCGCTGGTGCACGGGATTACCGAGTTCATCATCGCCGACACCGAAGAATGCTGGCAGCGCATCAGCGCCGACGGCGGCCGGCCGCTGCACCTGATTGAAGGCCCGCTGATGGCCGGCATGAACGTGGTGGGTGATCTGTTTGGCCAGGGCAAGATGTTTTTGCCGCAGGTGGTGAAAAGCGCACGCGTGATGAAGCAGGCCGTGGCGCATTTGCTGCCCTACATCGAGGCTGAGAAAAAAGCCATGCTCGACTCGGGCGGCGACGTCAAGGCCAAGGGCAAGATCGTCATCGCCACCGTCAAGGGCGACGTGCACGACATCGGCAAAAACATCGTCACGGTGGTCTTGCAGTGCAACAACTTTGAAGTGGTGAACATGGGCGTGATGGTGGCCTGCCAGGACATCCTGGCCAAGGCCAAGCTTGAAGGCGCCGACATCGTGGGCCTGAGTGGTTTGATCACCCCCAGCCTTGAAGAGATGCAGCACGTGGCCGCCGAGATGCAGCGCGACGAGTACTTCCGCAGCCGCAAAACACCGCTGCTGATTGGCGGCGCCACGTGCAGCCGCGTGCACACGGCCGTGAAAATTGCGCCGCACTACGAAGGCCCGGTGGTGTACGTGCCCGACGCCTCACGCTCGGTGGGCGTGTGCTCTGATTTGCTGAGCGACGAGCGCGCTGCCAAATTCATCGGCGAGCTCAACGCCGACTACGACCGCGTGCGCGTGCTGCACGCCAACAAAAAGGCCACGCCACTGGTGACATTGGCCGCCGCCCGCGCCAACAAAACGACTATCGATTGGGCCAGCTACTCACCGCCCAAGCCGAAGTTCATCGGCCGCCGCGTGTTCAAGAACTACGACCTGGCGGAGTTGGCCGCGTGCATCGATTGGGGCCCGTTTTTCCAGACCTGGGACCTGGCTGGCAAGTTTCCCGAGATCCTGAAAGACGAGGTGGTGGGCGATGAGGCCGTGCGCGTGTTCAGCGACGGCAAGCGCCTGCTGCAGCGCGCCATCGAGGGCCGCTGGCTGCAAGCCAACGGCGTGATCTGCCTGCTGCCGGCCAACACGGTGGACGACGACACCATCGAGATTTACGCCGATGAATCACGCAGCCAGGTGCTGATGCGCTGGAGCCCACTGCGCCTGCAAACCGAGCGGCCGGTGGTGATTGGTGAGAATGGTGAAAAAATCAAGCGCGCCAACCGCAGCCTGGCCGATTTCATCGCGCCAAAATCCGGCCCGGGCGCCAAGCCCGATTACATCGGCTTGTTTGCCGTCACCGCCGGGCTGAACATCGAGAAGAAAGAGCAGCAGTTCGAGGCCGATCACGATGACTACTCGGCCATCATGCTCAAGTCGCTGGCCGACCGGCTGGCCGAAGCTTTTGCCGAGCGCTTGCACCAGCGCGTGCGCACTGATTTGTGGGGCTACGCGCCCGACGAGGCTCTGAGTAACGCCGACCTGATCGCCGAAAAATACCGCGGCATCCGCCCCGCGCCGGGCTACCCGGCCTGCCCCGACCACAGCGTCAAGCGCGCCATGTTCGAGGTGCTGGATGGCCGCGACATCGGCATGGGCCTGACCGACAGCATGGCCATGACCCCAGCAGCCAGCGTGAGCGGCTTTTACCTGGCAAACCCAGCGGCAACGTACTTCAACGTGGGCCGCATTGGTGACGACCAGTTGCTGGATTGGGCGGCGCGGCAGCAGATCGCCGCCGACGACGCGCGCCGCTTGTTGGCGCCAGCGCTGGGCTGATTCAGGGCCTTGAGGTCTGGCGCCCCATGCCCGCCCCGCCTGCGTGTGGGCGGGGCGGGCCCGTTCCTCACACAATCGGGCGATGGCCGAATCCAGCACCCCCTCCCCGAACACCAGCGCGCAGGCGCAAGCTGCTGCGCACCAGGCACCGCACCCGGCCTCGCGCCAAGTCACGTTGCTGCTCAACCTGGCCCACGCTTTTGACCACCTCTTCCTGCTGATCTTCGCCACCGCCGTGGCCAGCATCGCCACCGAGTTTGGCTTTGCGCGCTGGGAGGACTTGATGCCCTACAGCGTGGGCGCGTTTGTGATGTTTGGCCTGGGCTCGCTGCCGGCCGGCAAGCTGGGCGATGGCTGGGGCCGGCGGCCGATGATGCTGGTGTTTTTCTTTGGCCTGGGTGGCGCGGCCTTGCTGGCGTCGGTCACCCAAACCGTGGGTCAACTGGCCGCCGCGTTGACGCTGCTGGGCACGTTTGCCGCCATCTACCACCCGGTGGGCATTCCGATGTTGGTGCGCGGCGCTAAGCGGCCGGGCGCCACCATCGGCGTGAATGGTTTGTCGGGCAATCTGGGGCTCGCTGCGGCGGCTCTGTTGACGGGCTTTTTGGTGCAGTGGCTGGGCTGGCGCGCCGCGTTTGCCTTGCCGGGCCTGGCGTGCATCGCGCTGGGTTTTGTCTTTGCCCGGGTGGTGCCAGCCGAGCCTGAGCCGCCCTCGCGCAGCCGCCGCCCACCCGCCGTGGTGCTGGCGCCCGGGCTGTTGGCGCGGGTGTTGGTGGTGATGACGGTGGCCTCGGCGTCGGCCGGGCTGTTGTTCAACCTCAGCACCAACGGCAATGGCCGGCTGCTGGCCGAGCGCCTGGGCGGCGTGGTGCCAGACCCGGCCACGCTGGGCTTGTTGCTGGCTGGCGTGTACGCCGTGGCCTCGCTGGCCCAGGTGGTGGTGGGGCGCTTGCTGGACCGCGTGCCGCTCAAGCGCTTGCAGCTGTGCATCGTGCTGGCGCAGGCGCCGCTGCTGGTGTTGGCCTCGCAGGCGCAGGGCTGGTGGCTGTACGGCGCGCTGCTGATGGTGATGATCCTGATCTTTGGCGCCATCCCGTTCACGGACGCGGTGATCGTGCGTTATGTGGACGACCGCATGCGCTCACGCGTGGCGGGCTTGCGGCTCACCATCTCGCTGGGCTTCAGCTCGTTGGCGGTGTGGGCGCTGGGGCCGGTGGTCAAGGCCAGCAGTTTTGAGACCTTGTTGCTGGTGATGGCCGGCATCTCTTTGTGCTCGGCTTGCGCGCTGCTGGCGCTGCCGGGTGAAGCCACGGCGCCAGCCTGACGCCCAAGCCCGACAGGCGTCTACGTCGCTGGCAAGGCCCGCCGGTATTGCATGGCCTCGGCCAGATGGGGCGCCGCGATGTGCTCGGCGCCCGCCAGATCGGCAATGGTGCGGGCCACTTTGATGGCGCGGTGCAGGCCGCGCCCGGACCAGCCCAGGCGCTCGGCCGCCAACTGCAAAAAGCGCGTGGCAGCCGCGTCCAGCGGGCAGTACTGGTCCAGCATGGCGGCGCTCAACAAGGCGTTGGGCACGCCCTGGCGGGCCATTTGCCGGGCGTGGGCATTGGCAACACGCTGGGCCACGGTGGTGCTGGCTTCACCCTCGGCCTGGGCCAGCATGTCGGTGGGCGCCACGGCGGCCACCTCCACTTGCAAGTCGATGCGGTCCAGCAGCGGGCCCGATAGCTTGGCCTGGTAGCGGGTGATCTGGTCGGGCGAACAGCGGCACGAGCGGCCGCTTTGGCCGCTGCTGCCACGACTGTTGTTGGCGCCCAGCCAGCCGCAAGGGCAGGGGTTCATGGCCGCCACCAACTGAAAGCCGGCCGGGAACAAGGCCGAGCGCGCCGCGCGCGAGATCGTGATCTGCCGCGTCTCCAGCGGCTCACGCAGCGCCTCCAGGGCCGCACGGGGGAACTCGGGCAGTTCGTCCAAAAACAGCACGCCGCCGTGGGCCAGGGAGATTTCACCGGGCCGGGGTGGCGAGCCGCCGCCCACCAAGGCCACCGCGCTGGCCGAATGATGCGGTGATCGGACGGGCCGGCAACGCCAGCGCGCCGGGTCAAACCCACCCGGTGCCAGGCCCTGCAGGGCCGCGCTGGACAGGGCTTCGTCGTCGTCCATGGGCGGCAGCAAGCCGGGCAGGCGCTGCGCCAGCATGGATTTGCCACTGCCCGGTGGGCCCACCATCAGCAGGCTGTGGCGGCCGGCTGCGGCAACCTCCAGCGCGCGCTTGGCCGCCGCCTGGCCGCGCACGTCGCGCAGGCAACCGCTGGCCGGGGGCGGCAGGGCGGGCGGTGCCTGGGTGGGTGGCAGCGGCTCGGCCGCGTCGCCCGGCAGCATGGCCTGCACGACGGCCAGCAAGTGCCCGGCGCCGCACACGCGCACGGCGCCAGCGCGGGCGGCCTCGGCTGCGCTGGCCAGCGGCAAAACGAGGGTGCGCGTGCTGCCCGCGCGGGCCAGCGCCAGGGCCAGGGCCAGCGCGCCCCGCACCGGGCGCAACTCGCCGGCCAATGACAGCTCGCCGGCAAATTCACACAAAGCCAGCTTGGCGGCGTCCAACTCACCTGCGGCCGCCAGGATGCCCAGCGCGATGGGCAAATCAAAGCGGCCGGATTCTTTGGGCAAATCGGCCGGCGCCAGGTTCACGGTGATGCGTTTGTTGTGTGGGAACGCAAAGCCCGAGTTGACCAGGGCCGCGCGCACGCGCTCTCGCGACTCTTTGACCTCCGTGTCGGCCAAGCCCACCAGTGTGAAGCTGGGCAGGCCATTGGCCAGGTGCACTTCCACCTGCACTTCGGGTGCCGCCAAGCCATCCAGCGCCCGGCTGATGATCACGGCCAATGACATGTTGTGGTCTCCCTCAACCGCGATTGTGCGCGCCGATTGACGCCCGGCAGGCGCCTGCACCGCCGTGGTGCGCCGGTGGGTCTGCGCGAGCGTTGGCGCCGATCTGGTGCACGCCTGTGCTGCATATCAGGTCATTTTTGGCTGTTTTGGGGCGCGATGGCCCGCATCGCCCGGTGAACCTTGGTTGGCATGGAAGCTGCGAATGAGAGGCAAGTCTTCATCTTTCCACCCGCCTTCAAACCCACGGAGTTTTGCCCCATGAAAAAGTCGCTACTCGCTCTCGCCGCCACTTTGGCCGCCACCTTGGCCGCCACCACGATGCCCACCGTGGTTCATGCTGAAGAGCCTGCCGCATCGCCTGTCACCTACAACGTGGGCCTGGTGACCGATTACCGCTACCGCGGCATTTCACAAAGCCGCCTCAAGCCCGCGCTGCAAGGCGGCGTTGACTACGCCAACCCCAATGGCCTGTACCTGGGCACCTGGGCGTCCACCATCAAGTGGGTCAAGGATGCGGGCCAGATCACCGCAACCGACACGGGCAATACCCATGTCGAAGTTGATCTTTACGGTGGCTACAAAGGTGAAATCAGCAAGGGCCTGGGCTACGACGTGGGCGGCCTGTACTACTGGTACCCCAGCAACAAGTTTGGCAACATCGTTGGCGCGGCCAACGCCAACACGTTTGAGGTCTACGGCGCGATCACCTATGACGTGTACACGGCCAAGTACTCGCACGGCCTGACCAACGTTTTTGGTATCGGCAACAGCAAGCAAAGCGGCTACCTTGATCTGAGCGCCACCTTTGATCTTGGCAACGGCTTCAGCCTGACGCCGCACGTTGGCCACCAGGAAATCCGCCACACCGGCGCGGCCACCTACACCGACTACTCGCTGACGCTGGGCAAAGACCTGGGCAAAGGCTTCTCGGTCAGCGCCGCGCTGCTGGGCACCGACGCCGACAAGACCGGCTATGTCACGCCCGACGGCAAGTTCACGGGCAAAAACGCCATCGTGCTTGGCGCCAAGTTCGGCTTCTGATCAGATCAAAACGGAGACTGTCATGAAAATGGTGACCGCCATCGTCAAACCCTTCAAGCTTGATGAAGTTCGTGAAGCCCTCAGCGCCATTGGCGTGCAGGGCATCACGGTGACCGAAGTCAAAGGTTTCGGCCGCCAGAAAGGCCACACCGAGCTGTACCGGGGTGCCGAGTACGTGGTTGACTTTTTGCCCAAGGTAAAGATCGAAGCCGCAGTTGACGACGCCATCGTCGACCGCGTGATCGAGGCCATCGAGGCCTCTGCCCGCACCGGCAAGATCGGCGACGGCAAGATCTTCGTGTCCAACCTGGAGCAGGTGGTTCGCATCCGCACCGGCGAGATCGGCCGAGACGCGCTCTAACCCACTGCTTGAGCGACCTGGCCGCCTGACGGCCGCCCGCGCCGCCTGGCCTGGCCCCCACCGAATCCGTTCGAAAGTGAAAATCATGAGAAAGCTTGTTGCTTGCCTCGCCCTGGGCCTAGCCGCCCTGGGTTTTGCGGCCGGCGCCGCGGCGCAGGATGCCGCTGCGTCCGCGCCCACCGCCATGGCGTCAGCGGCCCCGTCGGCCGATACCGCGTCGGCGCCCGCCGCCGCGCCTGCGCCCTCAGCGGCTGCGGCCGCGTCTACCCCCGTGGCCAACAAGGGCGACACCGCCTGGATGTTGGTCTCCACCTTGCTCGTCATCATGATGACGGTGCCCGGCCTGGCGCTGTTCTACGGCGGCCTGGTGCGCAGCAAGAACATCTTGTCGGTGTTGATGCAGGTGATGGTCACGTTCTCGCTGATCGTGGTGCTGTGGGCGCTGTACGGCTACAGCCTGGCGTTCACCGAGGGCAATGCCTACGTCGGCGGCCTCGATCGCTTGTTCATGAAGGGCTTGTTTGACCCGATCAAGGGTGAGTTCGCGATGGCCGCCACCTTCAGCAAGGGGGTCTACATCCCCGAGCTGTTGTTCGCCGCCTTCCAGGCCACGTTTGCCGGCATCACCTGCTGCCTGATCGTCGGCGCCTTTGCCGAGCGCATCAAGTTCTCGGCCGCGCTGCTGTTCGCCGCACTGTGGTTCACTTTCAGCTACGCGCCGATCGCCCACATGGTGTGGTTCTGGATGGGTCCGGACGCTTATGCCAGCAAGGCCGTGGTCGACGCGATGGACGCCAAGGCCGGCCTGATGTGGCAATGGGGCGCGCTGGACTTCGCCGGCGGCACGGTGGTGCACATCAACGCTGCGGTGGCGGGCCTGGT
>JAYWDK010000331.1:0-3907 GCA_043779845.1 Betaproteobacteria bacterium | reverse complement strand
CCTGGTGTTTGTCACGGTGCGCCACGACATCAGCAACGCGCTGGGCGTGGCCATCAACGAAGAGCACGATATTGTTTACCGCGACGCGCCGGCCCCGGGTGCGCCGGCAGCAATGCCGGTGGCCGCGCCCACCGACGCGGCGTTTTCACGCCTGATCCAGCCTGATCCGGTGCTGCTGTTTCGCTACTCGGCGCTCACCTTCAATGGCCACCGCATCCACTACGACCGCGCTTATGTCACTGGCGTTGAAGGTTATCCCGGCCTGATCGTGCATGGCCCGCTGATCGCCACGCTGCTGCTTGATTTGCTGCGCCGCGAGCGGCCCGAGGCCCGGGTGGCGCGCTTCAGTTTCAAGGCGCTGCGGCCGGTGTTTGACATCCACAGTTTCACGGTGTGTGGCCGGCCCGACGGCGACCGGCGTGTGCAACTTTGGGCCCATGACCACGAAGGCTGGCTCACGATGCAAGCCACCGCCGAGCTGGTTTGACGTGTTGGCCTGAAGCACCCACCCCAAGCCTGCGCCCACATCAAGTTATCCGTCCATTTCCATTGCCTTGATCCCCATGACCCAACACCGCTACCAAGACATTCGCGACGCCGTGCGTGCGCTCTGCGCCGAGTTCCCCGACGAGTACCACCGCAAGGTGGACAGCGCGCGCGCCTACCCCGAGGCATTTGTGGACGCGCTGACCAAGGCGGGTTGGATGGCCGCGTTGATCCCACAAGAGTACGGCGGGTCTGGGCTGGGCCTGGCCGAGGCCTCGGTGATCATGGAAGAGATCAACCGCGCGGGCGGCAACTCGGGCGCCTGCCATGGCCAGATGTACAACATGGGCACCTTGCTGCGCCACGGCAGCGCGGCGCAAAAGCAGCTGTATTTGCCGCGCATTGCCAGCGGTGCGCTGCGCTTGCAGAGCATGGGCGTCACCGAGCCCAGCACCGGCACCGACACCACCAAGATCAAGACCACAGCGGTCAAAAAAGACGGGCGCTACGTGGTGAACGGCCAGAAAGTGTGGATCTCCCGCATCCAGCACTCCGATCTGATGATCCTGCTGGCGCGCACCACGCCGCTGGCCGAGGTCAAGAAAAAGAGCGAGGGCATGTCGATCTTCATCGTCGATTTGCGCACCGCCATCGGCCGTGGCTTGGCGGTGCGACCCATCGCCAACATGGTGAACCACGAGACCAACGAGCTGTTTTTCGAGAACCTCGAAATCCCCGAAGAGAACCTGATCGGCCAAGAAGGCCAGGGCTTCAAGTACATCCTGGACGGGCTCAACGCCGAGCGCACGCTGATCGCCGCCGAATGCATAGGCGACGGCCGTTGGTTCATCGACCGCGTCAGCGCCTACGTCAAAGACCGCGTCGTGTTTGGCCGGCCGATCGGCCAGAACCAGGGCGTGCAGTTCCCCATCGCCGAGGCCCACATCGAGGTGGAGGCCGCCGACCTGATGCGCTGGCAGGCGTGCACGCTGTATGACGCCCACCAGCCCTGTGGCGCGCAAGCCAACATGGCCAAGTACCTGGCGGCCAAGGCCTCGTGGGAGGCGGCCAACGCCTGTATCCAGTTCCACGGTGGTTTTGGTTTTGCGTGTGAATACGACGTGGAGCGCAAGTTCCGCGAAACCCGGCTCTACCAGGTGGCGCCAATATCAACCAACATGATCCTGAGCTACGTGGCCGAGCACGTGCTTGGGCTGCCCAGGTCGTACTGATCGTGAATGCGAAACCGGCCATGCGCCCGCCAGTCAAGCTGCCCTTGTCGGGCATCACCGTCGTCACACTTGAACACGCCATTGCGGCGCCGTTCTGCACGCGCCAACTGGCCGATCAGGGCGCACGTGTCATCAAGATCGAGCGCCCTGGCGTGGGCGACTTTGCGCGCGCCTATGACAACCGGGTGTTGGGCCAGTCGTCGCACTTTGTCTGGACCAACCGGTCCAAAGAAAGCCTCACGCTGGACCTGAAGCACGCGCTGGCGCCCGAGGTGCTGGCCAAGCTGCTGGCCCACGCCGACGTGCTGGTGCAAAACCTGGCGCCGGGCGCGGCGGCGCGGCTGGGCTTGTCGTATGAAGCACTGCAAGCCGCGCACCCCAAACTGATCGTCTGCGACATCTCGGGCTACGGTGAGGATGGCCCCTACCGCGACAAAAAGGCCTACGACCTGCTGATCCAGAGCGAGTCAGGCTTTGTGTCCATCACCGGCAGCCCCGACGAGCCGGCCAAGGCCGGTTGCTCGATCGCCGACATCTCGGCCGGCATGTACGCGTACAGCAACATCTTGACCGCGCTGATCGAGCGTGGGCGCACCGGGCGCGGCAAGCACATCGACGTGTCGATGCTGGAAAGCATGGTCGAGTGGATGGGTTTTCCGATGTACTACGCCTACAACGGCGCCACGCCGCCGCCGCGTGCCGGCGCGGCCCACGCCACCATCTACCCCTACGGCCCATTTGTGGCGGGCGACGGCAAAACCGTGATGCTGGGTTTGCAAAACGACCGTGAGTGGTTGATTTTTTGCCAGCAGGTTTTGCAGCAACCCGCGCTGGCCGCCGACGCCAGGTTCAGCACCAACGCCCTGCGCACAGCCGCCCGCGAGCCGCTGCGCGCGCTGATCGCCCTGGCGTTCTCGTCCATGACTGCCGAGCAGGTGGTGGCCAAGCTCGATCAAGCCGGCATTGCCAACGCGCAGGTCAATACCCTGGCCGACGTGTGGGCCCACCCGCAACTGCAAGCCCGCAGTCGTTGGACCGACATCAACACCCCTGCCGGCCCGGTGCCCGCGCTGCTGCCACCGGGCTGCACCGAGGCGCGCATGGACGCCGTGCCCGCGCTGGGTGAGCACAGCCAAGCCATCCTGGCCGAGCTGGGTTTTGCGCCCGGCCTGATTGACCAGCTGCAGCGCGAAGGCGCGGTTTGAGAGCGCCCCCAAGGTCGCCGCTTTGCGGCGCCCGCCCCCCCGAGGGGGAGGAGAAACACTTGGGGCGGCCCGGCGTTTGTTTCTCATGAGCCCACAGGAGCCTACGCACCATGACTGATATTTCACGCGGTGGCGACGCCACCCGCCAACTGGCGCACTTTGCGGCCACGCTGCGTTTTGACGAGATTCCGGCGCCAGTGCAACGCCGCGCCGAGGACCTGTTTTTGGACTGGTTTGCGTCAGCCTTGGCCGGCAAAGGCGCGCGGCCGGTTGAAAGCATTGCACGCTTCATGCAAAGCATGGGCCCGGCCAGTGGGCCGTGTGAGCTGCTGATCAACCGCGGCAGCAGCAGCCCGCTGGTGGCGGCCACGGTCAACGCCGCAGCGTCGCACTTTGCCGAACAAGACGACGTGCACAACGGCTCGGTGTTTCACCCGGCGGCGGTGGTGTTTCCGGCCACGCTGGCGGTGGCGCAAGCCCTGGGCCGCAGCGGTGCCGACCTGCTGGAGGCCAGCGTGGTGGGCTACGAGGTGGGCATCCGCGTGGGTGAATTTTTGGGCCGCTCACATTACAAGATATTCCACACCACTGGCACGGCAGGCACGGTGGCCGCAGCCGCCGCAGTGGGCCGCTTGCTCAGGCTCACGCCCGATCAAATGCAGCACGCCTTGGGCTCGGCCGGCACCCAGGCCGCCGGGCTGTGGGAGTTTTTGCGCACCGCTGCTGATTCCAAGCAGTTGCACACCGCGCACGCGGCCGGCGCCGGGCTCACGGCGGCTTATCTGGCGGCCGATGGTTTTACCGGCGCGCGGCAAATTTTTGACGGGCCGCAGGGCATGGCCGCCGGCATGTCCACCGACGCCGACCCCGCCAAACTGGCGGCCGGCCTGGGCACCCGCTGGGCACTGGCCGAAACCTCGTTCAAGTTCCACGCCGCTTGCCGCCACACCCACCCGGCCGCCGATGCCTTGCAACAATTGATGC
>JAYWDK010000330.1:0-10885 GCA_043779845.1 Betaproteobacteria bacterium | reverse complement strand
CGATCTTGTGGCGCACCAAGGGGTGCGAAAGGGCGATGACGGACATGGCGGCGGCTCCTCGCGCCGGGGCCGGCGCGCTCAGGGTCAAGGCGCCCGGGGCGGCGCACGCCAGCCATTGTCGCTGCGCTGCGGCTGGTGCCGCCGCCGCCCGACCCGGTGGCCACGATGGTGCCGCCGCCCAGGGTCCACGAGACCGAGATCGCGCCGCGCGAGGCATCGAAACGGCCCACGAACAGCAGGCCGACAGCGCCGCCGCTGCCATGCATCCTCAGGGCGTCCGCCTTGGCGTCGTGCTGGCCCATCAGGCCAGAGACAGGGCTCAGCGCCGCTGGCGCATCGCCTCGAACAGGCAGATGCCCGAGGCGACCGAGACGTTCAGGCTTTCCACCGCCCCGGCCATCGGGATGCGCACCAGCACGTCGCAGGTCTTGCGGGTCAGGGCGCGCAGGCCCGCCCCTTCGGCGCCCAACACCAGGGCCACCGCGCCGCTCAGGTCGATGTCGTAGATCGATTTCTCGGCATCTTCGGCCGTGCCGACGATCAGGATGTCGCGCTCCTTCAGTTCGCCCAGCGTACGTGCCAGGTTGGTCACCATCAGGTAGGCCACGGTCTCGGCCGCGCCGCTGGCCACCTTGGCCACCGTGGCGTTCAGGCCCACGGCGTGATCCTTGGGGGCGATCACGGCGTGTGCGCCAGCGCCATCGGCCACGCGCAGGCAGGCGCCCAGGTTGTGCGGGTCGGTCACGCCATCAAGCACCAGCACCAGAGGCGGGCCCGCCACGGTGTCCAGCACGTCGTCGACCGAGTGCAGTTGCTTGAGCGCGGTGACCTTGGCCACCACGCCCTGGTGGCGCGGGCTGCCCGACAAACGGATCAGGCGCTGATCGTCGCTGTCCACCATCTTGGCGCCCGCCGCTTGGGCGCGCTCGACAAACCCCCGCATGCGGGCGTCGCGCCGGGAAGCGTCGACATGGATCTCGACAACGGATTGGGGCGCGGTCTTCAGACGCACGGTAACGGCATGGAAGCCGAACAAGATCTTTTCGCTCATCGTTTGATTTTAGCGGGCGCGCCTTTGAGCCGGCTCAGCCGCGCAGCATTTGCAGTGCCGACAGCGCGCCGATCAACAAAGGCTGGTGCAACAGGTACACCGTGAGCGGCCAGCAGCCCAGGCGCGCCAGCAAGCGCCAGGCGGGCAACATCCGCTGCGGCAGCGGGCCCGCCAGCCCATCAAGCCGGTGCGCCAGCAACCATTGGCCGGCGGCCAGGCCCCACAGCATGACGCCCAGCCAAGGCAGCACCGGCACGTAGTCTTCGGCCAGCGGTTTGTGCGTCACCAAGCCCACCCAATTGGTGAGCCGCGTGTCAAAAAACGCATGCTGCACAAACCGTGGCAAAGCCACCAGCACAGCCCCCAGGGGCCACAACCAAGCGCCCAGCGGCGCGGCAAAACGGACGGCCAGCAGCATCAGCGCCATGCCGTGCAGCACGCCAAAACTGATCCAGCTGTGTTTGAACATCAGCGCCGAACCGATGCTCACCAGCACCGCGCCTGCCGCCACCTGCGCCCAGCGCCGCCAAAAGCGCGGCCAACCCTGCCCGGCTTGGCAGGCCACCGCCTGGCCCAGGCCGGCGCAGAGCAAAAACAGGCTCACGATCAGCGTGCGCTGGGTGGTCCAGAACGGATCATGGTAAAAATTTTGGATCGGCCGCAGCCAGCCCAGGTGGTTCAGATCAAAGCTGAAGTGAAACCCCACCATCCAGACCATGGCCGCGCCGCGCAAGGCATCAAGCCGCTCAAACCGTGGGTTATTTTTGGGCGCAAACCGGTTGGCGGATTGAAGTGTTGCTTGGGTCATGGCAGCTTCTCGTAGACATCGGCAAAGCCCTGCCCGTCCCACACGTACAGCAACTGCGCCGCGT
This sequence comes from Betaproteobacteria bacterium, assembly GCA_043779845.1. Taxonomy (GTDB): domain Bacteria; phylum Pseudomonadota; class Gammaproteobacteria; order Burkholderiales; family Burkholderiaceae_C; genus Pseudaquabacterium. Next base: position 8,962 of record JAYWDK010000330.1, on the reverse strand, counting down.
GCAGGCACGCACTGGCCGCGCGCGGGGTGAACAAGCCAACGTTCTGGCCACGCGGATGGCGCACGCTGCGAAAGGCCACACCCGCCGAGCCCGCCAGGCGCAAAGCCGCGCCCAGGGCCCGGCCGGCGCCGTAGTCATCGGGGTGGTAAACCGCGTCGGGCACGGCGCCTGCGGGCCGCAAATCATGCAAGCGTGCGTCCACCGCCAAGTGGTACAGGCGCATGGGCAAGTGCATGGCCGGCTGCGCGGTGGCGGCCAAAAAGCGAGCATGGTGGTAGCGCGTTTCGGCAATGGCGGTGGGCCGGTCACGCGCGGCATAAAACACGCCAAACGCGCCGGCCGAAAATCGGCTGCCCTCCTGGTTGACGTGGGTGAACGCCGCCATGATGGGCCCGCTGCCGAGGCCAAAAATACGCTGCTCTGGCGGCACACGCTCAACCTGGCCCAGCTCGTCGCGCACGCGTTCGTTGCTCATCGATTCCAGCGCGTACAGGGCGTCAAAATCGCCGGCGTCGGCCACGCGATCAAACAAATACACGCTCGGATACCGGGTAGGCACGATGCGGCAAGCCTGCGTCCAACGCACCCGGCGCAGCGCTGGGCCCAACTCGGCGGCCATCAAGACCAGCCCCCACCCCGCACGCCGTCCAAGTAGCGGCGCACCCAGTTCAGGTCGCTCACGTTGCCTGCCAGCATGTGTTGCAGCGCCGAGCGCCCGCCAAACAGCGGCGCCAAGTTGGGCTGGCGCACCCAGGCATCGGCGGCAGCGGGCTCAGGCAGCAAAATTTGCAGGCTTTTGTAGATGCCCAGCAGGTTGGACAAACGCTCAAGCGTGTCGCGCGGCAAGCGGGCCAACTCGGGGTGTTTGCGCCACGCAAAAAAAGTGGACCGTGGCGGCTGCCCCAGCAGGCACAGCTGCTCGTCGACTGACAAGCCCCACAGATCGGCGATGCGGGCAAAAGCACGCAAGCCGGCGGCTGAAAGCTGCTCGGCAGACAAGGCACTCGCAGCGAATGACGGCTCGCGGGCAACAAGCATGGCTGACTCCGGTTTTGAACTATTTTTTGATGATAGTCCAATTCAAGACAATACAACCCCCTCAACCAAGATGCTGGCAAGCCGCCTCCTAGAATCGACCGCTGTCTGCCCGTAGCTCAACTGGATAGAGCACCGCCCTTCTAAGGCGGGGGTTGGGGGTTCGATCCCCTCCGGGCAGACCAAGACAGGCCTTCAGATTGACCCAAGACGACGCAAGCCCCTAAGTAAATCAAGCACTTAGGGGCTTTTTTCAGGTCAGGTTGACGCACGACAGGGCTGGACAATCGCGCCAAGCTGCACCAGTCGCTCCCCAGTGAGGCAGGCGCTCGGCACACCCTGCATTGGCGTCTTCAGGCGATCTTGGGCACGCGCCCCATCACCGGGTAGGCCGGGTCGTTGTAGCCGGCGGTAGACGCGTGGCCGGTGCTGACCAGGCCACTCACAAACGCCTCGTCTTCGCCCGTGAACGGGGCGTTCATGGCGTCCAGATAGTCCTGCCACTGCGCCAGGGTTTTGGGCCCGCCGATCAGGCCATTCACAAGGCGGTTGTTCCACACCCAGCCCAGCGCCAACTGTGTGGGCGTGAGGCCACGTGCGCGCGCGTGCTCGGCCACGCGCTGCGCCAGCGCCAGTGACTCGGGCCGAAACTCGGTTTGCAGAATGCGCGGGTCGTTGCGCGCCGCGCGTGAGCCTTCGGGCGGCGCAGCATTGGGCGTGTATTTGCCACTGAGCACGCCACGCGCCAGCGGGCTGTACACCACCGCGCCCACGCCATAGTGCGCGCAGCAGGGCAGCAACTCGGTCTCGATCTGGCGCGACATCGCGCTGTACGGTGGTTGGCACACGATGGGCGCGGGCAGGCCCATGGCGCGGCACATTTCAACCACCTGCGCCACGCGCCAGGCGCGGAAATTGGACAAGCCGAAATAGTGAACCCGGCCTCGCTCGATCAGCAAGGCCGCGGCCGCCAAGGTTTCTTCCAGCGGCGTGGTGGGGTCGTCGCGGTGCAGGTAGAGCACGTCAATCCAATCGGTGCCCAGGCGCGCCAGGCTGGCGTCCACCGCCTGCATCACGTGGCGGCGCGACAGGCCGCGCTGGTTGGGGCCCGGCCCCACTGGGTTGGCCAGCTTGGTGGCCAGCACCCAGTGATCGCGGTTGGGCGCGATCAAACGGCCGACGATGCGCTCGGATTCACCACCCGCGTAAACATCGGCGGTATCGATGGCGTTGAGCCCGGCATCCAACGACGTCGCCACGATGTTGGCCGCCTCGGCCTCGGGCGTCTGGTCGCCAAACATCATCGTGCCCAGCCAAAGTTTTGAGACTTTCAGGCCGCTGGCGCCCAGGGCTTGGTAAACCGGTTGTTCATAGGACATGTCGTCATTTCCTGTGCAGGTTTTGATGGGCTTTTGGGGATTTTTGCATCAGGCCTGCCACACGCCGTAGCCGGCTTCACGCAGGCCAATGGCGAGCTCAACCTCCGTGTCGCGGGCCGCGTCGTAGGGCATCGGGTTGTAGACCTCATACAGCGCGGGCACTAGCCGCAGCCCGTACTGCAAGACAAATCGATTGGCCTGCACGCCGGCCTTGTGCCGGTCAAAACGCAGGTCGGGATCAAGCCCGGTCATGCCCACGTAGACGAACGGCTTGCCGAGGTGGTATTCGGGATTGGCCTTGCGAAAACTCGGCTCGTTCCAGACACGATCATCCAGCGCCACCACATAAACATGGTGGTGGTGGCGCGGGCGGCGTTGCGGGTTTGGCTTGCGAGTGGCCATGGCAAAGGGCATTGTCATTCTTGCCAAACCGCGCAGCGGCGCCGGCCGGTGAACGCCATGGCGTGCCCCGCCTGGCCGGCCGTGCCGGTGGGTGCCAGTGAGTGGCGATGGGTGCCAGTAGGCAATCCGCCACACGCATGGCGATTTGTTGCACGCATGGCTTCAGATCTGCGCCAGTTGGCCGATGTGTTGTTCAGAAGCGCCCGACGGCGCCCCGCTTGCGCGCTGAACAACCCAAAGGCTCACATGATGATTCGCTCTGCTTTGCTGCTAACGACCGCTTTGCTCTCGACCTCGGCATCGGCCGGTTTGATCGCCAGCCCTTCGGCCAGCAATACGATGGCGCTGACCATCACCGGTTTTGCCCACAGCTACTCGGCGGTGAATCTCACGATCAACCAAACCAGCATGACAGGCATTGGGGCGGGTGAATTCACCGGCAACATGCGCACCAACGGCGGTGCCAGCACCTCGTTTTTGACCTATTGCACCGACATCTACCAGTCATTCACTTTCAACCAGACCTACGACTACACGCAGGTCGCCAATGGGTCTACCCATGGTTTCAGCAGCACCCAGGCCAACTTGCTGGGCAAGCTGTACACGCTGGCCGGGCGCAACGTGGACACGACGGACAAAAGCACCGCGTTTCAATTGGCCGTGTGGGAGATCGTCAACGAAACCGGCGGCAGCTTGAGCTTGAGCGCGGGGGCGTTCAAGGCCAACAGCCCCAACACCGCAGCACTTGGCCTGGCCGACAGTTGGTTGACCGCCATCAGCGACGTGCGTGCCACCAGTTCGTTTGACGCGCAGCGCCTGTACAGCAGCGTGGCCCAAGACTTTGTGGTGTTCACGGCGATTCCGCTGGTCTCGGTGGGCGGCAACTCGGTGCCCGAACCTGCCGCGTATTCACTGGTGGCGATCGCCCTGGCCGGTTTGCTGGCCGCAAGCCGCCGCCAAGCCTGAATCCGACATGTTGACTGCCGCGCCGAGTTTGGCGCGGCCATGAAAAAAGGGCCACGCTGTTGCGTGGCCCTTTTTTTGTCAAGATGGTCGGGGCGGCGGGATTCGAACTCGCGTCCCTCTGGTCCCAAACCAGATGCGCTACCAGGCTGCGCTACGCCCCGAAAGATCAGATTCTAGCCTACTTTTGGGCCGGGGCCGGCAGCATCAGTTGGCGAGCCACTGATTCGCACTGTTGGATGTGCTGCTCGCACACGTATTTGAGCGCCGAGAACGTCAGCGCCGCCGACACCAGCTGCCCCGCCACGGGCAGGTACTTGGCGGCTTGCTGTGCACTCAGGCGCACGCCCACGGCCTTGAGCAAGCCCATCACCAGCTCACGCGTGACCATGCGACCCAGCACCATCCCGCCGCCCGCTGAAATGGCTTTGTAGACGACCACCCGACGCTCGGGCGCCAGGCGTTCCACCTGGGCCGGGCTCAAGCCAAATGCAGCGCTGATTTCGGGCAGCAGCTTGACCAGCAAGCCGACGTCGGTGACCCAATCCACGCCTGGGATGGGCACCATGGCCACGCCCGCACCCAGCAGCGCGCGCTGCGTGACGCGCTTGCGGCAGCGCGCTGCGGTGCTGGCCAGCGCGTCGGGCGTGTGCGGGGCCTGCGGCGACGCCGCCGCTGCCGCTGTTTTGGCGGCCCGTGCCATGGCCGCTTTTTTGAAGGGTTTGCCGAACATCATGCGACCAGGGACGCCCCCAGCACCACGATACCGTCGGCGTCGGCCACCAGCCAATCCCCCGGCCGCACGCACACGCCTTGCACCTGCACCGGCACGTCCACCAAGCCCGCGTGGCGGCGCTCGGTGGGCAGCGGCATCAGCGCCAAGGCCCGTATGCCGATGTCGCAGGCGTTGAGCTCGGCCACGTCGCGCACGCAGCCATCAACCACCAGCCCCACCCAGCCGTTGCGCGTGGCGGCGGCGGCCAGGTTGCCGCCCACCAAGGCGTGGCGCAGTGAACCGCCGCCATCCACCACCAGCACGCGGCCCAGGCCGGGCGACTCCACCGCCGCCTTGACGGAGGTGTTGTCTTCGTGGCATTTGACGGTAGCCACAGGCCCGGCAAACGCGGCGCGCCCGCCGTAGGCGTGAAACACCGGCGGCAGCACGCGGAAGGCACCGCTGCTGTCGGTTTTGTAGGCATCGCAAAGGTCACAGGTGGCAACAGTGGGCACAGAGTTCAGGGCATTCACGGCACGCTCCGAAGGGGGTTTGACCAGGATGATAGGGGCGACGGCGCCAGCGCCCTGCGCCGCGCAAACTTAACGAACGGTCTCGCCAATCTCCAGCTGCACGCCTTTTGCGCCCACGGCCACCGTGGGCGACAAACCTTGCAGATCACTGGGCTGCGGCATGGCGTTGCCGCTCTTGCTGATGCGTGCCCCGATCACCACCTGGGTGACGGTGGACAGGCGCAGCGCCGGGCTCATGGCCATGGTGTCGTCAAGGGTGAGCTCAAGGGGCAAGTCTTTGACTTGCCGGCGCTGGATGGCCAACGGCGCCTTGGGACCTTGCAGCGCGCGGGCAAAGATGAAAACGGTGTCGTCGGGCGATGCCTTGGCGGCCAGCGCGGGCGCCAGGCTGATGCGCACCTGCACGCCCGCGCCCGGGGCCACCGCTGCGGCGGGTGGGCTGATGGTGGCACCCGGCGATGCAGCGCCGGCTGTGGCCGCGCCGCCTGGCGCTGTCGCCAGCGCTGGCTCGGCGGTGGTGGCTGTGGCGGTGGCGGTGGGCGTTGATGGCGGCAATCCGGCACGCTGGCGCGCCTCGTCCAGCGCGCCTTGCAACTGGCGCGCCATGTTGCTGCCCGCCTCGATCTTGGGCATGGCCCGCTCCCAGTGGCGAACCGCGCCTGCGGCGTCTCCGCGCTCCAGCGCCACGGTGCCAGCCAGGAACAAGGCCTTGGGGTTGTCGGGGTCCAGCGCCAGGGCTTGGTTGATCAGTTTCTCGGGCTCGCCATCGAGCTTGTTGCCGTTTTTCACGCCCAGCGCGTCGGCGTAGTCGGCCAGGGCCTGCGCGTCCTTGGGCAGCAGCTGGATCACACGCTGGTAGGCCACCAGCGCCTGGTCATTGCGGCCCAACACGCTGTACGAGCGGCCCAACATCGCCCAGCCTTCGGCATCGTCGGGCTTGGCCTTGAGCCGCTCGGCCAGGCGCTCGGCCATGGCCTCGATCTGGCTGCTGCCCAGGGTGTGCGGCGCGCTACCGGCATCAGTGGCCACGGGCGCTGCGGGTAACGAGGCGCCGGGCGCCAAGGCCAGGCCCTCGCGGTTGCCCAGCCAGGCGTAGCCGGTGGCACCAAACACCACCACAAACGCCAACAACCCCCACATCAACCGCTTTGACGGCGCCGGCAGATCACCCGCGCTGGTGGCAGCACCGGTTCTAGCAACTTCTGCGGTGGCGGGTTGCAGCACGGCCGCCAGCACGTCGGCTTCAAGCTTGTCACGGGCTTGGCGGGCGGATTCACCGGTGAGCACGCCGCTTTTGATCAACTCGTCCAGTTGGGCGAGCTGTTGTTTCAGTTCATCGAGTCGGCTCATGCGGGGTTTCGTCGTCTGGGGTGTCGGGGTCAAAGGCGTCGGCGCCCAGGCGCTGGCGCCGGCGCAGCACCAGGGCCAGCGCGCCGAGCGCGCCCACCATCAGCAGCGCGGGGCCCACCCACAACAACACCGTGGTGGCCTTGAACGGCGGGCGGTAGAGCACAAAGTCGCCGTAGCGATCGGTCATGTAGTCGAGAATTTGCTGCTCGGTCATGCCTTTGGCCAACATCTCGCGGATCTGCTGGCGCAGATCCTCGGCCAGCCCGGCGTGTGAATCGGCGATGGTCTGGTTTTGGCAAACCAGGCAGCGCAACTCGGCGGCCAGCACCATCATGCGGGCTTCGATTTGGGGGTTGGCGGCGGCCGATGGGGCCTCGGTGGCCCAGGCGTCGGCAGCGGGCAGCATCAACAGCCCGGCCAGCAACAGCACCGACGTGCCCGTTGATAACCAACAAAATACGCGACCCACTTTTTGGCGGAACGGCGAAAGATGCATAGAGAGATCAGGCATTGAGCTTCCTCAGCATCGGCTCGATCTTGTCGCGCAGCACGTCGGGTGTGATCGGCCCGGTGTGCTTGAGACGAATGACGCCCGTGCGGTCAATGATGAAGGTCTCGGGCACGCCGTACACGCCGTAATCAATGCCGATGCGGCCATCGGCGTCAAACACTGAATCGGTGTAGGGGTTGCCCAATTGCCGCAACCAGCCCAGGCCGTCTTCGCGTTTGTCCTTGTAGTTCAGGCCGTAGATGGGCACCAGGGCGCGCTTTGAAAACGCCACCAGCACCGGGTGCTCGTCGCGGCAGGCGCCGCACCAAGAGGCCCACACATTGAGCATCCAGACGCGGCCCAGCAAGTCATCACGGCGCAAAGTGGCCTCGGGCCGCGCCAAGGCCGGGGCCGCAAACGTGGGCGCGGGCTTGCCGATAAGCGGCGACGGCACTTCATGCGGATCCAGCCGCAGCCCCACCGCCAAAAACACCACCAGCACGAGAAACAGGCCTAACGGCAACAAGAAGCGGCTCGCAAGGAAACGACGGGCCGCTCCCGAGTTTTCTTGACCCCCTCGGGGGGCCTGACGCGAAGCGTCAGGTTTGGGGGCGCTCATGATGCACGCCCCGTGGTGGCCGCACCCGCCGGCAACAATGCCGCCTGGGATTGGCGCACGCGGTAGCGCCGGTCGCTGGCGGCCAAGATGCCGCCCAGCATCATCACCAGGCAACCGCCCCAAATCCACACGATGAAGGGTTTGTGCTGTACGCGCACGATCCACTCGCCGGTGGGCAGGCGCTCGCCCATCGAGACGTAAAGATCACGCAAGGCGTTGCTGTCCACCGCCGCCTCGGTCATGGGGTTGTTCTGCACGCGGTAGATGCGTTTCTGGGGCTCCAGCATGGCGATCACCTGGCCACCGCGGCTGACCTCGATCAGGCCCTGCGCGGCGATGAAATTGGGGCCTTCAACATCCTTGACCGACAACATGCGGAAGCGGTATCCGGCAATCTCGGTGCTGGTATCAGGGCCCATCTTGACGTCGCGCTCGGTCTCGTAGGTCTTGACCATCGCCACGCCAAAGGCAAAAAACGCCACGCCCAGGTGGGCGATCATCATGCCCACCATGGCCCTGGGCAGCAACCGGGCGCGGCCCAACATGCTGCCACCCTTGCCTTGGCCGGCCAAGCGTGGCGGGCGCAGTTTGCCCAGCAGATCAACGCCCATGCTGGCCACGATCCAGTAAGCCAGCACCAGCCCACCCGTGGTGGCCGGTGCGATGCGCCCCGCCAACCAACCCGTGGCGAGCGCGGCCACCACGGCGGCCACCAGCGCCCAGCGCAAGCGCCACGCCAGCACCGAGAGATCGTCTTGCTTCCAGCGCATCAAGGGGCCCACGCCCATCAACAGCAGCAAAGGCGCCATCATCAGCACAAACACGGTGTCGAAGTAGGGCGGGCCGACCGAGATCTTGCCCAGGCCCAACGCATCGAGCAGCAGCGGGTACAGCGTGCCCAGCAGCACGGCGCCGCAAGCCACCACCAGCAGCATGTTATTGACCAGCAACATGCTCTCCTTGGACAACAAGCCAAAGCGCTGGCCCAGGCCGACGCTGGGCGCGCGCCAGGCGTACAAGATCAGCGACGCGCCGATCACCAGCACCAAAAAAGCCAGGATGAACAGGCCACGCCGGGGATCAACCGCGAAGGCATGCACCGACGACAACACGCCCGAGCGAACCAGAAACGTGCCCAGCAGCGACAGCGAAAACGCCATGATCGCCAGCAGCACGGTCCAGACCTTGAAGCTGCCGCGTTTTTCAGTCACCGCCAGTGAATGGATCAAGGCGGTGCCGACCAGCCAAGGCATGAAGGACGCGTTTTCAACCGGGTCCCAAAACCACCAGCCGCCCCAGCCCAGCTCGTTGTAGGCCCACCAGCTGCCCAAGCCGATGCCGAAGGTCAAAAACACCCAGGCGGCTGCCGTCCAGGGGCGGGTCCAGCGGGCCCAGGTGGCGTCGAGGTTGCCGCCGATCAGCGCCGAAATGGCAAACGCGTAGGCCACTGAGAAACCCACATAACCCATGTACAAC
>JAYWDK010000329.1:0-10910 GCA_043779845.1 Betaproteobacteria bacterium | reverse complement strand
CGCGCCGGGAACAGCGCGGAGTGAAACTGTCCCGGCGCCGACCGGCCGGGAATCATGCGGCAGTTTATTAACGGGAGTCGTCAACCATGGCAGAACCTTTTCTATCAGAGATAAGAATCATGAGTTTCGGCTTCGCCCCCAAGGGCTGGGCGCTTTGTGACGGGCAGTTGCTTCCCATCAACCAGAACCAGGCGCTGTTCTCGCTGCTGGGCACGCAATATGGCGGCAACGGCCAGACCACTTTTGCGCTGCCTGACCTGCGCGGGCGGGCGGCCGTGCATCGCGGCGCCGGCCTGGTGCAAGGCCAGGCCGCCGGGGTTGAAGCCGTCACCTTGAATACCAACCAAATGCCCGCGCACGGCCACGCGCTGATGGCCGGCACCGACCTGGCCAATGCGGGCGCGCCGGGCACCGCCCTGCCGGCCGCTCGGCCGCGAACCGGGCCGGCGATGTACGCCGCCCCGGCGGCCGGCGCGCCGGTGGCCATGCACCCCGCCGCCGTCAGTGCGTCGGGGGGCGGCCAAGCCCATCCCAACATGCAACCCTTCAGCACGCTGAATTTCGTCATCGCCGTGACGGGCATTTTCCCGTCGCAAAACTGAACCGAACCCGGCAAGGAGACCCACCATGGCCAACCCTTACATTGGCGAGATCCGGCTCTTTGGCGGTAACTTTGCGCCCAACGGCTGGGCTTTTTGCCAGGGCCAGCTGGTGGCCATCAGTGAAAACGTCACGCTTTTCAGCCTGATCGGCACCACCTACGGTGGCGATGGCCAAACTACTTTTGCGCTGCCTGATCTGCGGGGCCGGGTGCCCGTGCACCAGGGCCAGGGACCGGGCTTGAGCCCCCGCATGATGGGCGAGTTGGGCGGCAGCGAGACCGTGACGCTCAGCGCCGCGCAAATGCCGCCGCACACGCACACGCTGATGGCCTCGTCGGCAACGGCCAACGCGGCCACCGGGCCCAGCGGCGGTTTGCTGGCCGCCACGGCGATCAATGTTTACGGCACGTCGCCGCCAACCCAGCCGATGGCCGCTGCGGCCATCACGCCAACCGGCGGTGGGCAAGCGCACGACAACATGGCGCCCTACCTGGCCGTGAACTACATCATTTCGCTGTTCGGCATCTATCCGCAGCAATACTGAGGAGCAAACCATGGCTGAACCCTTTGTTGCTGAAATCCGCATGTTTGGCTTCAACTTCGCGCCCAGGGGTTGGGCCGCGTGTGACGGCCAGCTTTTGCCCATCAGCCAGAACACGGCGCTGTTTTCGCTGCTGGGCACCACCTATGGCGGCAACGGTCAAAGCAACTTTGGCTTGCCCAACCTGATGGGCAACCTGGCCATCGGCTTTGGCCAGGGGCAGGGCCTGAGCATCCGCGATCTGGGCGAGCAGGGCGGGCAAGCCACGGTCACCTTGAGCGCCGCCCAACTGCCGCCGCACGCGCACGCCTTGATGGCAACTGCTGCGCCCACCACCACCAACCCGGCCGGCGCCGCGCTTTCGCCCACGGCCACGGGCGCGCCGGCCTACCGCATTCCGGGCGCCATGGCAGCCATGGCCGGCACCTCATTGGCGGCGGCCGGGCAATCGCTGCCGCATGAAAACCGCCCCCCTTGCCTGACGCTGATGTTTTGCATCGCGCTGCAGGGCGTTTTTCCGGCGCGCAGCTAAAAGCCACCATGGACTGGGCTTTGCGACCTGCCACCCTGGCCGACGACGCTTTTTTTCAGCGCGTTTATGCCGGCACCCGGGCCGACGAGATGGCGCTCACGCCCTGGGATGCCGCGCAACGCCAGGCCTTCGTGGCCATGCAGTACCGGGCGCAAGCCGCACACTACCTGGCCCATTGGCCCGACGCGCAACACTCGGTGGTGGTGGCCTTGCACGGTGGCGAGTGGCATGACGTGGGCCGGTTGTGGCTGCACCAGCGCCCCGCGGCGATCCACGTGCTGGACATCGCCTTGCTGGCCGAGCACCGCGGCCTGGGCATTGGCGCTGCTTGCCTGCAACAGCTGATGCGGCAGGCCCAAACCAGCGCGCGGGCGGTGACGATTCACGTCGAAGCCGGCAACCCGGCGCGGCGCTTGTATGAGCGCCTGGGTTTTTTGCCCGTGGGCGCCCCCCAGGGCGTGCACCAGCGCATGGCCTGGCAGGCCGTGGCGGCTGACCTGGCGTGCAGGTCGACAACTGAAGCGATGGAGATTGGCAATGAACAAGCGTGAATTTGTGCTGGCGGCTGGCGGCAGCCTGTTGACGGGTGGCGGCCGGGCGGCAACGACGAGCAAGCTGAACGCCAATGCGGCCGCAGCCACGGGCGCGGCCTCGCCCACCCTCGGAGGCCAGCAAGCTGCGTGGCAGCGCCGCGTGGGTGATCACTTTGAGGTGTTTGGCCATGGCGCCGCCACCACGCTGGTGCTGCGCCAGGTGCATGCCCATCGCAGCGATGGACAGACAGAACAGTTCTCGCTGGTGTTTGCGCGCAGCGGCAAAGCCTTGGCCAGCGGCACCCATGTGCTGCGGCATGTGGGGGGCAGCCCGGTGGCGCTGTATCTGACTCAAGCCCAGGCCCGGGTCAAGCTCGCCGACACGGGTGAGGCGCTGCTGCGCGCCGATTGCTGCTTGCTGGTTTGACGCGTCGGCACACGCGTCACCACACGCACCAGCGACATAACGGCCATCCGGCACGGCAGCGCCAGGTAAATCGACCAAGGCGACAAGCGGCGTTCTGCGGGCACCATCCGGGTCACCCCGACAGTCTCCTAGAATTGCGGGTCGTCCCGGGGGTGGCTTGGGGTGCTGATGGTGCACCCCAACCGCCGCTTCAGTCACCGCCAAACCGCAGGCCGCCATGACACTTTCCGCCCTCTCCGCCCTGTCGCCGCTGGATGGTCGCTATGCCTCGCGGGTGGCCGCCTTGCGCCCGCTGATGTCCGAGTTTGGTTTGATGCACCGCCGCGTGCAGGTGGAGGTGGAGTGGTTCATCGCCTTGTCGGACGCCGGTTTTGATGAATTCAAAGCGCTGAGCGAAGCCTCACGCAGCTATTTGCGCTCGCTGGTGCTGCGCTTCTCGGAAGACGACGCGCAAGCCATCAAGGACATCGAGCGCACCACCAACCACGACGTCAAGGCGGTGGAGTATTGGCTGCGCCAAACCGCCTTCAAGGGCCGCGCCGAGCTTGAAGCCGCCGGTGAGTTTGTGCACTTTGCCTGCACCAGCGAAGACATCAACAACACCAGCCACGCGCTGATGCTCAAAGAAGCGCGCGCCCAGGTGCTGCTGCCCGCCGTGGACCGCGTCATCAACAAGCTGCGCGGCATGGCCGTGGCCCTGGCCGAGCTGCCCATGCTCAGCCGCACCCACGGCCAAACCGCCACGCCCACCACCGTGGGCAAAGAGATCGCCAACGTGGTGGCCCGGCTGGTGACGGCCCGCGCGCGCATTGCCGACGTCAAGCTGCTGGCCAAGATGAACGGCGCCGTTGGCAACTACAACGCCCACCTGGCAGCCTATCCAAACACCGATTGGCCGGCGTTCAGCCAAAAAGTGGTCGAGCAAGGCCTGGGCCTGAGCTTCAACGCCTACACCACGCAGATCGAGCCGCACGACGCCATGGCCGAGCTGTTTGACGCGGTGTCACGCTGCGACACCATCCTGATCGACTGGAGCCGCGACGTGTGGGGCTACATCTCGCTGGGCTACTTCAAGCAGCGCCTGAAAGAGGGCGAGGTGGGCTCGTCCACCATGCCGCACAAGGTCAACCCGATTGACTTTGAAAACGCCGAGGGCAACTTTGGCCTGGCCAACGCGCTGCTCACCCACCTGAGCCAAAAGCTGCCCATCAGCCGCTGGCAGCGTGACCTGACCGACAGCACGGTGCTGCGCAACATGGGCACGGCGCTGGGCTACGCGGTGCTGGGGCTCGACTCACTGGCGCGTGGCCTCGACAAGCTGGAGGTGAACGCCGCCGCGCTGGGCGCTGACCTCGACGGCGCCTGGGAAGTGATGGCCGAAGCCGTGCAAACGGTGATGCGTCGCCACGGCCTGCCCGAGCCCTACGAGCAGCTCAAGAAGTTCAGCCGTGGCCAGCCCATGACGCAGGATTTGATGCTGGGCTTCGTGGCCGCGCTGGCCTTGCCCGAAGAAGACAAGGCGCGCCTGCTGGCCATGACGCCCGGCAGTTACACGGGGCTGGCGGCCGAGCTGGCCAAGCGCGTCTGACGCCAGGCCGCCACGATGAAATTCACCGACCAACTGCTGGCCGCCGAGCGCGCCAATGAGTCGATGCTGTGCGTGGGGCTTGATCCGGAGCCTGCCAGGTTCCCCGGGGCGTGGCAGGGCGATGCTCGCCGCATCTTTGATTTTTGCGCAGCAATAGTTGACGCCACCAAGGATCTGGTGATCGCCTTCAAACCGCAGATCGCCTACTTTGCCGCGCACCGCGCCGAAGACCAGCTGGAGCAGCTGATGGCGCACATGCGCCGCGTGGCGCCCAAGGTGCCGGTGATCCTGGACGCCAAGCGCGGCGACATCGGCGCCACCGCCCAGCAATACGCGGTGGAGGCCTTCGAGCGATACCAGGCCGACGCGGTGACGCTATCGCCGTTCATGGGCTTTGACTCGATCGAGCCTTATCTGCGCTACGAGGGCAAAGGCCTGATCCTGCTGTGCCGCACCAGCAACCCCGGCGGCAGCGACTTGCAAGCCCAGCGCCTGTGCGGGCTCGATGGCCAGCCCGCCGACCTGCTGTACGAGTACATCGCCCGCCTGGCCGCCGGCCCCTGGAACCACAGCGGCCAGCTCGGCCTGGTGGTGGGCGCCACCTACCCCGGCGAGATCGAGCGGGTGCGCAAGCTGGCGCCCACGCTGCCGCTGCTGATCCCTGGCGTGGGCGCGCAAGGCGGCGATGTGGCGGCCACGGTGCGGGCCGGCTGGCGCAGCGACGCCGCAGGGGCCAACACCACGGGCACTATTGTCGTCAACAGCTCACGCGCCGTGCTTTATGCGTCGGCGGGCGCCGATTTTGCGAGCGCGGCGCGCCTGGTGGCCGACACCGCGCGGCGTGCGCTGAACGCCGCGCGATAGACCGCTCCCCCGCCGCGCCAGCGCGCGGTGGAGGCTTTGTCCGCGCGCCGCGCGCCTTTGTCATGCACGGGCGGGCAACAACCGCGCCAAAGTGCACACCACCACCCCCGACTGGTGGGACGTCAGGCCATCGGCCTACTGCGACACTGACACTTATTCAGGCCCAGCCGTCAGGGCCAGGTCTGCTTGCCGTGTCCATTCCAGAATTTACCCACCCATCATCGCCGCCGCCGCCGATCGAACTTGATCTGCATACCGCGTTGCAGCGCAGCTTCGCCCGCGTCTTTTTCGGCATGATGGCCATGGTTTGCGCGCTGGGCCTGGTGGCCACGCTGCTGCTGCCCGCCAAAGTACCCATGAGCAACCGCTTGTCGGTATTGCTGGGCTACGCGCTGCTGGGCGCGGTGGCGGTAGGGGCCAGGCGCTTGCCGCCCGCGCGCATTGCCCAACTCTTTCCCGCGCTGGTGCTGGCGGGGCTGGCCTTGGTGGGCATTCTGGCGGCCATCAGCGGCTGGGGCCTGCAGACGCCCGGCCTGATGTTTTTTGGCCTGGTGGTGTGCATGGCCAATGCGGCGCAGTCGCAGCGCGTGAGCCGCAGCAGCACCGTGTTGGCGGTGGGCGTGGCACTGGCGCTGGGCTGGGCCGAGTCCCAACGCTGGTTGCCCGCACCGGCCATCGGGCCCACGCTGGCCAACCGTTTGGTGATGCACTGCGCGGTCATCCTGACCGGGGCCATGGTGGGCCGGGTGGTGGCCAGGCTCGTGCGCCAGCATTTGGTTGCCGCCGACACCCGCGAGCTGCGCTTTCGCACCCTGCTCGGCATTGCCACCAGCACCTATTGGGAGACCGACGCCACGTTGCGCCTGACCCAGGTGGCCCGCTGCAATGGCGAGGGCAGCTTTGTGAAGGTTCACCAGGCGCTGGGCTGGCTGCCCTGGGACATGGTCATGCTGCGCCTGACCGCCGACGAGCGCGACCTGCTGCGGGCCGAGATGGAGTCCCGCAACAAGCTGCGCGACATGGTGTTCTTCTGGGAGACGGGCGGCGAGGCGGTGCGCTGCTACATCGGCAATGCCGAGCCGCGCCATGACGCCGATGGCTGCTTCATTGGCTATTGGGGCGTGGCGCGCGACATCACCGCCGAAACCCATACCCAGGCCGCAGTGACCGCCACCGAGGCGCGCTACCACGAGCTGTTCAAGCGTTTGCCGTCGCCCCTGACGCTGCAGCAAAACGGCCTCATCGTTGACGCCAACCCGGCTGCCGCCGCGCTGCTGGGCTACGCGTCGGTGCCAGAGATGCTGGGCCACAGCCTGCTGGCCGACCACGTGGTGGCGGCCGACTGGGCCCGTGCCCAGGCCCGCGCCAGCGAGGCCGAGCTGTTGCCCGACGGCCGCGCCCTGCCGCCCCTGGATCTGACCTTGCGCACGCTTGACGGCCGCCTGGTGATGGTCAAGGCGATGGATTCACACGCCAACCACGCCGGCGCGCCAGCCGTGCTGTCGATGGTCATCGATGAAACCGAGCGCCGCAGCTCGGTGCAGGCGCTGCAGCGATCGCAGGCCATGCTGGCCAGTGTGGTCTCGCTCAGCCCCGACATCATTGCCCTGACCGAGCTCGCCAGCGGCAACTTCGTGATGGTCAACGACAGCTTCACCCGGTTGACGGGCTACCCGACTGACGAGGTGGTGGGCCGCAACTCGGTGGAGATCGGCCTGTGGCGCAATGTGGCTGACCGCGACCGCATGGTCACCACCCTCAGCGAGATCGGCGTGGTGGCCGACTTGCAGGTTGACTTCATGACCAAGCAAGGCCGGCCGCTGCCGCTGCTGATCTCGGCCGCGCGCTACGAGAGCAACGGCATGGTCTACCTGCTCCTCAATGCGCGCGACAGATCCGAGTCGGTGCGGGTGCGGCTGGAGCGCGAAGCCATCCTGAACAACGCGTCCGTGGGCATCGCCTTCACCCGCGAGCACCAGTTTGTGCTGGCCAACGCCCAGTTTGAGCAGATGTATGGCTGGCCCGTGGACACGCTGGCGGGCCAGGCCGCGCATGTGGTGTGGCCCAGCGATGCCGAGTGCAAAGGCGTGACCGACGAAGTGGGCCTGGCCTTGCAGCATGGCGACGTGGTGGACCTGGAACGCCAGGCCATGCGCTTTGACGGCAGCCTGTTCCTGGTGCGGCTGCGGGCCAAAGCCATTGACCCGAACCATGCCCATGATGCGGGTACGATCTGGATTGCCGAAGACGTGACGCGGGCCCGCGAGGCCAAAAAAGACCTGGCGGCGGCACGCGACACCGCCGAAGTCATCCACTGCGTCAAGTGCGCTGACAGCACCGACAGCGCCTCGCTCGCCAATACCAGCGACGAGTTGCCTGGCCCGCTGAACGGCCTGATGGGCCTGGCCCGGCTGGCCACCCAGCCCGGTCTCGCGCCCGGCCAGCAGCGCCAGTACCTGCAGCAGATTGGCGCAAGCGCCGACGTGCTCGCCCAGGTGATCGCCGACATCCTGGACGTGGCCAAGATCGCGGCTGGCACCTTGCAACTGGCGGCCGAGCCCTTTGATCTTCGCCACCTGCTGCGCTCGCTGCAGCAAACCTACGCTGGCCTGGCCAACGCGCAAGGCCTGGTATTTGAGGCCAGCCTGGCCGCCGGCTTGCCGCAGTGGGTGTGCGGCGACCGGCTGCGCGTGCGCCAGATCCTGGTCAACTTTTTGCAGAACGCGCTCAGGTTCACCGCCACTGGCCGCTTGCGCCTGGACGTGCGCGTGCTGCTCGGCGACACCCTGCGCTTTGAAGTGCATGACACCGGCCCTGGCGTGAGCGCCACTGTGCAAGACAGTTTGTTTGAGCCCCTCGCGCAGGCCGACGAATCCACCAGCCGCCGCTTTGGTGGCACCGGCCTGGGCCTGTCGATCTGCCGTGAGCTGGCCGCGCGCATGGGCGGCCGGGTGGGCTTGGTCAGCCAGGCGGGCCAGGGCAGTTGCTTCTTCGCGGAGTTGCCCTTGCCCGCCACCGACGAACTCGGCGACGAGCCCCCCGCCGGGCCAGCCGACGGCCCCCCGCTGAGAGAAGCCCGCTTGCTGCTCGTTCAAAGCAAGCACGTGAACGAGCTGGTCGACGTGGCCCTGCTGGCGCAATGGGGGCTGTCCGTCACCCGGGCCGCCGATGGCCCGCAGGCGCTGGCGGCGTTGGCCCTGTCGGTGGCCGAGGGCCGGCGCTTTGACGCCGTGCTGATGGACGCGTTGATGCCGGGCATGAGCGGCTTCCAAACCACGGCGGCGCTGCGCACCCGGTATACGAAGGCGCAGTTGCCCGTGATCGGTTTTGCGGCCGCCACGCAGGCGGGCGATCACCCCCAAGCCATGGCAGCCGGCATGAACGACTTTCTGACCCAGCCCGTCACGCCGATGCGCTTGCGCGCGGCGCTGTTGCGCGCCTTGGCGGGCACGGCCGACTACTCATCCAACGCGTTAACGTGATGCAGAGCACGCTGCTGGGCCCCGCAGCTCGGGGGTTAGCGCCATGCGGTTCACCGGGGAATTGGCTAACATGGCGGTGTCAGACAGCCCAACGCAATTTGGTCAACCCCTAGGAGCCTGTCGGGCTTGGGGTCGGGCCCGCGCCGGGGAGAGTTTCGGTGCCGGGCTAGGCGCTGGCGAGGCGTGTGGCCCAACCACACAACGAGTCGGCAACGACGCCTGGTGCCGAAAATCTCCCCGGCCCTTCGGGTTGACTCTGAAAATGGGCTGATCCGTCGTTGCAAATGCTCGCCATACCCAGCGGTATGGCTGCGCTTGGCGCCTAGGCTGAGCCCATTTTCAGGGTCAACGCGGGCCCGATCCCAAGCCCGACAGGCTCCTAGAGACCGGACCCCACGATACCCGGGTGTGGGTCCAGCTGGCCACCGACCGCACGAGGTTCACGCCGGCCGTGTCGCTGTTCGAGCAAGTCGAGCGCTTGTGGCTGGCCGGCATGCTGGCCGGCACCTGATTGCGGTCGACTCCAGCGCCAAGGCCTCGCTTGCGGCACCGCCGCTGCGCGCCAGCAACGCTCGCGAAGTCGTTCTCGTCCTACAGGACTGGCTGCCGCAACGGCATGGCCTGATTGGCTATCAACGCTGAAGGGATGGTCATGTCGATCAAACAGGATTCGAGCGCCGTCCGGCACGCGTTGCTGCGCGGGGGCGCAGGGACAGGCGAAGGCATGGGTCGAGCGTCATGACCCAACTCAGCACCACGACGCGCCATGCACTGACGGCACGCCAGTTTGCTTTTCTCGCTGAGCGCAAGATGCCGCTCAAGGACGCTAGGAGCCCGTCGGGCTTGGGGTCGGGCCCGACTCCAAGCCCGACAGGCTCCTAGCCCCGTGCGCAATGCGGTCGCGCGTTTCGACCCCGTGACGGGGGGTCAGCCACACCGAGCGCAGGCGCCGGGCGCGCAGCGCCCACCATCACGCTCAACGCAGGCCGAAATAGCCCAAGACAAACAAGATGATGACGACGGCGCCGACGAGCCAGATGATTCGATTCACGATTGCTGTCCTTTGCCTGCGCTGAAAGATTTGGCGCGAGGCTGGCCGGCGCAATCGGCGGGCCTCACATCTGCCAATTTAGGCTGCGGCCGGCTCGCGCTCTGTGCGCTGGCGAACCGTGCCGGGCAATTTGACGGCGGGTGCCCCCGCGCTGGCAGCCGCAGCGGTGGCGAGTGACGCAGCGGTAATGAGTGGCGCAGCGCTTAGGGCAAGCAGCGCTTTGAGCTCGTCGCCACACAGCAGCTCGCGCTGCAACAGCGCCTGCGCCAGCGCGTCGAGTTGCCAGCGCCGGGGCGCCAGCAGTTGTTGGCATTGGATCTGGGCCTGCTCGAGCAGCGCGCGGGCTTCTTGCAGCACGGCGGCCTGGATGTCGGGCCCCAGCAGCTCTTTGGGCACACCGGCCACGCTCAACAAGCCAAAAGCCCTGGAAAATCCCAGCGAGCCGACCATGTTGATGGCCAGCTCGGACGCGCGTTTCAAATCGTTCGATGCGCCGCTGGAGACACTGCCCTGCACCAGCAACTCGGCCTCGCGGCCGCCCAACATCATCGCCAGGCGATTGCTGAGCTCGCACTGCTGGTACAGCGGGTCCTCGGTGTCACGGCTGATGTAGGTGACGCCCAGGGCCTGGCCGCGGGGCTCGATGCTGACCCGCTCCACTGACCCCACGCCCAACCAGTGGCCGACCAGGGCATGGCCGGCTTCGTGGTAAGCCAGGCGCTCGCGGGTGCTCTGGCTGAGCAGCGCCTTGTTGGCCGAGATCTCGCCGCCGAGCTGGTGGGTCTCGATAGCGCGCAGAAAATGCTCGGATGACACCTGTTGCGCGCCGGCCTCAGCGGCACTGGAAGCCGCCTTGTTCACGGTGTTGGCGATAGCGGCCGGCGTCATGCCGGCGGTCATGCGCGCCAGCGCCGCCGTGTCGGCCGTGCCGTCATGCGCCAGCTTGCCGATATAGAGCTCGAACAACTGCCGGCGCTCGGGCATGGTCGGCAGCGCCAAGCGAACCAGCAGGTCGAAGCGGCCGGGCCGACGCATCGCTTCGTCGACGTTGTCTTCGTGGTTGGTGGCAGCCACCACGACCACGTTGTCCAGGCTCTCGAAACCGTCCATCTCGACCAGCACGCGGTTGATGATGCGATTGAGCTCCGACTCGGCGCCGCCGCCGGGCCCGCCCTGGCTGCGTTTGCCGATGCCGTCGACCTCGTCGATGAACAGCACGCAGGGCGCGTTCTTGCGCGCCAGCTTGAACAACTCTTTGACCTTGCTGACCCCCGCACCGTAGAACATGGC